>CAZJBT010000023.1:0-20141 GCA_964544345.1 uncultured Oscillospiraceae bacterium
GCAGGGAGTCGGCCTTGCCCATCTTGACGAGCATGGTGCCGAAGTAGTTGCCCTTGAGCAGGTTCTTCTTGCAATCCTCCGGGGTCATCTTGCCCTTGCGGAGCTCGACCATCTTTTCGACCATAGCGTCCATCTCGGGATAGGTCTCGGGATCGATGATCTCGACGCCCTCGATGTCATAGCCGCCCTTGGCGGCATTGGCCTTGACCTCCTCGACGTTGCCGACGAGGATCGGGGTCAGATAATTGCCAGATGCCTTGATGCGCGCAGTTGCCTCGAGGATACGGGCGTCGGGGCCTTCGGTGAAGACGATCTTCTTCGGGTTTGCTTTGAGCATTTCGATGAGCTTATCAAACATGCGATGTACCTCCATTTTATCCTTCGTTTTGCGCGTCCGCAAAGCGATGCGATTATGTCCAAAGATAATTATACAACAGATTTCCGCATATCACAACCACAAAATTGCACAGGAATTCCAATTCAATCGATCCTTATTCCCACGTTCTGTACCTTGATTCGAGACAGACTGGCTCTGAGGTGAGCGGATGAACGAACGACAAACGCTTTGCGCACAGAAGCTGCGTCTGATAGCCGTGCGCGTCGGAATACGCCTTTGACGCGTCGGAAAAATACTGCGGATCGCCGAGAATGGGAAAGCCGCACGCGGCGCAGTGGACGCGGAGCTGGTGCGTCCGGCCGGTGATGGGGCGAAGCTCGAGCAGGCTTGTCCTGCCGCGGCGCAGCACAGTATATTCCGTGACGGCGCGTGATCCGCCCTCGCCCACGGCGCGCTGCATCCGAGTCGGGTCGGGTCGCACGATGGGAAGGTCGATCACGCCGCTGCGTTCGTCCGGCGCGCCGAAGACCAGCGCCCGGTAGGTCTTGTCCAGCTTTTTCTCACGCTGCAGCTCGCACAGCCGCGCATGTACGTGCGCGTTTTTGGCCACCAGGACAATGCCGAGCGTGTCGCGGTCAAGCCGCGTGACCGGATGAACGGCGCATTTCTGGCCGGTTTTGAGATAGTAGCCGTAGAGGTAGTTGGCCAGCGTGTCCGTATTCCGCGTCGCGGAAGGGTGCACCATCATACCGGCGGGCTTGTCGACGGCGAGAAGCGCCTCATCCTCGTAGAGAAGATCGAGCGGATAAAGCTGCGCGGGATAGTCCGGCTCCTGTTCGTCAAGCCGGACGGTGACGATGTCGCCGGGCTGGACAGGATAGTTCATGTACTGCGGTGTCCCGTTGACGCATATGGCGTGCTGGTATTTCAAATGCTTGATCAGTCCGGTCGACATGGCCAGTTCACTTCGCAGAATGCTCGACAGCCGCGCCGCGCGGGAGACCGTGCAGGTCAGGATCATCTCATCCCTTCTTCCTCTGCGGCCATTTTAGCGCAGCCGCGGCACAATTGCAACTATTCTGCCGCGCGATCGTAGTAGTCCCAAAGCTGTTTGACGAGCAGTGCGCCGATCGGAAAGAGGATCATGCCGGCCAAGCCCATGACACGGTAGCCCGCATAGAGCGCGAGCAGCGTGACGAGCGGATTCAGGCCGATCTGACGCCCAACAAGCTTTGGCTCGAGCGCGGTGCGTGTCAATGTGGCCACGCCGTAGAGGATCAGCAGGCCGAAGCCGCAGCGCGACTGCCCGCGTACGAACATGAAAAGCCCCCAGGGAATGAGGACGGTTCCGGTGCCGAAGACCGGCAGCGCGTCGATCAGCGCGATCAGCACGCCGAACAGCAGCGCATAGTCGATCCCGATCAGGAACAGCCCGGACGTGACAATACAGAATGTGACGCCCATCAGCTTGAGCTGGGCGATGCACCAGCCGCCGAAGGCGCGCTTGAGCCGGTCGGCGACCAACGTCACCTTGCCGCGGTGGCGCAGCGGAATGACAGAGCGCAGCCATCCGCTGACGGCCGGCAGTTGGGATGAGAACATGAAGCTCGACAGCACCGAGGTGACAAGGAGCAGCACCGCGCCCGGCAGTCCGGTCAGAAGCGCTGTGGCGGCGGTAAAGATCTTGTCGTTGAGCGTGTCCACCCACCCGGCGCTGCCGGAAAAAAGCCGATCGACATAGCCCTCCAGCGCCGTGCCGAGGCCATCCGGCGCGCGTTCGGCCAGCCCCTCCAGCCACGCATGCAGCCGCGCCATCGGCTCCGTGAGCGACGAGAGCAGCGTGGGAAGCTGCCGCCCCAGCTCTGTCAGCTCCAGCAGGATCTGACGGCAGAGCAGATACAGCCCCGTGCCGAGTAGCAGATAAAAAAGCCCGACGGTCATGCCTGAGCAGACCCAGCGCGGCATTTGACTTTTCCGCATCAGAAAGCGTACGGCCGGATCAGTCAGCCAGGCGATCAGCGCGCCGATGAGAAACGGCACGGCGACCGGCAGCAGATAGTGCGCCGCGAGATACGCCGACAGCAGCCCGACGGCGCACCAGAATACGATGCGGATCCATTTTTTCTCGTCCACAGGAACCCTCCTTGTGAGAAATTGGACATGTTGGCGATGGATGCGGACAAATTCCTTGGAAAATCAGTAGATATGTCCTTGCAATTGCAGTGTTGGCGTGCTATCATAGACCACGTCTTGAGAACAAATGACTGCTCGGCAAGGACAGGAGGCTGCGGAATGCAGGAAAAACCCAAGTATTTTTTGGTAGAAGCGGAGGCTCTGCCGGAAGTGTTCCGCTCAGTGGCTGAGGCCAAGCGCCTGCTGCAGACCGGCGAGGCGGTGACGGTCGGGGACGCCGCGCGGATGACTGGCATCAGCCGCAGCGCATATTATAAGTATCGGGACAGCGTGCTCCCATTTGAGAACATGATGGCAGGGCGTATCCTCACATTTCAGTTTATGCTGAAAGACCGCACAGGTGTCCTGTCGGGTATATTATCCATTTTAGCCGGATGCGGCGCAAATATACTGACGATCAACCAGACGATTCCATCTGGCGGCTGTGCGATGGTGACGATCTCTGCGGCGACCAGCACACTGAACTGTTCGGTGGAGAGCATGATGAAACAGATAGACGAACTGAGCGGCGTGATCCGATCCGAGATCGTTGCCGGATAAGGAGTTTTGATATGGTAGCAATTGCGGTTTTGGGCTTTGGCACCGTCGGCAGCGGTGTGGCGGAGGTTCTGGAGAAGAACGCCTCGTCCATCGCCAAAAAGGCCGGCGAGGAAATCAGAATCAAGTATATTCTGACAACGCACGACCATCCGGAGAGTCCGTTCGCCGGGCTGATTATCCATGATTTTGACCGAATCGAGAACGACCCGGAGATCCAGGTGGTCGTTGAGTGTATCGGCGGCGTCGGCGACGCGCTGAGTTATGCGCGCCGTGCGCTGAACGCCGGCAAGCATTTTGTCACCAGCAACAAGGAGCTGGTCGCGGAGTACGGCTACGAGCTGCTCCAGATCGCGCGGAAAAACGACCTGAACTTTCTGTTCGAGGCGTCCGTCGGCGGCGGCATCCCGATCATCCGCCCGCTGACGAGCTGCCTGGCGGCCAATGAGATCACAGAGATCTGCGGCATCCTCAACGGCACGACCAACTATATTCTGACCAAAATGATCCGCGAGGGGCTGCCGTTTGACACAGTCCTGAAGGAAGCGCAGGAAAAGGGCTACGCCGAGGCCGACCCGACCGCCGATATCTGCGGCCATGACACCTGTCGGAAGATTTGCATTTTGGCTGCGTTGAGCTTTGGCCGCCATGTCTACCCGCGCCAAGTCCCGACCGAGGGTATCACGGGCATTACGGCTGACGATGTGGCATTTGCGGCGGCGGCGGGCTGCCGGATCAAGCTGCTTGGCCGCGCGCTTCGGTGGGAGGATGGGCGCATTTCGGTCTATGTCGCGCCGCACTTCGTGGCCGAGGACGACCAGCTCGCCAACGTCGAGGATGTGTTCAACGGCATCGTCGTCAAGGGCGACGCCATCGGCGACGTCATGTTCTATGGCCGCGGCGCCGGCAAGCTGCCGACGGCCAGCGCTGTGGTGGCCGATGTGATCGACGCGGTCAAGCATTTCGGCGCGAAAAAATTTCTCGATTGGTCTGACGGCGGAGACGATGTCGTGGCCGACGCCGGGCAGCTCCCAATGCGCTGGTTCATCCGCACAACTGAGAGCGAAATGCGAATTGGTGCAGCCTTCGGGCAGGCGGAGATGATCCCGGCCGATGCGGCGGGGCAGCGCGGCTTCCTCACTGCGCCGATGACGCGGGAGACGATCGAGGCGATTGCGCAGGAAGGCTTTAGCGTGCTCGCTCGGATTCCCATTTTGGGCTGAACGAGAATAAACTGGAAAAAGGGCGACCGCCTGCTTTTGACGGGCGGAGATAGGGAGGATACCTTATGGCATTGATCGTGCAGAAGTTCGGCGGCAGCTCGGTGGCCGACGCGGAACGCATTTTTAATGTGGCGGATATCGTCACGCAGAAATATAAAGAGGGAAACAGTGTGGTCGTCGTGCTCTCTGCGCAGGGCGACACGACGGACGACCTGGAGGCAAAGGCCAGGGAGATCAATCCGAACTGCTCAAAGCGCGAAATGGATATGCTGTTGTCTACCGGCGAGCAGATCTCGATCGCGCTGGCCGCAATGGCGATCGAGAAGCTCGGCTTTCCCGTGATCTCGCTGACGGGCTGGCAGGTCGGCCTGCGGACGGACTCGGCCTATGGCGCGGCGCGCATCCGCCGCGTGGACTGCGACCGTATCCGCGAGGAGCTGGACAAGAAGAAAATCGTCATCGTGGCCGGCTTCCAGGGTCTGAACAAATATGACGATATCACAACGCTCGGCCGCGGCGGTTCAGACACGACAGCGGTCGCGCTGGCGGTAGCGCTCAAGGCAGATCTGTGCCAGATCTACACCGACGTCGAGGGCATCTATACTGCCGATCCGCGCGTGGTCGAGGGCACGGAAAAGCTCGAGGAGATTACATACGACGAGATGCTGGAGCTTGCGTCGCTCGGCGCGCAGGTGCTGCATAACCGCTCAGTCGAAATGGCCAAGCGCTACCACATGCAGTTGGAGGTTCTCTCCAGCTTTACGAGAAAACCAGGCACGATTGTTAAGGAGGTTGTCAAATTGGAAAAAACATTTGTCAGCGGTGTCGCTGCGGATAAAAAGGTTGCGCGCGTTGCGCTGATCGGTCTCCAGGACGTGCCTGGCGTTGCGTACAAGGTGTTCTCTCTGCTTGCACGGCATAACATCAATGTGGATGTGATCCTGCAGTCGATCGGACGCAGTGAGACGAAGGACATCAGCTTTACTGTCAACATCAACAGCATCGACGATGCGCGCCGTGTCATCGAGAGCCATAAGGAAGAAATCGGCTACGATCACGTCGATTTCAGTACGGACATCGCCAAGGTTTCTATCGTGGGCGCCGGCATGGCGACCAACCCCGGCGTGGCGGCGTCTATGTTCGAGGCGCTTTACGATGCGCATATCAACATCCGCATGATCTCGACCAGTGAGATCAAGGTTTCGGTTTTGATCGACAAGGAGGACACGGAGCGCGCGCTGCAGGCGATCCACGATAAGTTCTTCCGAACCTGACGATATATGGATATTTGATCACCCTCCCGCCATAGAAATAGGACGGGAGGGTGATTGTGTGAAACGAAGGTATCTCACGGTGTTCCTTGTGACTGCGTTGGCGGGCACAGGGCTGCATTTCCTGTATGAGCTTTGCCCCAATCCGCTTTTTGCACTGATTGCGCCGGTCAATGAAAGCGTCTGGGAGCATCTGAAGTTGTTGTTCTGGCCATTCCTGGCGGCAAGCTGGTTCCTTGTGAAAAAAGCCGGCGGCAGCGGGGCGCTTGGCGCGTGCATGGCGGCGGCGCTGCTGACGCCGGCGGCGCTGCTCGGCATATACTATACACTGCGCTGCGGCTTCGGTGCGTCCGGCCTGGTGCTGGATATTGCGCTCTACTATGTAGTGCTTGCCGGTGGCTTTGCCTTTGTATATATCCACAGGAACAGTGCGCGCCTGGCTCGCGCCGCAGGTACTTTGGCTATGCTCGCGGCCATTCTTGCTTCCTGTCTGCTCGTCTTTTCCATCGCCGCGCCGGATTTTCCGATTTTCTGGGCAAACGAATGAAGCGGATGCCGGGATCAGTTTTGTGGAGACGCATAAGAGAGCGGCGCTCCTGCAGGGTGCAGAAGCGCCGTTCCTATATGCCGGTGGGCGGCCGTATTGTGGAAGACGGAGCAGACAGAAATAATTGAAATTTACAGTTGACAATCAGACGACGCTCTGATAAAATAGTCAGGCAATTAAGAAGGTACGGCGGCCCCGCACCTCACCGTCAGCAAAGCGAAACGGTTTACATGGAACATTCCCCAGTCCTGTGGGGTTTCTGTGCGCGGGTGCCTGTCGGCATCCGCGATTTTTGTATTGGAGGTGCTTACCATCGGCAAATTAGATCATCAGCTCAACGAGGAGATCAGAGACAAAGAGGTCAGAGTCATCGGCCCTGACGGAGGCCAGCTTGGTATTATGTCCAGCACAGAGGCGCTCCATCGTGCCGCAGAGCTTGAACTTGATCTGGTCAAGATCGCACCGCAGGCGCAGCCCCCGGTGTGCCGGATCATGGACTACGGCAAGTTCCGCTTTGAACAGTCCAAGAAGGAAAAAGAGGCCAGAAAGAATCAGCATGTTGTCGAGGTAAAAGAGGTGCGCATGTCGCCCAACATCGACAGCAACGACTTCAATGTCAAGGTGAAGAACGCGCAGAAGTTCCTGAAGGATGGCAACCGCGTCAAGGTGACCGTCCGGTTCCGCGGCCGTGAGATGGCGCATACCAATCTCGGGGAGCAGCTTCTGAAGCAGTTCGGCGAATCTTGTGCTGAGGTTGCCAGTGTGGATAAGAACCCCAAGCTGGAAGGGCGCAATATGTCCATGTTCCTCTCGCCCAAAGCAGCGAAGTAACGCAGTATCCGATTACGGAAGGAGATTAATACAATGCCGAAGATGAAAACCCACAGCGGCGCGAAGAAGAGATTCAACCTCACTAAGAATGGTAAGGTCAAGCGCGCCCACGCCTTTAAGAGCCATATCCTCACGAAGAAGGACACCAAGCGCTGCCGCCGTCTTCGTTCCGGCGCCTATGCAGACGGAACCAACGAGGCGACCATCAAGAAAATGATCCCTTATAAATAAGGGCTGACTTCACGAATAGGAGGATAAGGTAAACCATGGCAAGAGTAAAAGGCGCGATGATGACGCGCAAAAGAAGAAATAAAACCCTGAAGCTTGCGAAGGGGTACTGGGGCAGCAAGTCCAAGCACTTCAAGATGGCGAAGCAGCAGCTCAAAAAGAGCGGCGTCTACGCCTATCGTGATCGCAAGCAGAAGAAGCGTGACTACCGTCAGCTCTGGATCGCCCGCATCTCTGCAGCGGTCAAACCGTACGGTCTGAACTACTCCCGCTTCATGAATGGCGTTAAGAAGGCCGGCATTGTCATGAACCGCAAGAGCCTGTCCGAAATGGCCATCCATGATCCCGAGGCGTTTGCTTCCCTCGTCGAGACGGCCAAGGCCAACATCTGAGCTTGCTTTTTCAGGCGGCAGATCGCATGATCTGCCGCCTTTTTTTCTTCTGCTGTAGGAACTTTTTTCCGTCTTCAGCGTCAAATATGGCAGAATTCAGAATATGGAGGGGAACACGATGAAAAAGAAATGGAGTATTTTGGCTGCGCTGCTTTTGCTGCTTGCGCTGCTCACCGGCTGCGGTGCAGGATCGCCGGAGAAAACGGATCCTCAGAGCATGGCGAACGGGACGATGACGGAAGATACGGCTTCAGAGGCCGACGGCTTTTACGGCGGCGAGAGCGAAGCTGCGCTCGAGGAGGAGCGGCAGCCCCTGTCCCTGACGGAGAACGCGAAGCTCATCTACACGGCCGATATCGATCTCGAGACGACGGAGTTCGACCTTGCGGTGAAGCGGCTTGAGTCGCTCGTCGCGGACTCCGGCGGGTATTTTGAAAACAGAAGCCTGAATAATTACAGCAGCTACCGCTACGGGAGCTATACCGTTCGCGTGCCGGCAGAGCAGTTTAACGCATTCTGCGACCAGATCGGCGACCTGTGCCAGGTCAACGGCATCAGCCGCAATGCCGACGACATCAGCGAGGTCTACTATGACACGGAGTCACGGCTCATCACACAACAGACCAAACTTGAGCGGCTGCAGGAACTTCTGGCCAAGGCGGAGAGCATAGAGGATATCATCACCATCGAGTCGGCGATTTCCGAAACCGAGTTGCAGATCGAGTCGTTGACCGGCACACTGCGCCGGTATGACTCGCTGGCCAGCTTTTCTACGATTACGATCAGCTTAGCGGAGGTCGCAAAGCTGAGTGAGATTGAGACGCCGGCCATCGGTTTTGGCGCGCAGCTTGCCGCCGCGCTTCGCTCCGGCGCGAGCGATGCGGTCGATGGCATACAGTTGTTTGTGCTTTGGCTCGCCCGGAATTGGGCCGGCATCCTGATCGTGCTGCTGATCGCGGCCGCGGCAGCGATCCTAGTCATCCGCGTGCGGCACCAGCGGCGGAAGGAGCGGACGCCCAACTGCGTGCCCAAAGGCAGTGACTCCGAACCGGATCAGACAGCGCCGAAGACCTAACATTAAAAATAGAGACAGCGTGAAGGCACATCCTTCACGCTGTTTTTTGTAGCTGTATGGAAAAAGAAAAAAGGCTTGACCTGAATTCAACGAAGCAGTCTATCGTGCGCTGCGCTGACAGATAGGACTGATGAGATGAAAAAGGTCTTGCCCCTGTGGGATCCTGCTCGCCTAGGGAAAACCGGCGCTTAGAGCGTCAGCCGCGCTCCGGTGGAGAGCGCATGGATACGATCTCCCATTTCTTCGCGTAGGATCTCAAACGGACGCCCGCCCGTGCAGTGGCAGGTGTAGTAGCTCGTCTTGAATTTCAGCAGCCGCGCAGACAGCGTGCGGACGAATTCGTCCGGTACAGCGTTCTTCACGGCGAGATGGAAGCCGGAGACGACGACGTCCGGCGCGCGCCCCGCCAGCTCCGCCGCGCGGTTTATGATGTTGACGATGCCGCAGTGCGCGCAGCCGCCGAACAAAAACAGACGGCCGTGTTCCTCAAGCAGCAGGTTTTGCTCGTGGGAAAACGCGTCCGGTACACCATCCTCCAGAAGCTGCGCATTGATTGGGGATAACAGCTCCGTCCCGCGCACAGCGGAAAAAAGCAGTGCGCGCTCCGAGAGCCGGTATACCGCCGCAGTTTCCCGGAGACGGGGATCTGACGCGAGACGAGGGGCAAGCCCGATGTCGCGCCCGTTCGCATCTTCATGGCGGCGAAATGCGCCCGGCGCGAGATAAACCGGCGCATTGGCATTGCGGCGCAGGAACACATCCAGCCCGCCGCCGTGGTCATAATGGCCGTGAGAAAGAACGGCATAGTCCACCTTAGACAGATCGACACCCAGTGCCTGCGCGTTTTCCGCGAACTGTGCGCCCGGCCCCATGTCGAATAAAATGGTTTCTCCGCCGGTCTCAATGAGCAGGCTCAGCCCATGAGCGGAGCAAAAGCCTCTGTCCAACGCGGTGTTTTCCAGCAGTATCGTCAGTTGCATAAGCGCCTCCTTCGCCGGGTCCCATCCCAGTCTAGCACATCGTAGCATATTGAATGGGAGGTGTCAATCCGGCGAAAAGAGAGCGGGCGGAACGCTTCGCGCTCCGCCCGCCGTGCCTGCCGAATACAGGCCGGGATGTATTCAGCAGCCGCAGTTGTTGTCGCAGCAGTTGCAGCCACAGTTGTTGTTGCCGCACCAAATGACAACGATCAGGATCAGAATGATGATCCACCACCAGCTGTTGCCAAACGCGCAGAAACCAGAGTTGCAGGACATAGAAGTAACCTCCTGAATAATTTTTGAGCAGCTCGTTGCGGCTCTCAATCCATATTATTCAGCGCGCGTCAATTGGTGAAAACAAAACTGCGCAGCCAGCATGGCAGCGCAGTTTTGATTGCGAAGGGTCATGTGATTCGGGTTCCGACCACGCGGCAGACAGCGCGATCGGCAGCAGCTTGGGTGACGGTTCCGTCAGAGATAAGATTGGCCAACAGCATCTGACCATTTTGCTGGTCGGTGCAAAACAAGCTGTAGTATGACAGGTATACCATTCGCCCGCGGGTAAATGCGCCGCTGGTGAGCCGACTGACCTCTGCGCGCGTGTAAAGCCCCAGCGAAACACAATCAGTGAGAATTGTGGAGTAGTTGAACTGCGTGCCTTCCTCGTAGTGCAGCGCGCGCATCATGAAAGCGATGTAATTCTTGGCCGAAATCGGGGTGTTCGGCGAGAAGGTAGTCGCTGTTGTGCCGTTCGTGACGCCAAGATGGTAGGCATAGGCGACGTAGCGGTATGCCCAGTGGCTGGGCGGCACATCGGTAAACGGATGCGAGCCGGTGTAGGCAAGCGCCTCGTCCTCCAGCCCCATGATTCGGATGAACACGACCAAACCGTGTACACGTGTCGCGGTGATTTCCAGTTCATAGCCGGTAGAGTAGCCGAGAAACAGCCCCAATTCGTTGAGTGCATCGGCACGCGAGGCGAAATCCGTTGCGCTGGAATATGCGAGGGTGTACGGCCCAATGACGACGAGCGCAGCGGTCTCCGAAGTGACCGTCAGGCCGCCGGAGGCGCTGTCGTCTTTCATATAGAGCGTCTTTGCCGCCAATTTGGCGCCGGACGCCACGCGCACGCCGGCGCTGACGTTGATGAGGTGCTCGCTGTTTGAAGTGATCGTGCCGCTGAGCGGCATGACTTTAGTGCCGGGCAGCAGCGTCAGGACGTCGCCTGATTTTACAAGCAGCGTTCCATCGGTGCGCCGCGCGCCGGCATCCGACACCTTCTGCTGGCGGTTGACAGCGCCCACAGCCTCAGCCAGTGAGAGAAAGTTCGCATTATAGACTGCGGTGAGACTGCGCTCCGCATCCGCGTGGAGCTGATCCAGCAGTGCGGGGCGGTAAATAGAGTTCAGATAGCTCAGACTGACGACAGGGTCGCTCTCATCGCCGGGCGCAGCGCCGGCCGGAACGAACAGCACCGACACGGCAAGCAGAAGCACAAGCAGCAAACAGACGGCGCGCTTCATAGCGAACGACCCTCGTTGATGCGATATGAGAGCGTCATCAGAGAGTCGAGCAAGATGACGTTTTCGATGACGACGCCGGGATTGTCAACGGTAACTTCCTGCTTCGTAAAGTTCCAGATGCCGCGGATCCCGTCACGGGCAAGCTGGTTAGCCACGGCCTGGGACTGATCGCTCGGCACGGTCAGGACAGCGATGATGGGGTGCTGCTCGGCCACGAAGGCGTCCAATTCGCTCACGTCTTGAACCGTCAGACCATGGATCTGTTCGCCGACCAGCTCCGGATCGGAGTCGAACGCGCCGATCAGGCGAATGCCGCAGAAGGAAAACTCAAAGTTATTGATCAGAGCGCGACCCAGGTTGCCGCAGCCAATGATAATGGCGGTCAGTTCACGGTTCAGCCCGAGAATCTCGCCCAGCTCCTCGATCAGCTTCGGCACATTGTAGCCGTAGCCCTTCTGACCGAATTCGCCAAAGCAGCCGAAATCCTGACGAACCTGTGAGGCGGTCAATCCGAGCTGCTCAGCAATTGCAGACGAGGAAATGCGCGAGACGCCGTTGGCATCCAGATCCTGAATGAAACGAAAGTACCGCGGCAGGCGGGCGATGACCGGATTGGCAATATATGCTTTTTTCATGGTTTCGTCCCTCGTTCCTGAGAACTTTTCATATATCACAGTGTAAACGAAACCGATGAAAATGTCAAATCCTCATGCAAACAGTTCGTCCAGCGTGCCGAAACGGTAGCCGAGGTTTTCCCAACGGGTCAAAAGCTCGTCGAGGATCTCCGCATTGGTTTTAGAGGTGGAGTGCAGCAGCACGACCGCGCCGTTGTGAATGCGCCCGATCAGCTTGGAGAACGCTTCGTCGTGCGTCGGTTGATCGTCAGTGTACCAGTCGACGTAGGCCAGGCTCCAGAATACGGTGCGATAGCCAAGCGCCTGCGCCATTTTCAGATTCTCCTCGCTGTAGATACCCTGCGGCGGCCGGTAGTAGCGCGGCAGCGCCTCGCCGGTGATCTCCTGATAAAGCGTCTCAAGCGACTCCAGCTCTGACCGGAATGCAGTCTCATCAGAGATTTTCGACATGTCGTAGTGGTGATAGGTATGATTGCCGACGATGTGTCCATCCGCGGCCATTCGGCGAACCAGATCGGCATTCTGCTCAAGATAGTTGCCGACAAGAAAAAACGCGGCATGGATGCCGTGCGCATCCAGCACATCGAGGATCTGCTCGGTATAGCCATTTTCATAGCCCGCGTCGAATGTTAGATAGATGACGGGCTGCGTGGTGTCGCCGACGTAGGCGGCGTCAAAATCGTCGAGTACCGCCTGTGAGACGGTTCCGGTGGGCGTCTGCCCTTCCTGCCGGAAGCTGAGCCCCCATGAGCCGGTTTCGATGACCGGCGGCACGGCCATTCGCAGCGCCACCGCTGCAGTGAGTGCGATCACAACGATCCAGACGGCGGCTTTCTTTTCTTTGGATGATAAAATCATAAACCCGACCTCCCCATAACACTCTATGGGACAGGTCGGGCTTGTATGAGATCAGACGTTCAATTTTTCCTCGAGATGGTTCAAACAGGCTTTGATGCGGTCAAACGTCTCTATGCTGATGTCGTGCTCGATGCGGCAGGCGTCCTCGCGCGCGGTCTGCTCGCTGACGCCGATGGCGACCAGCAGGCGGCTGAGCACCAGGTGGCGCTCGTAGATGCGCTCGGCGATCTCCAGACCCGCATCAGTGAGGTGAATGTGGCCGGCACCGTCGACTGTGATATAGCCATTTTCGCGGAAGTGCTTCATTGCGACGCTCACACTGGGCTTGGAAAAGCCCATTTCAGTTGCGATATCCACCGAGCGCACCTCGCCCAAGCGGTTTTTTAGGATTAAAATAGTTTCCAGATAGTTTTCTGCTGACTCCATAATCTTCACGCGGCTCACCTCTTCTGACAAGTAATAAGTATGATAGAAACGATACTACGTTATACTATGACCACAGGCCATGGTATAATGGTTATACGCACGCGCAGCGCGCCGACCTGCGCGGGTACCATAGCTGCTTTGCAGCTATGGTACCATGACCACAGGTCATGGTACCGCGGCCATATGCGCGCTGAGCGCGCATGGCCGAAATTTAAAATCTTCAGCGCGTCGGCGCAGCGCGCCGACCTGCGCGGGTATCATAGCTGCTTTGCAGCTATGATACCACAAAATACGCCAAGACGCAAATGGTGATCTCAAACGTTCTTTTTTCGGCGGCGAGGCAGCAGGGAGCGGAGACTGGCGTTAGTGCGTGCAAGATACTGGTTGATCACGCCGCCAAAGAACAGAATGCACATACAGAAGTAGAGCCAGAGCATCGTCAGGATGATGGTGGTCAGGCTGCCATAAATACGCGAATAGTTGCTGAAGTGATCCACATAAATCGAGAACAGCGCGGAAAAGCCGAGCCAGCCGAGCGCCGCGAGCAGCGCACCGGGTACGCAGTACATGAATTTTGTATGCTGGTTGGGGAAAACCTTAAAAATAAGAGTAAACAGCAGCGTCAGATAGCCGAGAATAACGACGTATTTGAACTGCATCAGGAAAATGGTCAGCCCTGTCAGCGCCGGCAGCTTTGCCGTGATCATCGATTGGATCCGCTGTCCGAAAACATACAGGATCAGCGTCAGCAAAATGGCGAAAATCAACATGACCATGTAAATCAGTGCAAGCAGCCGCTTGAATAGATACGAACGCGTCTCAGCCGCGCCATAGATCGCATTGAGTCCGTTGATGACGCCGAGCACGCCGCGCGAGGCGGACCACAGCGCGGTGATGGCAGTGATGGAGATGACCGCGCCGGCATTGAGCGAGAGCATTTCGTCCGTGATATAGACGATCAACGGTTCCAGAACGTCGGGCAGCACTTCTTCCAGAAGAGCAGTGAAATCGGAAGCCGTATACGGCGTAAACTGGAGCAGAGAAAGAATCAGCATGAGTGCCGGGAAGACGGCCAGCACGATAAAAAAAGTGGCGTTTCCTGCATAGACTGGAACCTGATATGAGCCGATGCGGCGCGCGAGCGATTGTACCTTCTTGTAAAACATTCGAGCCGCCTCCTTCCCCGTCTAGTCTATGTGAGAATGAATATATCCTATTCTACGATAAAAGAGGCAAAACGGCAACATGGATCAAAAAAATAATTGCAAAGCGGGGAAAGGTTGTTTATGATGACAGTACCAACTAAAGGAGGGATCGAGTGATGGAAACCAGACCCTATGTCAGATGGGAGCTGATCGGAGATTTTATGCGCGCGGCGTTTGAGGCAAAGGGCGTCCCACCGGAGGACGCGGCCATCTGCGCGGAGGTTTTGATGGAGTCCGACCGGCGTGGAATCGAGTCGCACGGCGTGAACCGCTTTAAGCCGATCTATATTGACCGCATCGATGCAGGCATCCTGAGTCCGGTGACGGAGTTTGAGATCGTGAAGGAGACGCCGACCACTGCTGTGGTGGATGGCCATAACGGCATGGGGATGGTCATTGGCCACCGTTGTATGACGATGGCGATCGAGAAGGCGAAGCAGTACGGCCTTGGCATGGTCGCTGCGCGGAATTCCACGCACTATGGCATCGCCGGCTACTACGCGACAATGGCGACGCAGCAAGAAATGATCGGCATGACGGGCACGAATGCGCGCCCGTCCATCGCGCCGACATTCGGCGTGGAGAATATGATGGGTACGAATCCGCTGACCTTCGGCATCCCGACCGACGAGGAATTTCCGTTCGTGCTCGACTGCGCGACAAGCATCGTCCAGCGCGGTAAGATCGAATTCTACGAGCGCGAGGGAATGCCGACGCCTGCCGGTACGGTCATCGGCCGCGACGGCAGCGCGATGACGGACAGCGGCGCGATCTTAAAGGCGCTCGTCGCGGGTGAGGCCGCGCTTGCGCCGCTCGGCGGCATCGGCGAGGATTTAGCAGGCTACAAGGGATACGGCTATGCGGCGGTCGTAGAGATCTTGTCCGCAGCGTTGCAGGCCGGCAGCTTCATGAAAGCGCTGACCGGACTCGACGCAGACGGTAACAAGATCCCATATCCGCTCGGACACTTCTTCTTGGCCATCGACACGAACGCATTCGTCGGCGCAGAGAGCTTCAAAAAGACCGCGGGCGACATCTGCCGCGCTCTGCGCGCGTCGGAGAAGGCGCCGGGCTGCGAGCGCATCTACACGGCAGGAGAGAAGGAGTATCTCACCTGGCTCGAGCGCAGGGACAAAGGTGTCCCAGTCGGCGCGGCGGTGCAGAAGGAGCTTGTTGCCGTCCGCGATGCGCTGAACCTTCCCTTTCATTTTCCCTTTGAAGATTAAAAGACTGGCAGGCCGATCGGCCTGCCAGATTTTTTGACAAAAAGTAAAATATAATTGACAAAATGGAAGAGATATTATATAAGGAAAACAACAGAAGGGAGTGCTTCTTATGACGGAATATGTACTGGTCGTACTTGCGTTGTGCCTGTTTGTCGCCGCGATCGTGGCCGTCGTCTCGAAAAAATCGACAGGTGAAAAGAGCGGCTATGATGAGCGGCAGGTCGCCGCGCGCGGCCGCGCGTTGAGGCGGCGTTTTTTGTCCTGCTCGTCTACAATATGCTCGGGGGCGCGCTCGACTATGTCTGTGAGTGGACGTGAGCGGAGAATGACTTTGTGTTTGGCAGTGTAGGCGCACTGCTTGGTATGCTGGTGTTTGTGGAGATCAGTATCTGGAGCAATGCCTATCTGCGCCAGCGTAACACACCCAAGAGTCAAATGCTCTGCATTGGTCTGCTTGGGCTTGGACAGATCCTGCTGTTCGCCAACAATATGGCGAATGGAAATCCACTGGTCAGAGATGGCCGCGTCCAGATCACGGTGCTCCAGCTCGGACTTGGCGTCATCATGGTGATCGCAGAGCTGACCTTTTTGCTCCGCCAGCGTCTTGACTGTAGGGCGGAAGCGCGGGAAGCGGAGGAAGAGTGAAAAATCTGAAGCTGAAGGCGGCTCGCGCCGCGAAGGACTATTCGCAGCAGTATCTGGCCGACCTTGTCGGCGTCTCACGCCAAACCATCAACGCGATCGAAAAGGGGGACTACAACCCGACCATTCGATTGTGTCTCGCGATCTGCCGCGCGCTGGACAAAACGCTCGATGAGCTGTTCTGGGAATGACACAAGCCCCGCCTGCTTACCGAAAAGCAGGCGGGGCTTGTTAGTTTTGTCGGGTGCTTGGACGGCTCCGGCTCGGATCGATCGTTCGATCTCCGGCCTCAGTGCGCGAAGATCGAGCCGACGTTCATCCTGAAACAGGATCCTGTCGTCGATCGATATCTATTGTGCCGGTGCAGGAAAGAGGATGCGTCACGCCTGAAAAACCGCGAACTGCGGACAAGGCTCATCCGCGCATGAAAGCGTAAAGCTCGCAAGCTTCTCCTTGTTGTAGACCATAATGGTCGTACGCTCACAGAGTGGAACGATGCGGTACTCGCGTATGGCCCATCCCTGCATACCTGCGTAGCCGGCGGCACGCGATTCATCGTCGTTGTGATTGTAGGCCATATCGTAGTAGCCCAGCCACTCCTCGTTGTCCATGCTGGCCAGTGGCTGCGATGAGACGGGGCCAAATGCCGTGTTGATGAGCAACGCAGGCTCGTTGATGTATGCGCCGCCCTCGGCCTGCTTGCACATGAAGTCGGACTGGCAGTCACGCAGCATAGTGATGGCAGTACCGGTGTCATAGCTTTCGACCGAGAGTGTAAAGCCGCCCGTCGCGACCGACGCCTGCAGCGCCTCGGCCATGACCTGCATGTTCTGCGTGACGATAAGCTTCAGGCTGATACCGTCGCCGAAGCCTGCCTCCTCAAGCAGGGCGCGCGCGCCTTCTGGGTCGTATGCCACCATCTCCTGCGGCTCATAATACTTGACCGAGGATGGGAGGATCGAATTCGCCTCCATATACAGCGCGCCGTACATGGCGACGCTGACACTTTCGCGGTCGATCGACTTGAAGAATGCCTCGCGCACACGGACGTCGTCAAAATATGCGCACTCATCCGAGAGGATGATGAGCAGAACATCCTTGATGGGCAGGATATCATACGAGGTGAAGTTCGGGCAGTCGCCGTCGATCACGCGCTGTGCGTCGGAGGTGTTGAGACCGGACGCGGCGTCAAGCACGCCTGTTTCAAAGTCGATGTACATCGTGGAGGTTTCAGAGTAATATTTGTATGTGACCTCCGTGCAGTCTGGCAGCTTGCCCCAGTATGCGTCCGCGTCCTTGCGCGCATAGGTGACCTGTGACGACGCGACGTTCTCCACGCAATAGTAGGCGCCGGTGCCATTTGGTGCATACATCCACTTGTCCGAATCCGCCGGTGTATCGCCGAACAGGTCGTCGTAGCAGAAGACATAGAAACAGGCCAGATAGGAGAGCGTGGGGCCGTATTCCGTTGTAAAGGCGAAATGAATGGTATAGTCGTCTATGATCTCGCTCGCGTTCCAGTCATAGGCGACGAGCAGCGTGCTCATATACGGATCCTGACCGTACATGTCCTTGATGGTGTAGAACACGTCCTTCGCGGTCATATGCTGCCCGTCGGTGAAAAAGACATCGTCGCGCAGCTTGATTTCGAGCGTGAGCGCGTCGAGGTATTCCCAGCTCGTGGCTAAGCTCGGCACAAGCTCTTGCGTCACAGGATCCTGCTTCATCAGGGTTTCAAATACAACGCCGGATTGCAGCCGCGAAGCTGCGGCGGTCGGGTCATGGGTACCGTTGGCAGTCGTCACGCCGATGGTCAGCGTACGGTCAGGCTCGGCATCGTCCGTGGGGGCTGCCGTGCCGGGCTGGGTCTCCGATTCGCCGGGCGCAGCGTCAGACGAAGGATCCACGCTGCCGGTAGGGGAGTCCGATTCGCCGCCGGAGCAGGCGGTCAGAACGGAAAGAACCATTGCAAGGGCGAGCAGTAGGGCACATAATTTGTGGGACTGTTTCATAACGGTATTTCCTCCAATCTGAGCAATAGGGCGATCAATCGGCTTCCCGCGAATAGGAGATTGCATCGGCTCAGGTGGCGTAGGGCGCAGGAAGCTCCGGCGCAAATTTGGCTGGCCTGAACACGGAGAATGCGCCGTCCTCTGCGAACGGATACAGCGTGCGGTTCGGCGCAGGGAACGCGCCGTCCACAGTGCGTCCGCCGCCGGGCGTCATCGGGACGTTGAAGATGTCCTTGTCGACTGAAATAAAGCCGGTGTCCGCCGCATCGCGGTAGTGCCAGATCTTCCAGCCGTCGCTCTCTTTGATAAAGTCGACTGCGTCGCGGCCAGTGAGGATCATGCCGACCGGATCGCCTGCGGCGTCATTTTCCGTGTTGAAGCCGAGCGTGTTGAATACACCCTTCGCGGTCTGCAGATCGTCGGCGACGGTGATGTACGGGGTCGTCTGATAACGAATGACAAGGTCGCCGATCCCCAAGTTCTCCTCCGTCAGCGCGACCTGGTCGGGGAACAGATCGTGCATGAGCTTCAGCTTGCCCTCATTCATGATCTCATTGCCCTCAGCGTAGTACTTGGTTACCATCTCGCGACCCCAGAACGCAGCGGTTCCGTGTGCGTACATGATATCGTCGTGCTCTTTGACCCAGTAGGTTTCCAGCTCATAGCGCTGCTGCTGAGCGCGGTAGCAGTAGGCGTGCGCCGCCCAGACCTTGATGATCTCATAATAGGCAAGCGCCTTCTCAGAGTTGTAGAGCGCCCGCCGCGCCATTTCTTCCACGGACATTGTTTCGTACATGGGACGTTCTCCTTTCAAATAGGCGCGAACCGTTTTCCACAGAATAACTGTTTGCGCCCCAAATACATGTAGAACAACACACTTTATGCGTCAAAGCCACTTAGTATACATATTCTTGGAAAGAAAAAATTAATGCAGTGGCAACGGGCGATGACAAATGAAAGAAAAGAAAACAGCGCAGATCACGTTTAGGACGACGGAGACGATAAAAAAGCGCTCGCGGAAGAAGCAAGCGAGCGCGACTGGAGCATAGCAAAATTAGTAGAGCGAATCGTAGAGGCCTACATCAAGGCAAAACCGAAAGAAGAAAAAACCGCCAATTTCTACTCTAACAAAATACACATTGAACGGATCAATTAAAGCGGACAGAGAGACGGTCAGCTCCGGGAAACAATAAAAAACGCCCCCTCTGTGTTTCCACAGAGGGGGTTCGTCTGCATGTAAGATTAGCTCTTCCGGATCAAACCGCCGGACGCGAGCCGCTGGAGGAAAGAATTACTTCTTGCCGCCCATGCCAGCCGCCGCGAAGTACGGGCCGCCGAACTCATCCTTAACGCCCTGCTTGGACGCTTCAAGAGCCGCGACATCGACTTCATCAAGCGCCTTGCAGACAGCCTCATGATCGAGCGGCTTCAGGCCGAGGATCTCGCGGGCTTCTGCCGGAGTGGCGACTTCGCCGCCGAAAGCCTCGATCGCCTTGGCCGCGCGCTCGACGAGCATCATGTTGGTCGCCGGGATCTTCTTGCCTTCCTTGTCGTAACCGTAGACGACGTTGTCCTCCATGCCGACACGGATGCTGCCGCCGTTGGCGAGCGCCGCGAACATGACGGGCAGATGACCCTTACCGGTGCCGAACGCAGACCAGGTGCACTCCTGCGGGAGCTGGCCGGTGGCCTGGAGCTGATGCATCTCATCGAGCAGGATCTGCAGCGAACGCGGAGACGCGTCCATGCCGCCGACGACGCCAAGGCAGAACTGGAAGTGCAGAGGAGCCTTGACAAAGCCCTTCTTCCAGTAGATACCGACAGCACGCAGAGCGCCGAAATCAAAGATCTCGAACTCGGGCTTGATGTCCTTCTCCTGGTAGAGGGTGCCAAGCTGCGTCAGCATGGTCGGGCTGTTGTGGAACACGCCGCCGGGGATGCCCCAGTTGAACGAGGAAGCGTCAAAGGTGCCCATCTCGATGCCGGGAACATTCTTGTGG
>CAZJBT010000024.1:0-19921 GCA_964544345.1 uncultured Oscillospiraceae bacterium
CGGCGAGCGGGTTGTTCTGATCCATGAACTGCGACAGCGGCGAGGAGCCGAAAAACTCCTTGATGACCGCTGTCACCGGGCGGATGTTGATCAGGCTCTGCGGCGTGACGGCGTCCATGTCCTGGATGGTCATGCGCTCGCGGATGACGCGCTCCAGACGCGTGAACCCAACGCGGAACTGGTTCTGCAGCAGTTCGCCGACGCAGCGCAGGCGGCGGTTGCCGAGGTGGTCGATATCATCAGTCGAGCCAACGCCGTTGGCCACACAGATGAGGTAGTTGATCGAAGCGAGGATATCGTCCGGCGTGATGGTCTTGGGGATGAGGTCGTCGGCGCGGTCGGCGAGGTTCAGCTTCCACATCTCCTCGTCCCAGCTCTCGGCCTCAGCAGCTTCAAGCATCTCCTTGAGCACGGAGAAGCTGACCTTCTCCTTCACGCCGTATTCCTTCGGGTCGAAGGAGACAAAGCCGGCCATATCGACCATGCCATTGGAGAACACCTTCACCTGGACGCCCTCAACATCGAGCACAGCGTGCGACACGCCGCGGTTGGAGATCATGTGAGCCGTCTCGCGGTCGATGAGATCGCCCGCCATAGCGAGGATCTCGCCGGTCATGGGATCGGCGACCGGCTCAGCCAGCCTGTGGCCGTTCAGGCGAGACCAGATGTCCATTTTCTTGTTGAACTTATATCGGCCGACCTTGGACACGTCGTAGCGGCGCGGGTCGAAGAACAGAGCCTGGATATAAGACTGCGCGTTCTCGACAGTAGGCGGCTCTCCCGGGCGCAGGCGGCGGTAGATCTCGAGCAGGCTCTCCTCCTTGGTGCGGCAGGTGTCCTTCTCGATCGTGGCCAGGACGCGCTTGTCCTCACCAAACAGCTCACGGATGGCGCCGTCAGTCTCCACGCCGAGCGCGCGGATCAGGCAGGTGATCGGGATCTTGCGGTTCTTGTCGATGCGCACCCAAAACACGTCAGACGCGTCGGTCTCATACTCGAGCCACGCGCCGCGGTACGGGATGACCGTGGTGGTGTAGGTGTGCTGCTCCGCCTTGTCGGCAGTATCGCCGTAGTACATGCCGGGGCTGCGGACGATCTGGGAGACGATGACGCGCTCCGCGCCGTTGATGACGAAGGTGCCGCCATTCGTCATAAGCGGAAAATCGCCCATGAAGATCTCCTGCTCCTTGATCTCCTCGGTCTCCTTGTTCAGCAGGCGCACGCGCACCTTGATCGGCTTGGCATAGGTCGCGTCGCGCTCCTTGCACTCCTCGATGGTGTACTTCGGCGGCTCGTTCATCGAATAGTCGAGGAACGTCAGCTCGAGATTTCCTGTGTAGTCGGTGATGGCATCCATGTCCCGGAGCACCTCACGCAGACCCTCGCGCAGGAACCAGTTGAACGAATCCTTCTGGATCTTCAGCAGGTTCGGCATGTCGAGGATCTCGTCATGCTTGGCAAAATTGATGCGTTCGGTCTTGCCATACATGGTGCGCTGGACAGGAATGCCCGCGCTGATCGCTTCCTCCACACTGACATGTGGCATTCTTGGATCACTGCCTTTCTCTTCCGGCGGCCGCGGCTCGGTGTGGCACGCCCGGTAGTGTTGTCAAAATATTGCCTTATGCTCTTGCCGCGTCCTGCAAACTGTGGTATCATACCAACAGCTAAAGATGAGAAAGTCTGCGCAGGCGCGAAGATGGCAATGGGATTACTATGATATCATGGTGAGTTCCAAATGTCAATCTCTTTCCGGTGAATTTATACAAATTTTTGCACGCCGATTTCGGCGTGTTTTTTATCTGCGGAGGAGCGCCGGAACTTCCGGCAGGTCAAAGGGGGCGCACAGCAGATGGATCACCCCTCGCTGCTCATTTTTCATTCTCTGCGTTGCCGCCGCGCTCGTCCTGTGCGCGGTGGGCGGCGCGATTTGGCGGCTGGACGCGTTTGCAAGGCTGAACCATCCGCTCGCTGCGCACTTCCCAAATATCTCGCGGACTTTCGGCATCGTTATGATCGTGTTTTCCCCTGTTTTGGGCGGCCGGGACGCTCTGCGGGACACTTCTTCCGCTCTTCAAATAAAAAATAAAGGAGACGCTTCGCTGAAGCGTCTCCTTTTTTCATTTATTCCATGCTGGCTCTGCCGAAACCAAAAGGCAGCAGTTCCTCGATCGACTTCGCCTCGTACTCTCCCGAGCCCTTGCAGCAGAGGACGACCATACCGTCGGAGAACTCATAGAGCAGTTGGCGGCAGACGCCGCAGGGCGTACACATCGCCTCGCCGGACGAGATGACGGCCAACCGCCGAAAGCGCCTGCAGCCCGCCGAGACCGCCTGGCAGACGGCGGCACGCTCGGCGCAGATGGTGGCGCTGTAGGCCGCGCTCTCGATATTGCAGCCCGTGTAGACTTGCCCATCGCTTCCAAGCAGCGCCGCGCCGACGCGATAGCCCGAGTATGGCGCATACGCTTTTTCCAGCATCGCGCGGGCACATGCGATCAATTCCTCGTCGGTCATGGCTCACTCCACCACCAGTGCAATGACGCCCTTGTAAATGCCGGGCGCAGGCGTTCTCTCGCGGCCGTTGACCTTCATGGTCAGCTTTTTGCCCGCGGGTGCTTTCACGGAGCAGCTCTCGCCCACGATCAGCTTCGTCAAGAAGCCGGAACCGGCGACCGTCCACGAAGCGCCGTTTTTCAGCTCAACGATCACGCCGTTGTTGACCGGGCGGCTCACCGCGATGTCCACATCGCCCAGATACTCCGGATTGGTATAGTAGATGCCATAGCCGATCGGCTTGTACTTCTTCTTGTCTGCGGCGTCACGGTGGAACACGCCCGTCTCATACGTCAGCGGCACCGTGTAGGTGACCGGAACTTTGCCGAAAATCAGGTCGTAATCCTCGATCGTGACGAGCTTGCGGCCCGTCTCGTCGATGCAGATCTTGTTGCCCTGCTTGTCCTTGGCCAGATAATACGAGACATGGCGGTGCGAGTAGGTGCCGGACGAGATCACGCCGCTGACCTTTGTATGGTCGAACACCAGCACGAGATTTTGGCCGTGCCAACGGGTATTGTAGAAGTCGCCCGCGAGCTTCATGTTCTTGAACTCGCAGCGGGCGTTGCCCTCCGCCGTCTCGTCGGCCAGGTCATGCTCCTTTTCCCGCTTGACGTCCTTAATGAATTCCGCGCGCGGCGACCAGCTCCCATCATGCAGGCGATTGCCAATGCCGGCGTCGTCCGACTGCATCAGGTGGACGATGCGCGGCGCCTTGACCGTCACGCCGTCGCAGAGGATCGTCGGGTTGTTGACTCGCTCATCGCTCTTGATGAAGAACGCGGTGTCTCCGGCCTCGATGACGGTCGACGGACGAAAATCCCAGATGCCGGAGGCCTTGTGGTGCCACATGCCGCCGAAGCGGCCGGCTCTAACGACCGTGGCGCGCTCCGGCACAGAGGCGAAGCTGCCGCCCAGCTCGCGCTTGAGCAGCGCAAGCGCCTCGCTCTTTTCCTCAAGCAGCTCCTGACTGCTCGGCCCGACGAGGATGTTCTTCTCCGACCCGCCGGCCGCAAAGCCGATATCCGGCACGTCGATGTGCACGCCGAGGAACGTCGAATGTGTCGAGTTCAGAATATATGCGCCGTAGCCGCTGGCATACCTGCTCCGTTTACTGATTTTTGCGTCGGTATTGACGATGGTGTGATAGGCGTCCTCGCAGAAATCGACGGACAAAACTCCCCAGCCGTTCGACTCCACCTTACAATTATAATAAGTGGTCACAGACTGGTCGAGCACATTGGTCGAGCGCAGCGTGCCGCGCAGGCCGAGCACCCACGGCACCTCTGTCAGGTGCGGGAACTTGGTAAAATAGTCCTTGTTCGTATCGCCCTTGCAGTCGATGACCGAGTCCTTGATCAGCACGTGCGAATCGCCCGCCGTAATGATGCCGGCCGAGATGCAGCCGTGCGTACGGATGTCGACATGATCAATGACGACCTCCGCCTGGTTGCCCGTTGTGATGGCCGCACCATAGGCCTCGAAATCGTCTCCGCCGCGTCCCTCGACCGTAAATTTCGTGTCTTCAATTCGGAACGTGCCGTTATTGACCGCAATGCCGTTGTAGCGGTCGCCGCGGATGGCAATGGCGCCGCCCCTGACAGCGTGCTTGTCCACCTCGCCGCCGGTCAGGCCTGACAGCGCGGATTTGCTCTCCTGCACGCCGTCCTCGTCGGCATACACGATGCAGCGGTAGTCGTTTTCAAAGTCCGAAAATTTCATCACCGCATCCAAAAGCTCGAGCACAATGCTCCCGCGATAGGCCCCCGGCTTCGGGTCGGTCGTCACACCGTCGATCGTCAGGACGACGCGTTTTCCCGCGGGAGCCTTCAGCTCCGTGCCTTCAGCGATGCGCAGCTCTGTCAGCTCCGTCCGTTCCTCCACGAGCCAAGCGCCAGGTCTTGTTGTCAGTTCCACCAAAGCTCCTCCTTTTTTCGGCGGCATGCCGCCGGTTTCGATCATTCTATTTTTTCCAGACGCAGCGCATCGTACGGACAGCCGCGCACGCAGGCGGGTTCCAGCCCCGCCCGCAAGCGGTCGATGCAGCCGTCGCACTTGCGCATGATGCCGTCGGCGTCAAATACAGGCGCGTCCACGGGACAAACGCGCGCACAGGCGCGGCAGCCGACGCAGCTTGTATTATCATAAACCGTCAGGCCGTCCACCCGGGCAAAGCAGTCGCGCGGGCAGATGTTCTGGCAGGGCGCCGGATCACAGTGCAGGCAGGCGATGGAGCGAAACAGGATACTCGGCACGCCATCTGTCAGCCGCTCCGTCTTTTCGATGCGGCGAAAGGCGGGCTTGCCCGCGAGCGGGTCGCGGTCATTCTGATCCATGCAGGCCACCGCGCACGCGCCGCAGCCGACGCAGGCTCTCTCGTCAAATACGATCCGGTATCTCATTTCCTTTCACCTCCGCACGGCCGGACGCGGCAGCGGATCTGCTTGAAGCTCGGGAAGCCGGTATACGGGTCGAGCATCGTATCGGGGATCAGATCGTTCACATTTGCCTCAGGATAGTCGTGATAAAAGTGGACGTCGCCCGGTGCGCAGGCATATGTGAGATTCGCCTTTACGCAAATCGCGCTGACGCTCGTCGCGATCTCGATCGCATCCCCCTGCGCAATACCGAGCCGGGCCGCGTCGTCCGGGTGGAGATCGGCCATCGGCTCTGGCCGCAGCGCGCGCGTCCATGAGACTGCGTGCAGGCGCGAGTGGATCGCGTTGAACAGCCGTGCGCCGGCCATCAGCGTCATCGGGTACTCCGCCGGGTCGGACGGGTCGTCGGAGTCCTCATAGATCGGCAACGGATCCAGATTTTCCCGGTGCAGCCGCGCGATGCGCTCGCTGTAGAGTTCGATTTTTCCGCTCGGCGTAGCAAGGCCAGCGGCGAGCGCCGCGCCCGCTTCGATCCTGCCCGCATTCGGCACAAGAACTGGCTCGCCGGCCGCAAGGACGTCGTCCAGGTTCTCAAAGCCAGCAGGTTCGAGCATGAAATCTGCGCAGGCGCGGTAGCCGCCGCACAGCAGCGGATCGTCCAGCGCCATTGCGCATGCGAGGCTCGTCATGACCTCGACGTCGTCGCAGCTTTCACCCAGCGGCTTGATGACCGGCGTCGTGTAGTACAAGAAGCGGTTCGCATAGCACTTGGCCTCGCTCCGCTCAAAAGACGAGCAGACCGGGAACACGATATCGGCGTGCAGGCACGTCTCAGTCCAGAACATATCCGCCGCCGCGACAAAATCGAGCCGGTCAAGCGCGCCGAGCAGCTTCGGCGACTCCGGATACATCCGGTGGTTGACGCCGAAGAGGAGCGCGCCTTTGATCGGGTACGGCTCGCCGCTCGTCACCTGCCGTACGAACTCCATGCCCTGCGCCTGCCGCATGATCTCGTCCCACAGCGGGAATTTCTCCGCACCGATGGCGGGGCGGCCATGCGGGCGGGTGTCGTTGATGAATTCCTCCTCGCGCGAAATAAAGCCGCCGTCGGATTCAGCGAACGAGCCGTCCATCCGCGGGAGGACGCCGCCGGGCACATCAAAGTTCCCGGTGAGGGCGATCAGACTGTACAAGCTGCGGTAGATATTGAAGCCGTTCGTATGATGGCCGAGGCTGGTACCATATGCCACCGCAGCCGGGCGGATGTCGCGCAGCAGTTCCGTGAGCTGCACGATCTGCTCCGCCTTCACGCCGGTCAGCTCCTCCGCCCGCGCAAGATCAAACTGCGCCACATAGTCGCGGTATTCCTCAAATCCGTGGACATATCGCGCGACATACGCCCCGTCATACCAGCCGTTCCGGATCAGCAGGTTGGCAACCGCATGTGCGAGCGCCGCATCCGTGCCGACCTTTGGACAAAGGTAGAGATCCGCATGCTGGAGCGCCGTCGGCGTCCGGCGCGGGTCGATCACAACGATCTTACCGCCGCGCGCATGCAGCGCCTCCAGGCTCTTTTTCATCTGGAACCGGCTGACGACGCCGCTGCTGCCCCAGCAGAGCAGGAGCTGTGTCCGGCCGAGATCCGCGCCGGTCGGGCAGCCGAACATAGTCTTTGATGCCATAACGCCGCTGGAGTTGCAGGTGCTCGACTCCGTAAAGTAGTTCGGCGAGCCAAACGAGTGCGCCAGCCGCTGCAGCCATGGCCGGAACCACTTCGGATAGCCGCAGCCGAACGCAACGCTCTCAGCGCCGTGCATCTCCTTGAGGTCGTTCAGGCACCCTGCGGTCAGTGCGATCGCCTCGTCCCAATCGATCGGCACATAGGAATCCATAATCCCCTTCGGGCCGATGCGGCGCATTGGCGTTTTGATCCGATCCTCACGGTAGATATACTGCCGCGAGGCCGCGCCCTTGGTACACAGCTTGCCGTCAGTGCCGGGGAAGCCGGGCGTGCCCTCCACCTTGATCACGGTGTCGTCCTTGACATATGCGTCAATGCCGCACTGTGCGCCAGGCGTACAGATATCGCAGAGGGTATGACGTACGGTGATGCCGCTCTCGCTGCCGGGCAGCTTCGCGCGGCAGGCGCGCTCCGCCTGTGTCATGCGAATCCATTCCTTTCCCCTTTATGATGAAATGGTGATGATCTCCGATTCCCGGAGCGCCTGTTCCGACAGCTCCTGCCCGATGCCGGGCAGATCCGGCACCGGCAGATAACCCTGGATCGGCTGATAGTCATAAACTCCCATCGCCGTGACCTCGGGCGTGGTATTGACCATGTGGTGCTCGTGGATGCGGAAGGACGCCGCGGCCGCCTCCATCTGGATGCCGACCGCCACGCTGATAGGGCTTGAGCAGACGTGCGCCTGGAAGCCGGCACTATACAGCGCTGCCATATCGCAGATCTTCCTGCACTCGCTCACGCCGCCGCAGTTGCCGATATCCGGCTGAATGAGCGCGATCGCGCCCGTCTCGAGCAGCGGCTTGAAGCCCCAGCGGCTGTAGTTGCGCTCGCCGGTCGCGAGCGGGATGGAGATCTGCTCGGCGATACGCCGGTACGCGTCCGGCTCGAGCGGGTTGGCAGGCTCCTCCATCAGGCAGACGCCGTAGCGCTCGCCGATGCGGCCGATCTGCACGGCGCTGACCGCATCAGTCGCGGCATGATTTTCAAGAATGATGTCCACATCCGAACCGACCGCGTCGCGCATCGCGGCAAGGCGCGCTTCCACCGTGCGCAGGAACGCGTTCGGCAGCAGCCCGCGCGCGTCCTCCGGCGCGACGGGCGTGCCGTCGGCATGGCGATGGATGATATTGGCCTTGATCGTGTCATAGCCATCCTCCACCGCACGGCGTGCCATCTCAGCATACTGCTCAGGCAAATACTGCGGCGTCATCTCGCGAACGCCCCATCCAAACTGGATCTGGCTGGCATAGGCATGGAGCTTATCGCGAAATTTTCCGCCAAGGAGCTGATACAACGGCACGCCAAACGCCCGGGCTTTGATGTCCCAGAGCGCGGTATCGATCGCGCTCATGGCGGACATGATGACACCGCCCGAGCCGATGCCCCAAAACGTCTTTTTGTGCATCGTCTCCCAGAGCACCTCGGTCTGCAGCGGATCACGCCCGAGCAGCAGCGGCGCATAGTCGCGCATCATCTCCACCGCCGCCGTCGCGCCGGTGACGATGGCCACGCCGATCTCGCCCAGGCCGTGGATCCCCTCATCTGTATGGATGCGGCAGACGACAGGGCGCATTCCGGCCGCCTGCACGACCGGCAGGCGGATCAGGTCGATTTTTGTGATCTTCATATTCTTCCCTCCGCTGCTCGTCCGCGTCTTATTTCAGGGTCAGCACGATCCGACCCTGATACTCGCCCGGCTCGATCTCAGTCTTTTTCCCGTCGACCGTCATGACCACAGTCTTACCGTCCGCGCCCACGACCGACGCCTTCGGGTCGACGGTCAAGCGCGTCAGGCAGCACTTTCCGGTCACAGTCCACCTCGTCCCCTTACCGAGCGTGACGAGTACGCCGTTGTTGACAGCCTCGGAGACCTTGTTCGTCACCATGCCCAGCTCACGGCGGTTTTTCTCAGTGATGAGCTTTACCGCGTGCTTGGCGGTCGAAGATGAAATGACGCCGGCGTAATCGGTGTTCTCGAGCGTCACGACCAGATTGATCGGCGCGCAGGTGGACGGCTCAGGCTTCGCGCCATGGCTGACGTCCATCGCGTCGCCGCCCTCGGGGATGACCATGCCGACCGGGCAGGCATTGGTGGTCGAGTTGTACATATCGCCGGAGAGCGTCATGTCCTTGAAGCTGACATGCGCGTCGGTGCAGGTATCGGGGATGTCGCGGCTGAAGATGTTCGCGGTCGTGAAGTTCTCCGCCGTGACGGCATGCGTTTCGTCCTTGACGGCCTTCGCGCTGTTCGTCCGATAGCTCGGGTTGCCCATGCCGGGATCGTCGAGATCCATGAGCTGTACCAGCACGCCGTTGGCCGGGTGGATCTGGGATCTCTGGACGCGGATATCCGGATAGCAGCCCTTGATAAGGAACGTCGTCAGGCCGGTGTTGAACGTGGACTCCTTCACAGCGGTCACACCGTTCTGGTTCTGGTGCCACATGACGCCAAAGCGGCCGGAGTTGACGACTGTGCCGTTTTTGAAGGTGCTCGCCGCGTATTCGTTGGCGCAGATGACCGCGTAATCCGGCACATTGACGACCGAGTGATCAAAGGTGACAGAAGTCGCGCCGATGGAGTAAGAGCCGTAGCCGCTGTCACCGAGCAGCTCGACGAGACAATCCTTCGCCGTCAGGCGGATGGAGGTGTCTCCGTGCTTTTTCGGCGCATCGGTGCCGTCGGTCGACAGCACGCCCCAGCGCTCGGCGCGGATGACGCTGTTTTCATATGTCACATGGCCGGAGCCGACGATGTTCGTCGCACGGTTGTTGCCGTAGATGCCAAGCATCCAGGGCACGCCGCTCATGACCTGATGTGTTTTGCCGAACTCCGCGGCAGCTTCCAGCGTCTCGCCGGCGGCGTAGATGTCGGCGTTGCGGACGGTCAGCTTCGCGTGGTCGGCGCCGAGGACAGTGCCGCGGATGACTCCCTTCGTGCGGATCTTCAGGCCGTCAATGGTAACCTTACTCTTGCCTGTGGCCACGATGCCGGCGCCGACGCCGGCAAAGTCATTGCCGCCGCGGCCGTTGAGCTCAATATCGACGTTCTTGACCTCATATTCGCCGTCGGTAAAGATCAGACCGTTGAAATTGTCGCCGTTGCTGCGGATCTCGAGATTGCTGAGCTTCTGCTTGGCGAGCTTTGCGCCCGGCACTGCGCTCAGGACAGAGGCCGTCTTGCTGACGCCGTCTTTATCGGCATAGATTGCCGCGCGGTAGCCGCCGATCTGGAATGAATCGACGATCTCCACATAGTCATCGGTAACCGTGAAGGCAATATCGCCGGCATAATGACCCGGGGCGATCTCCATCTGCACGCCGTCCACGGTCATGGTCAGATTCTTGCCCTCCACCGGGCGAATGACTGCGCCCTCGGCGATGGTCAGCGAGGAGAGATAGCAGTTGCCCGTAACCGTCCAGGCAGTCTCGGCGTCCAGCGTCACGATCACGCCGTTGTTCACGACAGCGGAAGCAGTGTTTTTGACCATACCGAGCTGGCGGCGGTTGTCCGCGGTAATCGTCTTCACGCTATGCTTGACCGTTGAGGCTGTGATGCGGCCGGTCAGGTCGACCTTTTTCAAGCTCAAGATCAGGTTGACCGGCGCGACCGAGGACTTCTGCGGCTTGACGTCGCCGTGACCGGTCTGCATCGCGGTCTGACCCTCGGGGATGACCATGCCGACCGCGCAGGCGTTCGTCGTGCCGTTGTAGAAGTCGCCGACAAGCGTCATATCCTCAAAGGCAGCCTTCAGGTCGGTGCAGTAGTTCCTGAGCTTGTGGTGGAACATCGTGAGATCCGCATAGTTCGGGTCGGTGACGGAGTGGCTCGGATCCTTGACCGCGATCGCCGCGTTTGTAGCATAGCTCGGGTTGCCCATGCCGGGGTCGTCGGAGTCCATGAGCTGCAGGACAACGCCGTTCTCGGACTCGATCACCGAGTTTTTCACGCGGATATCGGGATAGCAGCCCTTGACAAGAAACGTCGTCAGGCCAGTCTTGAATTCAGAGTCCGAAACCTCCAGTACGCCGCCCTGGTTCTGGTGCCACATGACACCGAAACGCTTCGATTCGACCTTCGAGCCATTGATAAAGTGACCCGCAGCATACTCGTTCGCACAGATAAGCGCATAATCCGGCACCTTGAAGGTGGTGTGGTCGAAGGTGTTGCAGGTCGCGCCAATGGAATATGAGCCATAGCCTGACGCGCCGGTGATCTCGACCAGGCAGTCTTTCGTATTCAGGCGGATCTGGACGTCGCCGAACTTCTCCGGCGCGTCGGTTCCATCGGTCGACAGCACGCCCCATTGCTCAGCGCGGAGCGTGGAGTTGATGTAGGTCGCTTTGCCGGATCCGACGATGTTGGTTGCACGGTTGTTGCCGTACAGGCCAAGCATCCAAGGAACCTCCTTCATCGCATTGATGCGCTTGGCGCCCTCTGCCGCCTCCTTCGCACTGTAGCCGCGGCAGTAGATGTCGGCGTCCTCGACGACGATCTCGCCATTGTCCGCCGCGAGCACCGCGCCGCGAACCATGCCTTTGTTGTGGATCTTCAGACCCTTGGCGTGGACACGGCTCGTACCGGTGGCAACGATGGCCGCGCCATTGCCGGCAAAATCGTTGCGGCCGCAGCCGTTCAGTTCAATGTCGACGTCGCGCAACTCGTGCTCGCCGGCGAGGTAGACCAGGCCGGTAAAGCCGTCGTTTTTCGAGCGGAGCTGCACACCCTCGACCGCATTTGCGTCGTAATGGCCGCCGATGAGCGCGGACGTGACCGAGCGTTTGGGATCGACGCCCTTTTTGTCCACATAGAGCGCGCCGCGATAGTTTCCGATGTCGTAGGTGTCGACGATCTCCGGGAAATCGTCTGTCACGGTGAGGACGACGTCGCCCTTATATCGCCCTGAGCTCAGCGGCAGCTCCACACCGTCCACGGTCAGCGTGAGCAGTTTGCCCTCCGGCGCGGTGACCAACGCACCTTCTTCGATCGTAAGCGCCTTGAGCGCTGCCGTCTCCTCCACGATCCAGGTCTCGCCCGCTTTGACCGTGGCGCGATCCTTCTTCATAAAATCAGCCAATTTTTGATCCTCCTTGCTGTGCATCTCACGCGGCTCCCGCCGCGCGGCTGCTACTCTATAAAATAGAGTAGCACATCTTCGTATGTATTGCAAAATATTCCTTGGTCTGCTCCCAGAAAAATTGCCGTTTTCCACAGAGTCTCCGCACGATCGATCCGTTTTGTCTCCAAACGAGCAAGCCGCCTGCGCTGGCAGCACAAAAGCCGCCGCAGCGGTGTAACGCTGCGGCGGCTTCGCTTCTATCGATCAAATGGCGAGAGAAAACGCCTGGATACCATTGACGCTGCTGATCTGCTCCCGTTCGGAAACCGACAGCGGGAGAGAATCCAAAAATTCGACGCCGTCTTTAACGCGCTCCATCGGGTAGTCCGAACCAAACAGGATCCGATCCAGGCCGACGACCTGTTTCGTACACTCAAACGACGCCTTATCGAATTGCCCGCTGGTGGAGACGAAAAAATTGTGGCGGAGATAATAGTCGATCCCGTGCTGGCAGAGGCCGCCGGTGCGGGCGGGGTCGGCCATGCGTTTTGCGACAAACGGGAAGCCCTCTCCAAGGTGGCCGAGCACGAATTTGATTTTGGGATAGCGGTCATAGACCCCTGCGAGCTGCATTTTTACGACGGTCAGCATCGTGTCAGCAGCATACCCCAAGCCGCCCCAGAGCGCCGGCGGTCCGCCCTGATACTCCGCGATGTTGGGCGAAGTCGGATGGATATAGACCGGTATAGCCAGTTGGTCGGCCATCTCCAGAACGGGCGCGAACATGGGGTCGTCCAGGCGCTCCGGGATCCCGAAGTTGGAATAAACATTCCAGCCGAGGAACCCCAGTTCCCTGATACACCGTTCCTGCTCGCGCGCCGCTGCCTCCGGCTGCCGCATCGGCAGCGCCGCCCAGGCCATGAATCGGCCTGGATACCGCCGTGTGACCTCATATGCCGCGTTGTTGACACGCCGAGCAAGCGCGACCGCACAAGCCGGATCGACCGCTTCCACGCCCGCTGAGTGGCTCAAAACCTGCATGTCAACGCCGTTTGCATCCATTTCCGCAAGCCGCGTTTCGATCTTTGAGAGCGCGATCGCCGCCAACGGGCCTGCGGGCGGGCCATCGGGCTGGTCGTTTTCTGTTTCATCCTCGTTGTCCTTTATGACAAGCGAGCGCAGATGAAACGTATCGTCAAGTGAGTAGTGTGCTTCAAAATCAATGATCATAGCTGATGTTCCTCATACAAGAGATCGATCCAAACCATCCGGTCAGAATCCAATATAGCGGAGATCCACCGTATAGACGTCGGTGATCCGGGTGCTCTTGATCTTCTCGCCGTAAGCCAGTCCCAAATTCCACTCGCTCAGCGGGATGACCGAATATGAATCATATAAATACGCCTGGAGCTGCGCGTAGTAATCTGCGCGGACAGCCGGATCAAACGAATACGCCGCATTGTCGATCAGCGCGTTGATCTCCTCTCCGTTGCGGTTGGAGCATTTGAAGCTCGCTGTGCTGCCCAGGAACGTCATGTTGGTAAACGGATCGCCAGAGGTGTTGGCATTGTTGTCGTTGATGATTTGGAAGTCCGTCGCGTTGGGCTGCTGCCACTGTGCAATACAGGTCAGCACGTCATATACCTCAACGTTGACGGTAATATCCAGAGCCGCCATATAGGCGTTGAACGCCTCGGCGATCACCGCTGCCGAGGAACCGCTCTGTACCAACCACCGCAGTTCCACGGCGTCCAGCCCACTCTCATCTCTGTACTGTCGTGCAAGCTCAGGATCGTACTCATAGGTATACCCCGGCACGCAGTACTGCGAGGTGGAAGCGATCGACGATACCGGCTTTTGGTGCAGCACGCCGTAGCCAAGCTCTGCCAGTGCCTCCCAGTCAGCTCCATAGCAAATGGCCTTGCGCAGATTTTCGTTGTCAAATAGCGGATTGCCGTCCTCAATATCGTAGTTCATCACAAGCAGCGAAACGGCGTTCGAGCTGACCGACTGCGCAGTCCCGATCGAGGGATCATCGATAACCCTCTCCATGCTGGAGCTGCCCAGAGAAAGCGCCAAATCGATCACTTCGTTTTCAAAGTCGATCATCATAGTAGTCTCATCCGTGTACTGGAAGCAGTTGATCTTATTCGCGTAACAGAAGGTGGTCGTCATGTAATCCTCCGTGCCCCACCAGTCGTCGACAAGTTCATAGGACGCGGAGATATCGATCGTCATTTCCGTCGGGATATAGGCACCCGTTCCATTGGCGAGCGAAGGATCGAACCAGTCAAAGGATTCATCGCCGCCGTGCGCCTCGATCCACGTCTCTTCCAGCACGCCGATCGAAAGAATACTCTGATACGCGCCGAATTCCATATTAAACGGGATATAGGCCGTCATATTATCCTCGGATACATACGCAGCCTCCAGATCTACATACTTCGCCCAGTTGCCGGCGGCCATCGGCGCGTTGGTGTTCCGGCGGAAGCTGTACAGAATATCCGACGCAAGCAGTTGATTGCCGGAGCGGTTGAAAACAACGCCCTCCTTCACGTGCAGGATCACGACGTTGTTTTCGTCGACCTCCCAGCTATCGAGAATCGTGGAGGTGTACTGGCGGGTGCTCGGGTCGACAAAAAAGACGCGGTCAAACACCAGATTGAGCGCTGACTGCCCTACATCCGTAGAGAAACCGGAGGTCGCGTCAAAGTGGCCGACAAACTTCGCCCCAACGGAGCCGATATTGATCTCTACATACTCATGGTCGGCAGGATCGACGCTTTCTCCTGTCTCCCCGATCCCAATCGCACCCTGGATGTTGGACTCGTTTGAAACGCCGGCGGACGCTCCCGCTCCGGCGTCACCGCTGCCGGCCTGAGAGGCAGGCATTTCTCCGCCTTGTTCGGCCACATCGGCAACGGGAGGTTCCTCTGTGGTGCCTCCGCAGGCCACAAGCGCAAAAACAAGAACCGCCGCGAAAAGCATTGCAAGCAATCTCTTTTTCATGATCTCTCCTCTTTTCCTTCTAAAAATGATCGGCAAACACCAGTCGCCTGATCTCATTCTAAGCAGGAAGAAAGCCCGGAGTAAAGCGTGTTCTTTGGATAGATCTTTCGATTCATAGAAAAGCAGAATAAACAAAACGCCTAGTCTGCCGAGCCGAACGCGCGGAGAAGTTCCCTCACCAGCAGCCCGCCGTATTCGAGGCCACTCTGCGGCAGCACCGCGTTGATTTCAAGCCATCCATCCTCGATCGGCAGGCCATAATAGGAAAGCGTATCGGAAAAAACGACCGAATCGTGTCCCATCGGCATAATGGCGACCCCCTTGTCAAATTCCACACAGGTCAGAGCCGTGATGCCGGAGTCGATCCACTCGATCGCCGGATGGCGAAAATCGGCCAGCGTACTGATCTGCCCTACAGCAACACCATTTGACCTGCTGCGCGGATACCACACGATCTTCGCGTTTCTCAATTCCCACGCGACCTGCTCACGGGTCAGCTCGCTGCCGTATCCCGCCCGCCGCTTGGTCACAAAGCAGAGCGGCTGCCGATGGAGCAGCGATACTTTATACCGTTGCTGATCCAAGGTGTCGCCTGAGCAAGTCAAGACAACGTCGCAATTATCAAGCACATCGTGCAGATTCGCCGTATCAAAATAGTTGGGGCGTATGTCAATATCATGGCTGCCTCGAATCGCGCTGCAAGCGCTGAAAAAAGCGGCCTTAAAACAGCTCAGCGGATACAGCTCCTCCGCAATGCCGACGATCAACCGGTTGCTGTTCGACTCCAGCAGCGCGCTCAATTCCATTCTGTTCGCCAGCGCCAGGATCTTTCTCGAATCGTCCAAAAAGCGCATCCCCGCCTTTGTCAGGGTGACGCTTTTCGTCGTACGCTCGAGCAGAACCACACCCAGACTGTCTTCCAGGTCGCGGATGCGCTTACTCAAGGTTGGCTGCGACACGTTGAGCGACATCGCCGCGGTCGAAAAGCTGCGGTTCTCTGCCACATGAACAAACGCCAGGATCTGTTTCAATTCAAACATTCCATATTCTCCTCCCACGTTCTTCGGGTTGTCCGGCCGCGAACAGCCGTCATGCCGATTATAACAAAAAAGCTGAATAATACCAATTCGTTTATTCGATTTTAGAATAAGCCAAAGTCCATCCCACTGCGGATCAAACAAAAGGAAACGCCGCCGCAGACGATCTCGTCTGCAGCGGCGTAAAAAGGCGAGTCCTTCAGCGGCAAGGCAGCGCCTTCTTTGCATCGAGTAAAAAGAAAGCATACATAAAAATCCCGAATGCAGAAGCATTCGGGATTTTTGGAGCTGATGGCCGGACTTGAACCGGCGACCTGCTGATTACGAATCAGCTGCTCTACCGACTGAGCCACATCAGCGTTTGCGAGATGTATTCTAGCACGAAATTCACGATTCGTCAATAAAAAAACACGCCAATTCTTTCATCCGTCTCCGGATGGCTGGTTTTGGCTGCGATCCGGCAGCCGCGTTCTGCTAAAAGCACTTCATTTGCAGCCTCGTCACAGCTCTCCCCGCATTTTTTCCACAGTCGTTCGGCCGATTTTCGCTGTCAATACCGGAAATTCGACCAGTTCTTTTCCGCAAAATTCGACATATTTTTCTGTCTTGAGTTGACCGTAACTTTGCCAATATTTTAATTTCCGCAAGAGTTATTCACAGTTTCCACAGGGTTTTCAACAGCTCACTTTTCCTTGGTTTTCCGCGTCTTCCGACCGATATTTCAAAAAAGTCCCAGTCTCCCAAACGAAGTTCTCTGTTTCGCGAAAGCGCATTCAATTGTTGACATAATGTTTTTTCGCCAATTTCGGCAAAAAAAACGCACTAAAAAATGCAAATGCAGGGCGGCATTCTCCACCCTGCATTTTATTTCAGTTCAAAGGCGAGGCAACTCGGCCACGCTCATCGTCGCGTAGGCGTTCAAGCTCTGGCCCGCCGTATTTCCGGCCAGGAATTCGTAATAGCCCTGCGCACCGATCATCGCGCCGTTGTCACCGCAGAGCTGCATCGGCGGCGTACACAGCCGGACACCGCGGCGGCGCGTTTCGCGCTCAAATTCCGCGCGGATGCGCGAATTGGCCGCGACGCCGCCCGCGATGGCCAGCGTACGGTGCCCGGTCTGCTCGAGCGCGCGCATCGTGCGCGGCACAACCGTGTCACATATAGCGGCAGAAAAGCTCGCACACAGTGACGGCACGTCGATCATCTCGCCCTTCTGCTCGGCATTGTGCAGCAGATTGAGCGCCGCCGTTTTCAATCCGGAAAACGACATATCGAGCGGATGATCGGCCACATGAGCGCGCGGCAGCGTGTAGCGCGTCTCATCGCCGCCCTGCGCCGCCTGGTCGAGCGCTTTTCCACCCGGATAGGGCATGCCGAGCACGCGGGCGACCTTGTCAAAGCACTCACCCGCCGCGTCATCGCGCGTCGTACCGAGGATCGCAAAGTCCGTATATCCGCGCACATCGACGATCAAGGTATGTCCGCCCGAGACGACAAGGCACAGAAACGGCGGTTCCAGATCGGGATACGCCAGATAATTTGCCGCGATATGGCCGCGGATATGGTGCACCGGCACGAGCGGCACGCCGAGCGAGAGCGCCGCCGCCTTCGCAAAATTGAGACCCACCAGCACTGCGCCGATCAGCCCCGGCGCATAGGTGACAGCCACCGCGTCGATGTCATCGCGAGCCAACCGAGCGCGGGAGAGCGCCTCGTCTGCCAGACCATAGATCGCTTCCACATGCTTGCGCGACGCGATCTCCGGCACCACGCCGCCATAAATTGCGTGCATATCGATCTGCGAGGCGATACAGTCGGACAAGATCTCCCGCCCGTCGCGCACGACGGCGACTGCCGTCTCGTCGCACGAGGATTCCACCGCCAAAATGTTCACTCCGCTCCCCCTCTCCACTGCTTCCGAAGCAGGAGCGCGTCCTCTTTCGGAGCTGCATAATAATTCTTCCGCCGTCCGACCTCCGAGAAGCCGAGCGTCTCATACAATTGCCGCGCCGCACTGTTTGACGGGCGAACCTCAAGCGTCAGGCAGCCGACGTTCTGCGCATCCAACCGCTCGACCAGACGCCCGATCAGCGCACGAGCGATCCCATGCCGCCGCGCGTCCGGCGCGACAGCGACATTCATCATATCCGCCTCACCAAGCACGCTCTGTGAACCGATATAGCCGAGCATGCAGCCGTCCGACTCCGCGACGAGCCACAGACTCAGCGGGTTATCCAGCTCTGACCGAATGGACGCTTCGCTCCACGGATCGGAAAAGCATAGCTTTTCCAGCGCCGCGATCTGCTGCACATGGCGCGGTTCCATCGGCACAACTTCATAAGACGTCATTTCGCATCATACCAGCTTTCCCCGATCTTCGCCTCAGCCTCAAGCGGCACCGTGAGCGTCATCACACCCTCCATCGCCTCTGTCACAAGCCTTTTCACCGTCTCAGCCTCCTCACGCGGGCACTCGACAATCAGCTCGTCATGGATCTGGAGCACAAGCCGCGCCTGCATCCCACGGAGCGCCTCGCGCGTGCGCAGCATGGCGATCTTAATGATATCAGCCGCAGTGCCCTGGATCGGCGTGTTGAGCGCAATGCGCTCCGCGCCGGAACGGACGTTGAAATTCTTGCTGTGAATCTCCGGCAGATAGCGCCGCCTGCCGAGCAGCGTCGTTACGAAGCCGTTCTCCCGCGCCGTCTCCACGATCTCCCGCATATAGCGTCGTACGCCCTCGTATTTGTCCAGATAGCTCTCAATATACGCCTTCGCCTCGGCGCGCGTAACGCCAATGTCCTCGGCCAGCGAGAACTCGGAGATGCCATAGACAATGCCGAAGTTGACCGCTTTGGCATGGCGGCGCATCTCGGCCGTGACCTCGATGGGCATGACGCCGAACACCTGCGCAGCGGTCGCGCGGTGAATGTCCTCCCCGTCCAGGAACGCGCGCTGCATCAGCTTGTCATCCGCAATGTGCGCAAGCACACGCAGCTCGATCTGACTGTAGTCCGCGTCGACCAGAACCCAGCCAGGACGCGGCACGAACATGCGGCGCAGCTCGCTGCCCAGCTCTGTACGAACCGGGATATTCTGGAGGTTCGGCTCTGTGGACGACAGCCGCCCGGTCGCCGTCACCGTGTTCTGGAACGTCGTGTGAATGCGTCCATCCGGCGCAATGACCTTCAGTAAGCCCTCAACATACGTCGAGCTCAGCTTTGTCAGCATCCGATAGTCGATGATATTCTGAATGATCGGATGGCGGCGGCGCAGCTTCTCCAGCACATCGATGTTAGTCGAATAGCCGGTCTTCGTCTTTTTGACCGGCGGCAGGCCCAGCTTTTCAAACAGCACCTCGCCAAGCGCGCGAGTGGAATTGATGTTGAATTTGCCGCCAGCATAGCGATAGATCTCGCTCTGGCACGTCTCGACGCGCGCGGAGAGCATCGCGCCGAAGTCCTCCAGCGCCGCACGGTCGACTGTGACGCCCTCCAGCTCCATTTCTGCCAGCACACGGCACAGCGGCAGATCGACCTCGCGGTAGAGCGTGTCCATTCCCGCCTCATGCAGCTTTCTCTCAAAGCACTCCCGCAGCGCTGCAATGGCCGCACAGCGCGACATCCACGCGTCAAGCTGCTCCGTCTGCTCATCCGCCGGAAGCCCCGGATCATAAGCGGCCGCAGCTTTCAGCTCGAAGCCCAGATATCCCGGCGTCAGCTTTTCCAGTGCATAGCTGCCGTCGGACGGCGCGAGAAAATAGGCAGCCAGCTCCGTGTCAAACACAAAATTCTCCGCAGGCAGTCCGGCAGACAGCAGCTGGTGCGTCAGCTCCTTGACGCCATGCGCCGTTTTGGGGATCTCCGCGCTGAACAGGCCGCGCAGAAATTCGTCGTACTCTGCCAGCCCGCCGCGCAGGCAAACCGCCATATGCGTGCCGGACAGGCAGGCGATCCCGGACAGATCGGCCAGCGGCAGGACGGCCACGCCCGACGCACGCCACGCCGCAAGCAGCTCGCCCGCACGCGAAGCTTCCAAGACGAACTCGCTCGTGCACTCCGCCGGCTCGGCCGCAGCCGCGTCCTCCGGCGCGTCCTGCCCGCGCAGACCATAGCGGTCGATCAACCTCACAAATTCCAGC
>CAZJBT010000025.1:0-19793 GCA_964544345.1 uncultured Oscillospiraceae bacterium
CGACGCGCTAAGAATTAAAAATCCCGGCCATGCGCGCAGAGCGCGCATATGGCCGCTATACCATGACCTACGGTCATGGTATCATAGCTGCAAAGCAGCTATGATACCCGCGCATGTCGGCGCAGAGCGCGCACGACCAGGCAGCCATGGCCGGCGCTGGTCATGGTATGATCAATAAAATGAGAGCCGATCGGAAGAGGAGAAGAAAGATGGGAAAGACAGTTTTGATCGTGGAAGACGAGAAGGCGATCGTTGAGATTTTGAAGTTCAACCTGCGCAAGGAGGGGTACGATACGCTCGAGGCGTATGACGGCAAGCAGGGGCTGGAATACGCGCAGACTTCGGATCCTGATCTTGTGCTGCTCGATGTGATGCTGCCGGAGATGAATGGCTTCGATGTCTGTGAGACGCTACGCCGCGGCGGTTCGGCTGTTCCGATCATCATGCTGACCGCGCGCGAAGGCGAGGAGGACAAGGTGTTTGGGCTTGAAACCGGCGCGGACGACTATATTACCAAGCCCTTTTCCATGCGCGAGTTGATGGCGCGCGTCAAAGCCAACATTCGCCGCCGCTCCATCGACATGGGCGCGCAGCGCAGCATCATTACGGTCGGCGACCTTGCGGTCAATGTGGAGTCGTACGGTGTGACCAGACACGGCAAGGCTGTGGAGCTGACGCAGAAGGAATACGACCTGTTGAAGTTCCTGATCCTCTCGCCGGGCAAGGTGTTCTCGCGTGAGGAGCTGATGGAGAACGTCTGGAACTACGACTACTTCGGCGACATGCGCACAGTTGACGTCACAGTGCGCCGCCTGCGTGAAAAGATCGAAGACGATCCCGGCGCGCCGACCTATATCTTGACCCGGCGCGGCGTCGGCTATCAGTTTGCCGCCCAGCGATGAAGGCGCAGCAGAAAACGGGAGAGGAGGGATGGCATGCGCTCTCTGCGAATGAAGCTGGTGTTCATCATGGTGCTGCTTATTGTGGCGCTGATGACAGTCGTCGGCTCGTTTCTGATCAATGGCGTGGGGAACTTTTATATCGAGGAGTTCTATCGCCAGATGGAACAGACCTTTTCAGAGGAATTCATTGGACAGATGCGCGAGACGGCGTCGCAGGCCAATGCGCCGGAACGGCTGAGGGAACAGATCATGGCGCAGGCAGACCTCGGCGTCGACATCTCCGGGCGCAATGTCTATGTGCTCGACCGAACCGGCCGTGTGCTCGCTGGCTCGAACCAGCAGACGGCGCTGCCTGTGACCGAGAACATCCTGACCGCGATAAACGGCGAGGTCGGCCAGGAAAGCTCGATCGCGGCCGACTATATGGATCTTGCGATCCCGGTTGTGTCCGGCGACGCGTATTATATCGCCTATGTGCTCGACAATAAGAACACCGTTGATTCCCTGACGGGCGAGGTAATGAGCATCATTGTCCGCTCGCTTGTGCTGGGGCTTTTGATCTGCGTGGTACTCGCATTTGTGCTCGCTGAGCTGCTCATCACGCCGATCCAGGCGCTGACGGCCGGCACGCGCCAGGTCGCAAGCGGCGATTTCTCACAGAAGCTCGAGGTCACGAGCCGCGATGAGATCGGCGTGCTGACCCGAAACTTCAACCATATGGCGCAGGTGCTGCAAAACACGCTGACCGAAGTTGAGAACGAGCGCAACAAGCTCTCTACGCTGTTCCTGCACATGACCGACGGCGTTGTGGCCTTCGACGCGCAGGGCATGGTGATCCACTTCAACCCTGCGGCGGTGCAGATGCTTGCCCGGACGATCGACCCGGCGGTGCAATATGATGAGCTGTTTGCGGATGTAGCGCCGTTTTCCGACGTGCTGGCGCTGCGCCGGCCGCAGTTTCTTGAGGTGCAGAAGCATGTTGGCGACCGTGAGCTGGAGCTGTTTTTGGCGCCGTATTCGGCTGAACAGACGGCGGGCGGCGCGCTGGTGCTCATCCACGATGTCACCGAGCAGCGCCGCGCCGACGAGATGCGTCGGGAATTCGTTGCAAACGTCTCCCATGAGCTGCGCACGCCGTTGACCAATATCAAATCCTACGCTGAGACGCTCGCGGAGTCCGGCGATGAGCTGCCGGCTGAGATGCGCGGGAGCTTCATGGGCGTCATCATCAGCGAGACCGACCGCATGACGCGTATTGTGCAGGATCTGCTGACGCTCAGCAAATTTGACTACGGCAAGATGGACATGAACGTGTCGCGCTTTTCCTTTGCTCACGCGGTGCAGAATGTCAGCCGCGCCGTCTCCATCGACGCGCGGAACCACGGCCATACGCTCACGGTGGATGTGCCGGAAAAGCTGCCTATGGTCGACGGCGACCGCGAGCGTATCGAGCAGGTCATCATGAACGTCGTCTCCAATGCGATCAAATACACGCCCGACGGCGGCCGGATCGAGATGACAGCCGGCACGGACGGCGGTACTGTCTGGCTGCGGGTAGCCGACAATGGCATTGGGATTCCGGAGCAGGATCTGCCGCGGCTGTTTGAGCGGTTCTACCGTGTGGACAAGGCCAGATCACGGCAGTCCGGCGGTACAGGTCTCGGCTTGTCGATCGCAAAAGAGATCCTCAGCCAGCATCACGGCGACATCACGATCGCATCCACTTATGGTGAGGGAACGACCGTCACCGTGACCCTGCCGGCCGCGCCGGCGGAGGATAAGGCGTAACGTGCCGGAAAGGAGAGCGCCATGACGAAAAAACACCGCGCGGTGGAATGGGGCAAGACGATCCTGATCGTGCTGCTTTCCTGCAGTGCGCTGGTGCTGGCCGTCATGGCGAGCGTGGGCGGCACGGCGGGCGGCGCGGAGCTATGGGCGGATGTGGCGTCGCTGTTTGGCGTGGGCGCGGGCGAATCGGCCGGAGAGTCGGCCGCGCGTGCTCAGGCGGCGGCCAGACCGGTTCAAATTTCCCTGTCTGCCGGCGCAGGCCGCGCAAGCGCGATGTATGACGATGAGCGGTTAGCCACCGCCTATGAACGCTTCGGCGGCGCACTGGGGCAGGCGCTCGAGGACGCCGGCGGCGCGCAGGAGAGTACGATGAGCGCGGTGCAGGCTGCGCTTTCGCGGCCGAGCGTGTATTTCGCCTATCCATGCGCGGTGCCGCTCACAGCGCTGGCCGAGTGGCTGGAGGCTGCATATTCTGGCGACGCCGCGGCGTCCTGGTTTGTCCTCAGCGTGCGGGATGAGAGCGTTCAGCTCTATTTCGGCGATGAGACGCGCGCGTTTGTCTGCAAGACCTATCTGCAGTCAGATAAACTTGAGCGAGAGCTGGAGAGCGTCCGGCCTGACGGCACGGTATTTGCCTTTGAGCAGACGGAGTTTGCGCAGCTTGCGCCGCTCACACTGCTCGATCCGTCCGGCCAGTATCCGGTCTCTCAGGCCGAGGCGGCCTCGGCGTGGAATGAGAGCTTTGCTTCCAGCGTAGCCTCGCAGTTGGGCTTCAACCCCTACGGCGACGGATACTATACGGAGCCGGACGGCACCGTCGTATTCAGCGAGGGCGGCCGGACGCTCCGCATCGGCGTCGACGGCAGCGTGGCGCTGGTCGATGCTGCGGGCGGATTCAAGGCGGCGGACAGCACGCTTGTGATGCAGATCGAAGCGGCGCGCGTGCAGCTTGGCTCGCTCACAGAAGGCCGCATCGGCGAAGCGTCGCTGTATCTGACTGGTGTGGAAGCTGTGGACGGCACGGTGATGCTGTCGTTCGACTATTATCTTGATGGCATTCCCATCTGCTTGTCGGACGGTGCGGCGGCGACTGTGCGCTTTGACGGCGCCGCGATGACCGAGTTTTCGGTGCGTGTGCGTGCCTACAGCGCGCTTCCCTCCGTCTGCGCGCTGCTTCCGGCGCGGCAGGCGCAGGCGCTGGCGGAGAGCAGCCGCCTGGCGATCGGCTATGCCGACACGGGCGACGGCTCGCTTGCCGCCGGATGGATGTCCTGAAACAGTAAAAGCGGCCGGAAAGCGAGGGGAGAGCGGTGTCGGCACCAAAAATCAAAACCATTATTCTGGCGATCCTGGTCATGGCCAATCTGTTTTTGCTGGCGATCGTTCTGCCGGCTCGCCGGGAAGCGCGTGAGCGTGAGCAGGCGGTCTATGCCAACCTGCAGACGCTGTTCGCCTCCTATGGCGTTACGCTGGATGAGACGCTGCCGGAGGAACAGAAGCTCTACCCACTGGTGCTTGAACCGGATGTGGACGAGCAGCGCGCCGCGGCGGAGGCGCTGCTTGGCGAGGAGACAGAGGAGGAGCGCGGCGTAGGCAGCTACCTGAGTATCTACCGATCCGACGCAGGAGCTTGCCGGTTTGCACGCGGCGGCAGCTTCTCGGCAGAATTGACGCAGGTGGTTTCAGCGTCTGGTGATCTGCAGCGCGCGGCGGAACGGCTGCTGAAGAACATGGGCTTCCGCTGCGCATCGATCTCCGACGCAGTGCGCCAGAGCGCGGGCATCTACACGGTGACGGCATGCCAGAGCGCCGACGGTGTGCCGGTGTTTTCCGCAGAGCTTGAACTGACCTTTTCCAATGGCGCGCTGACCGCGATCGAAGGCGAGTTTTATACCGGCCTGGAACATGCTGCGACGGCTGAGCAGACCGCTTGTATCGCCTGCGCCGATGCGCTGATCGCGTTTTTGAACAGCCGCGACGAGCTGGGATGGGTCGGCAGCAGGATCGAAAAAATCGAGCAGGGCTATCTGAAGACGGAAACGGCCTCCGCTTCGACTGTGCGGCTGAACCCGGTCTGGCGCGTGGAGACCGACACCGGCGCGTTTTATGTCAACGGACTTGACGCTTCGGTGAGCGCCGCTGGGTGAAACCGTTTTGTTACCGCTTGTAATTTCTGCTTTACAAGCGTTTTACCCTGTGGTATACTTTCCTTCGGAGAAAAATGGCATGTAATTTCCCCTTCCTGTGGGACATACTTAGGATAAAGAGGGAATGAGATGGACAAGTATGTGATTCACGGCGGACAGCCGTTGCATGGAACTGTAACAATCAGCGGCGCGAAGAACGCTGCGGTCGCTATTTTGCCGGCGGCGCTCCTGGTGAGCGGCACTTGCCGGATCGAAAACCTTCCCGATATTTCCGATGTGCATCTGCTGCTGGACATTCTCGACGGCATGGGCGCTCGTATCAGGCGCTTCAGCCCGTCCGTGGTGGAGATCGACTGCGCGCACATCCATAATACGGTTGCGCCCGAGGCGCTGGTGCGCCGCATTCGCGCCTCGTCGTATCTGATCGGCGCGCAGCTCGGCCGCTTTGGCCGCGCGCAGGTTGCGATGCCGGGCGGCTGCTATTTTGGCGTCCGTCCGATCGACCAGCATATCAAGGGCTTCGAGGCGCTTGGCGCTTCCGTCGAGCAGACGGGCGGCTATGTCTGCGCCGCAGCGGAAAACGGCCTGCATGGCGCGCATATCTATTTGGATATCGTCTCGGTCGGCGCGACAATGAACATCATGATCGCGGCCACGCTGGCCGATGGTCTGACTGTCATTGAAAACTGCGCCCGCGAGCCGCATATCGTCGACCTGGCCAACTTCCTGAATGCGATGGGCGCGCAGATCTCCGGTGCGGGCACCACAGTCATCAAGGTTCGCGGCGTCAAATGCTTGACGGGCGGTTCCTATTCTATCATTCCCGACCAGATCGAGGCCGGCACCTATATGGCGGCGGTCGCTGCCGCCGGCGGCAGCGTCTTGGTCGAGAACGTCATTCCGAAGCATATGGACTGCATCACGTCCAAGCTGCGCGAGATGGGCGTTTCCATCACAGATTATGATGATTCCATTTTGGTTGAGCGCAGCGGCCCGCTGCGCCGTGCCAACATCAAAACTATGCCGTATCCCGGCTTCCCCACGGATATGCAGCCGCAGGCCATGGTGTGCCTGACGCTCGCCCAGGGCACCAGCATTGTGACCGAGGGCATCTATGACAACCGCTTCCGCTATTGCGCGGAGCTCAACCGCATGGGTGCAGACATTCAGGTGGATGGCCGCATTGCGGTGGCGACCGGCGTTCAGGCGCTCAGCGGCTGCCCGGTCAAGGCGTTCGATCTGCGTGCCGGCGCGGCGATGGTGATCGCCGGCCTGGCGGCGCAGGGCGAGACGACGGTCGAGGACGTTCACTATATTGAACGCGGCTACGAGGACATCATTGGTAAGTTGCAGGGTCTCGGCGCGCGGATCCGCCGCATCACTGTGCCAGATGCGGCAGAGGTCTCCAGCGCTGTTTGAAACAAAGCAAGAACGCCCCATCCACAGGATGGGGCGTTTTTTATTGGGCGAATCGAGCGCCTGCCCGGCGCGGTGTCAAATCAGCCAGGTGCGCACGATCGGGATCCGCCGCAGGAGCAGCCAGAGAATGAAACTTGCGGCAAAGACTGCCGCGGCAATTGCCGGGATCGTGATCAGCGCCGGCTGCACCGCTGCGGACATGCCGAAATGGCGCAGGATGTTGACAAAGAACATGTGACTTAAGTACACGCAGAACGATGCGTTTGAGCAGGTGCGGAACGCCTTCGATGCGCGCTCGCCGGGGCGCAGCGTGCCGAGCGTGCCGAAGATGCCGAAGGCCATCACAGCCACGCCGATGCTCATTCCCTCGAGGTATTTGGTCTGCAGCGTACCCGCGCGCGCCGAAGCGGCGTAGGTGCCGCCGAATACCATGAAAAATCCAATGATCCAGAGCGCGGGGCAGACCCAGCGCCGCCGCGGCGGATACGCACGCAGATAGAACCCGAGCAGGCAGTACCCGAGCGAAGCCTACGTCATGTTCAGCGCGTATTGCTGCGGAATGCCGCTGAGCAGCCGAAACGGCCAGAGCGGTCGTACGGTTGGGTAGACGATGCCGAGTGCAAACCAGAGCGCCAGCGCGTATGTAAGCTGCCGCCGGTCGGCATGCGCCGTCAAAATACGGAGCAGCGGCACGCACAGATAAATGAGGATCGCAATGTGCAGGTAGTAAAGGTGCGACTCATGACGGAACAAAAGCAGCTCTTTGCATGCCCGGTAAAGCGCTGCGGCCGTCAGGCTGCCCGCACTGACCAGGTGGTAGAAGCGCATACAGCGCCGCCCAGAAAAACAGCGCGCACACGATGCGCGGCAGATTGTGTGTCAGAATGTGCTGCAGCGTGTACTCCTTCTCCGGCCGGAGCAGCAGCGCGCCGGTACACATGAGAAACAGCGGTACGCTTGCGCGCGAGACGCTGCCCCAGAACAGTGCGCTGTTCCATGGCAGCGACCCGACTGCGCCGGAAAAGCCGCCCGCGCTGATATGGATAAGCAGTACGCCGACGATGGCGAAGGCTTTGATCGTGTCCACCGCGCCGTCGCGCTGAAGCGCCCTTTCGGAACCTGTCATAAAATCACCCGGATTGCCGCCGCAGGGAAGGAAAGGGTTGCCCCGAGCGACGATTGTGTGTTAGAATAAAACAGTATGTGGATCAGTCGGTTCGATCCGCCTGAAGCGCGTCCACTTCGGCGAGCCACAGCGCCGCCGATGCGTCCGACGGCATGCGCCAGTCGCCGCGCGGTGAGAGCGTGACTGAGCCGACTTTTGGCCCGTCCGGCAGACAGCTCCGCTTGAACTGCTGCGCGAAAAAGCGGCGGTAGAACGTCCGCAGCCAGTGCAGGAGCGTTTCGCTGTCGTATGTGCTGCCAAATGCGTAACGTGCCAGCCGGTATACCTTGCGCGGCGGGCAGCCGCGGCGGATGCCGTGGTAGAGGAAGAAGTCATGCAGCTCATACGGGCCGACGAGATCCTCTGTTTTCTGTGAGATCTCACCGTCGACTGCCGGCAGAAGCTCCGGGGATACGGGCGTGTCCAGAATGCTGACCAGGCACGCCGAGAGTGCCGGGATGCCGCAGGTGTCGGCGACATACTGCACCAGATGGCGCACGAGCGTTTTCGGCACGGAGGCGTTGACGCCGTACATGCTCATATGATCGCCGTTATAGGTAGCCCAGCCGAGCGCCAGCTCAGACAGGTCGCCCGTGCCGACGACGAAGCCGCCGGTCTGGTTGGCGATGTCCATCAGCACCTGAGTTCGCTCACGCGCCTGGGAATTCTCATAGGTGACGTCGAGTGAGGCAGGGTCGTGGCCGATGTCGCGGAAGTGCTGATGCACCGCGTCCGCAATGTCCACGATGCGCAGGGTTGTGCCGAGCGTTTCGGCCAGGATCTCCGCGTTTGAACGTGTGCGGCGAGTCGTACCGAAGCACGGCATGGTCACGGCGATGACATCGCGGCGGCTGCGGCCAAGCAGATCCATCGCCTTGACTGCGACGAGCATTGCGAGCGTGGAATCCAGCCCGCCCGAGACGCCAATGACCAGGCTGCCCGCGTTCGTGTGTGCGATGCGCTGGCGCAGGCCGAGCGATTGGAGCGTGATGATCTTCTCGCAGCGCTCCGCGCGCTGTGCCGCGCCGTAGGGAACGAACGGCGTGCGCGAGACCGGGCGCGTGAGCGCGGTCGCGGTGAGCGTGCCGCCCCAGAGCACCTCGCGCGGCTGTGCGCCGGAGTGGAACGTACCCATTTTCCGCCGCTCGGATTCCAGCAGTGAGATATCCAGCTCTGTGAAGATCAGGCCGGTCTGCCCGTTGGACTCAGCCAGCGCCGTCCCGTTTTCACAAATCAGATCGTGGCCGGTGTAGATGAGATCCTGTGTCGATTCGCCTTCGCCTGCGTCGGCGTAGAGATAGGCGCAGACGAGCCGCGCCGACTGTCCGCGCACTAGCTCGCGGCGGTAGTCGCTCTTTGTGACGATCTCGTCCGAGGCCGAGAGATTGCAGATCACCGTCGCGCCCGCCATGGCAAGCTCCACCGACGGCGGGTTCGGCACCCAGAGATCCTCGCACAGCTCCACGCCCACGGCCAGCTCCGGCAGCGAAGCATGGCGCAGCAGAATATTCGCGTCCAGCGTTACGTCCTCGCCGCCGATCAGAACCGTTTCCGATACACCAGCGCCGGAGACAAAGTGGCGCTTTTCATAGAATTCTCCATAGTTCGGCAGATTGATCTTTGGGATCAGAGCCAACACGCGCCCCTCATAGACTGCCGCCGCGCAGTTGTACAGGCAGCCGCGCGACGCGACCGGCAGGCCGACCAGCACGAGCAGATCCAGTCCGCGTGAAGCGTCCTGCAGCGAGCAGAGTGCGTCCAGCGCGCCGCTGAGCAGCTTTTTCTGTAAAAACAGGTCGCCGCAGGTGTAGCCTGTCAGGCAAAGCTCCGGGAACACGGCGAGCTTCGCGCCGCCAGAGGCGGCCTGCCGCATCCAATCTTCGATCTGCGCGGCATTGTATGCCGGGTCGCCAACGCGGATGGCCGGCGTGGCCGCGGCGACTTTGAGGAATCCGTCGAACATGTTTTCTCACCCTTATTTTGATTCTTGATCCCTATTATACGCAATCCGGCGGTAAAATGCAAAGCCAATGTATATCTGATGGATATGCATTACAAGTACACAGGAGGTACTTTCTCATGATTTACGACGTATGTATCATCGGTGCAGGCACGGCTGGCGTCTACGCGGCCTATGAGCTGACCAAAAAGCGGCCGGAGCTAAAGATCCTGGTGCTCGAGCAGGGCGCGGATATCTACGGTCGGAGCTGCCCCATTGTGGCGGGCAAGGTGAAAGACTGCATCCATTGCAGGCCGTGCTCGATCATGTCCGGCTTCGGCGGGGCGGGCGCATTTTCCGACGGCAAGTATAATTTTACCACGCAGTTCGGCGGCTGGTTGGGCGACTATATGCCTGACCGCGACCTAATGGCGCTGATCGACTACGTCGACTCGGTCAATGTCCACTTTGGCGCGACAGAACAGGTGTTTTCCACCAACACGCCCGAAGCGCGTGCGCTCGAAAAGCGCGCGCTCGAAAATGACCTGCACCTGCTGCAGGCGCGCTGTAAGCATCTCGGCACCGAGAACAACCTGCGCATCCTGACGAACATCTATGAATACCTGCGTGAGAAATGCGAATTCCGCTTCCATGCGCAGGTCGAGACGATCACGGCGGCCGACGGCGGCTATCGCCTTTCCGTCCCGGGCGGCGATGTGACGTGCCGTTTCTGCATTGCCGCGCCCGGCCGCGGCGGCGCGGAGTGGTTCGCATCGCAGTGCAATGCGCTCGGGTTGAAGCTGACGAACAACCAGGTCGACCTCGGCGTGCGCGTCGAGCTGCCGGCAAAGGTGTTTGAGCACATCACCGATGTGGTCTATGAATCCAAGCTGCTCTACCGCACGAAGCAGTACGGAGACACCGTGCGTACGTTCTGTATGAACCCCTATGGCCATGTGGTCTCGGAGAATGTGGACGGTCTCATCACCGTCAACGGTCACAGCTATGCGGATCCCGCGCTCCGCTCGGAGAACACGAATTTTGCGCTGCTCGTCTCCAATCGCTTTACCGAGCCGTTTAAGGAGCCGTATGCCTACGGCAAGCACATCGCCTCGCTGTCGAATATGCTTGGCGGCGGCGTCCTGGTACAGCGCTTTGGCGACCTGATCCGCGGCGCGCGCACGAACGAGCACCGGCTCGCACAGTCGTACGTCAAGCCGACGCTTGCGGCCACGCCGGGCGATCTGTCGCTTGTGCTGCCGAAGCGGCACATGGACAATATCATCGAGATGATCTACGCGCTCGACAAGATCGCGCCGGGTACGGCGAATTACGATACGCTCCTGTACGGCGTGGAGGTCAAGTTCTACTCCGCGCGCCCGAAGCTCACCAGCGAGCTGGAGTCGGAGCGGGAGAACCTCTTTGCCATCGGCGATGGTGCGGGCGTGACCCGCGGCCTTGCACAGGCCGGCGCGTCCGGCGTCTGCGCGGCTCAAGCGATCCTGAAGCGGCTGTAAGCCCGAAAGAACGCCGCGGACGTTCCCCGTCCGCGGCGTTGCCGTCTCCTGGATGCGGATACAAAGCGAGCCGCATGATTCGCACGAACCTATTTCGCCGCTGCGGCGGCGAAACGCCGCGAGGTTTTTCGACAAAGCTGAGGCGCGATCTCCCGCGGGAGATCGCGCCTGGTTTCTATGGCGATTGGACAAATTCGATATAGCGGGCGCAGGGCGCGTCGGCGATGGCCATTGGGAAGTCGGCGATCTTCTCGCTGTTCCAGACGGTCATATTGACCCGCTCGCAGATCGGGACACAGCGGTAGGTGCCGATGGCATAGTCCTGCAGCGCACCGTAGGCGTCTTCGCGGACGGCCGTGTCCGTGTTATAGAGTGCGCGGTTGAACTGTTCGACCCACGTTTCATTCTCCATTTTTGCGGGCGTCAGTGTCGAGTCGGGGCTGAGTGTGTTGAGTACCTGCGCCGGGTCGTTGAGATAACCGCCGCCGGCCGTCTCTTTGCACAGGAAATCCGTCTCCTTGTTCTGCCACATACCGATGCAGGTCGGCGTATCATAACTCTCGACTGAGACGTGGAAGCCGCCGGTTTCGAGTGAGGCCTGCAGCGCCTCAGCCAGCACGCGGTTGTCCTGCGTTACCACAAAGCGCAGGTCGACACCATTGGGATAGCCGGCCTCGGCCAGCAGCGCTTTCGCGCCCTCGGGATCGTATGCCGCGACCGACTCAGATCTGTAGAACGGCATCGACGAGGCCAGAATAGAATCGGCTGGTGCGAACAACACGCCGTACATGGCGACTGCGGCGCTTTCTGCGTCGACGGACATGGCAAAGGCTCTGCGGATGGACTCGTTTGCAAACAGCTCGCTGTACTCCGGCAGAACGAGGAAGAGCACGTCGTTGAGCGAATTGACGCTGTAAGCGGTACTCGCCGGGCAATCGCCGTCCAACACGCGCGCGGCGTCCTGCGCATTCAGGGCGCAGGCGACGTCGAGCACGCCGGTCTCAAAGTCAATGTACATGGTCGTGGATTCGGAGTAGTACCGATAGGTGACCTCCGTACATGCCGGCAGCTCGCCCCAGTAGTCGTCGGCGTCTTTACGGGCGTAGGTGACGTAGGACGAGGCCACGTTTTCCACGCAGTAGTACGGGCTGGTGCCGTTTGGGCTGGAGTACCACTTGTCGGCATCCGCGCCGCTCTCGCCTGTCAGGTCTTCGTAGCAGAAGATATCATACTGCGCGAGGTAAGTGATGGCAGGGCCGAACGGCTCTGTGAAGCGAAAGCAGATGGTGTAGTCGTCCTCGATGGTGCAGTTATCCCAGTCATAGCAGGAGAAATATGTCGCCTGGTTGCCGGCAGCCCACACATCGTGCAGGCTGTGGTAGACGTCCTCCGCGGTCATGTGCTGGCCGTCGGTGAAGTACACATCGTCGCGCAGCTCGACCTTCAGCGTCGTCTCGTCGACATATTCCACATTCTTGGCAAGCTGGTATCCTACCTCACGGGTCTCGGGGTCAATGACCATCAAGTGCTCATAGACCATATGGCGCTGGTAGCGCGGCACCTCAGAATTGGCTACGAGGTCGTGTGTATCATTGGCGGTCAGTACGCCGATGTTCACGGTGTAGTCTGCCAGAGCGCCGCGATTGGGTGCGGATGCAGAGTCGTCCGAGGTGGACGCAGATGGGTCGCCGGTCGACGTCTCGCTCTCCTGCGAAGCACCGGGATCTGCGGGGGAGCTGAGGTCGGCCGTGTCTGAGGAGCAGGCAGCAAGACAGGCGAGCGCCAAAAGCGCGGCAAGAAGCAGAGAAATTCCTCTTTTGATCGAATGCATAAGTCTTCTCCCTTTCTGATCGTCGTGTGAGTCAATCCAGCCGAGACGGCAACGCCGCATCGACCGGGCAGGTCTGGATGATCTCGCCGTCGAGCGTCTCTGCCCAGAGCGCGAAGCGGACACAGTGCTCGCCGGCATGATTGATGTACTTTCCGGTCACGATTGCGCGGCCGATGACGGTATCGCCCTCAGCGCCATGGCGCTCGCAGAAGCGACCCTCCATGCCCGGCGTCTCGGCGAACATATCGGCGCCCGGCTTTTCCAGCCGCAGCTCGCGGAAGAACGGGAACAGCCGCCAGCCGAAGTGGCGCAGCTCGCCGGCATTGCCGATATAGTTGGTGATGGTACGCGCCACCAAAAACGCCGCATCGGTGTTGTAGAACACCATGCGCGTGCCAGGGTTGTTGCGGCCTCCGAAATGGACGGCGGTCTCGTCGAGGAAACTGCCGAACCGGTCGCGGTAGACCGTGGCCGTGTAATCGCGGTCGAGCAGCTCCTCGCGCGTGAACAGGTACTCCGGCGGGATCGGTTCCCACGCCACAAGATGCATGTAGGTGACCGGCCCGGCGGTGCAGGTTTGCGGCACCTCCGTGCCGACTGCAACATCCTCCCAGTAGAGAGGCTCCTCACCCCGGATGCACTCCTGATCCCAGATTTGCTTCATGCGCAGGTAGTCGTCGTCCGTCGTGTAGTGAGCGGGCGGGAAGTAGCTCTCCCACTCGGACATGTTCTCGGAGTAGTCCACACGCGGCCGCCCGTCTGTAAATTTGCGGTATGCCTCGCGCGTATAGATGATGGAGCGATCTGTCTCGCGCCCAGACTCATCATAGATGGACATAATGCGGTCAAAGTCGAACACGCGCAGGTCGCTGCCCGGCACGGTCACATCGCGCATCGCCGAGCCGCTTTGGAATTTCCGCACAGCGTCGCCGCTGCAGAAGCGCTTGTGGTAGTATAGATCGCCGCCGAGTGCCGTGTAGTAGAACTGGTCAGCCATGCGGCGGTCGAGCGGACGGTTTGGCTGGTCGCGTGCGTCCACCTTTCGGTAGGTGAAGCCTGGCATGACCGGCACACCGGGCAGACCCTGCGCGCGAGCATAGTCTGGGTCGTTATAGAGTGGGTCATACGGGTTCCACCGCTTGTTGAATTCGAGCACCTCGTGCTCGCTCAGACGTTCGCAGACGTCACCGAGATTCGGAACATGCGGCGTGAAGTTGGCTGCAAAGTCGAGCCTGGGCTGAATTTCTGCCTGCTCCCAGGACAGATATTTGCCGGGGTAGAAAATCTGATTTCCTGTTTCCATATGTCACCTATGCCGCGGCGCTCGCCGCGGTTCCTTTCCGGAGCTTCTGCACGCCCCGCGCTTGTGCTGGCGGGCACGGGGACAAAAGTGATCCAATTCTCCCGTGCGGCGTTCGGGCTGCGGAAGCATCCCCCCATTTCCGCCCAAAAATCTGCTCGCTGCACCGGGATTGATTGTGAAAATATTATAAATTGGGCGATGCTTGACAAGCAAACCGATTTCAGATACCATCTATGCAGGAGCTGCATAGATGGGGGGAGATGCCGTATGGAGATCGAATCTTTGCGCGAATTTGCGGTCATTGCCGAATCGCTCAGTCTTAGCGAAGCGGCCGACAAACTGTTCGTCTCGCAGTCCACGCTCTCGCGCCATCTGCAGCAGCTCGAGCGTTCGCTCGGCGCGCCGCTTTTTTACCGGACGAGCCGGCGGTTGGAGATCAGCCAGTACGGTGAGCTGCTTCTGCCGTATGCCCGACAGATCGTCGGTGTGTATGATGAAGGGCGGCAGAAGATATCGGGGCAGCTCCGGCGGGAGCGCCAGCTTTTGGTGGTCGGCAGTTTGCCGGCCGTGACAGAGTACCCTATCGGTGCCGCGCTTGGTGACTTCCGGGAATGGTGCCCGGACTGCACGATCCAGGTGCTCGAGGGGGAGTCCTACCAGCTCAAGGAGCGCCTGCTCGCAGGCGAATGCGATCTTGCCTTCGTGCGGGAGGTCGATGATTCCGACGATCGGTTCTGCCGCATCCCATTTTGGCGAGACCGGCTGGTCGCAGTCCTGCCGGCGGGGCACCCGCTGGCGGGGGAGGAGCGGCTGCGGCTTGAACAATTGCGCGGCGAGCTGTTCCTGACAACGCCGGAGCATACGGTGATGTACGACGCGGTACGGGCTGTCTGTGAGGCGGCCGGCTTCACACCGAAAATCTGGATGCAGAGCCATCACATTCGCACTGCGCTCGATATGCTGACGCACCAGCAGTGCGTTTCGATCTGCGCCGAACGCACTGTCCGGTGCAACTCGAGCCAGGGCGAGGCGATCGTCCCACTCGAGCCAGAGACAGAGACGCAAATCAATGTTCTCTACTGCCGCGAGAATGCGGGAAACCCGGCGCTGCGTCAGTTTTACAGTTTCCTGCGCGAAAGGTTCGGCGACGGATAAAAAGCAAAAAGCGATGCAGCTCCTTTTGGAGCTGCATCGCTTTTCTTCGCGCAGGGCGCGTTTTTGATGATTAGTCAGCCACGTAGGGCAGCAGCGCAATGTGACGTGCGCGCTTGATGGCGAGCGTCAACTGGCGCTGATGCTTCGCGCAGGTACCGGTCGTGCGGCGGGGCAGGATCTTGCCGCGCTCGGATGTGAACCGGCGGAGCTTCGCGGTGTCCTTATAATCGATATGCTCGATCTTATCAACACAGAAGCTGCATACCTTTTTGCGCTTCCGGCTGCGGGACTTATCGTAAGCCATGTGCTTATCCTCCTATCTTACAATCTCAGAAAAAATCAGAACGGAAGCTCGCTGTCGTCGTCTTCGAGCATAGCGAAGTCGGACGCGGGCGACTGCGGGGCGCGGTAACCGCCGCTGGGCTGGGAACCGTAGGACTGACCGCCGCTATAGGACTGGCCGCCCCCGAAAGACTGGCTGTAGCTGCCGGAGGAATCCGCGTCGCGCTTGCTGTCGCCAAAGTAGATGTTGTCGGCGACGATTTCGGCAGAACGGCGGTTGTTGCCCTCCTTATCCTGCCAGCGGCGGATCTGCAGCCGGCCGGAGACCACCGCCATGCGTCCTTTGGCGAAATACTTTGAGACGAACTCGGCGGTATTGCGCCAGGCGACGATGTCGATAAAATCGGTCTCCTTGGTACCAGATTCCTTGTTGGTGAAGTCCCGATCCACCGCCAGCGTGAACGAGGCTACGGCGATGCCGGAGCCGGTGCGGCGGAGTTCCGGGTCAGCGGTAAGGCGGCCCATGAGAACAATGTGGTTTAACACGGTTCTGCCCCCTTATTCCTCGACGCTGGTGATGAGCGAGCGCAGGATGCCGTCAGTGATGCCGAGAACGCGGTCGAGTTCTGCGGGGAACTCGGGCTTTGCGTCAAAGGCCATCAGGACGTAGTAGCCCTCAGGCAGATCGTTGATCGGGTAAGCGAGACGACGCTTGCCCCACTCGTCGATGCTTGTGAGGGTACCCTCCGCCTCCACCATCGCCTTGAATTTTTCCACGATTGCTGCGATACCCTCTTCGCCCTTTGCCGGGTCGATGATGTAGAGGAGTTCGTACTTAGCGGAAATCTGAGCCATGTTGATTGCACCTCCTTTTGGACATATGGCCGCCGGTCGCGCCGGCGGCAAGGATAGCCCGCCCTTTCGGACAGGCTTATATATTATACCGGCCAAATTGGCATTTGTCAACCGATTGTTTCCTTAGAATAAATGCGTTATGATAGAGATGCAAAGGAGTGTGAAGCAATGGGAAGACTTAAGAACAAAGTAGCTCTGATCACGGGCGGCAGCTCCGGCATCGGCGAGGCGACGGCTAAGCTGTTCGCGCGCGAGGGTGCGGAGGTCATCATCACGGCACGCCGGGAGAGCGAGCTTGCGCGGGTTGCGGATGAGATCGCGGCCGAGGGCGGCAAGTGCGTCTGGGTAGCCGGCGACGTGAAGGTGACTGAGGATGTAAACCGCGTTGTGGCGAAAACGATCGAACAGTTTGGGAAAATCGACGTATTGGTCAACAACGCCGGCATTCCGGACTGCCATATGCCGACGGTGAAGCTGACGGACGAGTTCTGGGACGATGTGGTCGACACTGACCTCAAGGGCGTCATGCGCTGCTGCCGTGCGGTGCTGCCGCACATGGTAGAGCGCAACTACGGCGCGATCGTCAACATTGCGTCCATCGGCGGCGTGTATGCCTGCGCGGGCGCGGCCTATTCGGCGGCCAAGGCAGGCGTACTGGCGCTGACAAAGAACCTTGCCATCCAGTATTTTGGCAGCGGTATCCGCATCAACTCGGTCTCACCCGGTGCGACCGATACGCCGCTGTTCAGCCCTGAGATGGCGGAGAGGGCGGACAAGGAAATGATGGAGATCACCGCGCAGCACCACCTGCATCCGCACCCGAATGCGCGGCTTGACCCGATGGAGCAGGCATATACGATCCTGTTCCTTGCCTGCGACGAATCAAGCGGCGTCAACGGCCAAAATATCACCGTCGACTACGGCGGGAGGCTTTAAACTGCACCAAAGGAGCTGCTGCAAAATGACCTGCGGCAGCTCCTCGGCTTGTCGGAAAACCTCGTAGAGTTTGCGGCGTGTACGCCGCAAATAAAATGAGATCCGTTTTCTCCGATGACATGTGCGTCGGAGAAAACACTTCTCGACCCGCAAACGTGCGCATTGGTTGCCATCGGCGGACAATGCGTGCGCTGCGGCGGGCTGCGTTTCGCCGGGGACGGGCTTTGTCCCCGGCGAGAGCCTGTCGAAAACACTTTTTTCGACAGGCTCAAGAGCTGCTGCAAAATGATCTGCGGCAGCTCCTTTTATCTGCGGAACCCCCGGTAGAAGAACACGCCGGACAGCACGCTCGGGATGCCGATCCAGGCAATGAAGACAGTCAAAAACAGCGCCTTATAGTTTTCGACCAGCGGCGTCGCGGCGAGAAAGAGGATCGTGAGCGGGAGCGAAATATACCCGATTATGCGGTGTGCGACGATCCAGGTCTGTTCGTCACGGACAGTCCATGGCAGGCGAAGTCCAGTATGGCGGTTGAACGGCAGCTTCGGGCAGAGATTGCTGAGCACGAGCATGATGACGGAGAGCAATCCGGTCAAAAAGTATTCCTCAGTCCGCTGCGTGCTGTGGAGGAGGCCGGACTGCACGAGCGCAACAAAGACGACGGCGATGACGATCACTGCGCCGTCGAACACTGTGATGAACCGCAGCGTTTTCATTTTTGGGTTGTCCGAAGAGAGATCGGTCAGACGATCCAAATTACAGCAGAGCACGAACAGCGCGAGCAGCACGCATACCGCCATCAGCACAAGTGCGGGCAGTGCTTGCTCGATCAGATGCGCGGCGGCCAGCGCCATGAGCGAGAGAGCGAGGATCAGTCCGCGCGCTTTTTCAGCTCTCATTTGCCATGCCGTCCTTCGGTGCGAGCAGCTTGGAAATCTGCACGACGATCTCCTGTGCCGTGGAGAGGTTGAGCGAGTAAATGATCTGGTTGCCGCGGCGCTCGGCTGTGACGATCTCCGCCTGCCGCAGAATGTCCAGATGGCGCGAGACGGAGGGCTGAGAGATGTGGAACTGTGCAGCGATCTCGCCTGCGCTGAGGCTGTTCCACTTCAAAAGCTCAATGATCTCCCGCCGGCACGGGCTGGCCAGTGCGTGAAAAAAACCGTCGTTCATGGTTCGTCTCCTTAATTTAGAATATTTTCTATATAGAATTATAGCTAAAAATCGAAATTCTGTCAAGCAAAAAAGCATCCGGAGCCAAATCTGGCTCCGGATGCTGAAAAATGTAAGATACAGAAAGCTCAAATGCTCTGTGCGGCGTTGCGGCCGGCGATACGTCCGTAGGTGAGCGCCATGGAGTGGCTCATGCCGGGAACGGTGATCGGGTACTCGATGGAGAACCGGCCGCCCTGCACGTTGCCGCAGACGTAAAGCCCCGCGATGGGACGGCCGCGGCTGTTCAGGCAGTGCGCCTTGTCGTCGCTGTCGAGTCCGCTCATGCACACCAGCAGCGGCGCGGGCGTGAGCTTCGCGGCGTAGAACGGCCCCTTCTCAAGCGGGAATAGACGGTCGGCGCGTTTGCCGAAATCGACGTCCTTGCCCTGGCGAGCCAGCTCGTTATAACGAGCGATGGAGGCAAGCGCAGTCTGCTTCGGCACCCCCATCTTCTCAACAAGCTCCTCGAGCGTGTCCGCCGTCACGATGCGCGCGGAGCCGGCTTCGCCCTCGGCCGGGCCTGCGCCTGCGACTGCTTCGGCAACAAGAGCGGGGGAGGTGTAGCCGTCGGGGTTGTTGAGCGTGTAGTTGACGGTACGTGCTGCGATAGCGTCGTCGTCCTGGTTGATGCAGATGCAGCCGTGCGACGGCGGCATGTGCGGGAGCTGCTCCGGCCAGGCACTGTCAAAGATCTGCCAAGCCAGGTGGTCGGGCAGGTTGGTGATCTGGTTTTCGATCTGTTGGCCGGAGACGTCCTCGTTCATGAAGCGCTCGCCGTTGGCGTCAAGCTCCAAATACGGTGCGACGCCGAGCGGGCCGCCCATGTTGTGGACGTTGGGGGCGTGCGGGCCGCGTTCCATCTGCGCGCCGATCCACATGCCCATGCGGTGACCGTCGCCGGTGTCGGCGTAGTAGCCGTCCGCGTCCACGCAGGTGAAGATCTTCGGGTTGTTCTCGACCCACGGGCAGTAGTGCAGCAGCATATCGAGGTTGCCGGAGTAGTCGCCGGTGGCGAGCACGACGCCGCGCTTGGCGTTGGCCTGGTAGACCTTGCCGTCGACGGACTTTGCGATGATGCCGGTGACACGGCCGGTCTCGTCGGTCAGCAGCTTCTGCACGGGCGTGTTGAAGAACGCGCGCACGTCGCCCTCGCGGCAGGCGAGGTCGAAGTTAGCGTGGTGGACGGGCGCCTGATTCGGGCGGAACTGCACCGTGACCTGGTAGCACGGATAGTTCTCGTCGTTGGCGTTATAGTCCTCGCACGGGCCGGGATAGCGAGCCGGCTGTACCCAGGCCGAGCCATCGGTCGGCACGGGATCGGTCGTGCGGTCGAGGATAA
>CAZJBT010000026.1:0-19093 GCA_964544345.1 uncultured Oscillospiraceae bacterium
TTTCTGCTACCGCGTTGAACCTGAAGCGGATGGTGAAACTCCTGGTAAACCATACACCACCGATTTTAATTCGTATATCGCTGAATTTAGCAAGCTTTTGGCACCGACTTTTTGAGGTCGGTGCTCCTTTTTGCCCCTTTGTCAACAGCGCCGCATTGACCAGTTTAGGCCAAGGTGTTTCGGGCAATAATGTGGTCATCATTGTTATCAATATGGGCGGAAAGCTGAATATCTCGGTTTCTCCCGCTGACGCGTATCTTGGCTCTGTTGGTGACGTGCAGTATGATAGTGAGGGGACTTTGGAAAAGATGGCCACAGTCCATCAAGTGAAGGTCTTAGCAAATCGTGCGACTGTAACCCCACCCACGGATACTATTCATGCTGGTGATAAATTGGCTGTCATACTTTCCGATAATAGAAAACCGTATACAGGCGAAGAAATCACTCTTTCTGCTGGCACTGTGAAAGACTTCCAAATTACCGTGACAGACAGTAGTGGAAACACATTGGATGTTTCTGGAATTGTGTGACAATTCCTGCGGATGCCGCAGCAGGGACAACATATACAATTGCTGTTTCACATACTTGGACTCCCAATAGTGATAGTTCGTCTACTAAAACCGGTAGTTGCGTAATTATGGTTGGAGAATAAATCATTTCACTGATTTGGTATAAGCAGAGAAGACCGCTTGAGGATATTTTGCAAAGGAGAGACCTAAATGAAAACGATCCGCAAAACCACGTCCCTCTTGATGGCAATCATGCAGTCATTGCCTCGGGACGTTTGATGGGAGGTGTCCATGAAACGCCAGCCGTCCAGCGGTTTCCTGATCGTTCTGTTGGTGTTTACCTACCTGTGCAGCCTGTTCGACCTGTGGTATCCCCTGTATGCCACCGATTTTATCCCCGCTGCACAGGAGGTCAACCCCTTTTTTGCCCTGCTGCTGCGGTATCCATTGGCGGCGGTGCTCTACAAATGCGCTGTTTTGCCGTTGGGGCTGTACCTGCTCTACTGGTGCCGGCGCTACCGTGCTGCGGTCATTGGAATCTGCGTGTGCGCGGCCTTCTTTCTGTTCACTGTGGTCTATCAGCTCCTGATGATCCCAATCTGGTGGTAAATAAAAATGCGGACAAGCGTCTTCAGCCTGTCCGCGTCGCTGTGATTGCAAGCCGCCCCTCTGGCCGAGGGGCGATTCGTTTTTTATTCATATCCGAAATTCCGGATCAGGCCGACGCTGTCGCGCCAGTTCTCCTTAACCTTGACCCAAGTTTGCAGATAGACCTTAGCGCCCATGAACTTCTCTGCATCCACACGCGCCATGGAGCTGATCTTTTTTAGCATCGCGCCGTTTTTGCCGATGATGATGCCCTTGTGGCTGGCCTTTTCACAGTAGATCGTCGCGTCGACGTCGATCATACCGTTGTCGCGCTCGGAAAACTTGGTGATTTCGACCGCTGTCCCGTGCGGGATCTCCTTGTCCAGACACCACAGCAGCTTCTCGCGGATGATCTCCGCGATGACCTGCCGCTCGGGCTGATCGGAGGTCATGTCGTCCGGAAAAAGCTGCGGGCCAGGCTGTGCATAGCGCTCACAGATCGTGAGCAGCTCGTCCACCCCGTCGCCGCATTTTGCGGAGATCGGAACGATCTCAGTAAAGCTGAACGCCTGGCTGTACGCCGCAATGACGGCGAGCAGGTCGGCTTTTTCCACGGTGTCGATCTTGTTGATGACCAGAATGGTTGGCTCGCCGGTGGTTTTGAGCTGGTCGATCAGGGCTTGCTCCTGCGAGCCAATGTTGGCGATCGGCTCGACGAGCAGCAGCACGCAGTCGACGTCTGCCACGCTCTCGCGCACGACCTCGACCATGTAGTCGCCCAAGCGCGTGCGTGGCTTGTGGAAGCCGGGCGTATCCATGAAGACAAGCTGCACGCCGCCGCGGTTCACGATGCCGCAGATGCGGTTGCGCGTGGTCTGCGGCTTGTTGGAGACAATGGCGACCTTTTCCCCGACGAACGCGTTCGTCAGGGTCGATTTGCCGACGTTGGGGCGGCCGGCAATCGTGATCATAGCGGTTTTTTGGATCATAGGGAAGTGTCCCTCATTTCTTTTGTTTTTTCAGGCCCAAAGACAACGGCAATGGAGAGCAGCGCCCAGACCGGCAGCGCAATGCGCGGCCAGAGTTGGCCGGAAAACGCGCTGCAGAGGTTATGGAGATACGCTTCTTGTCCAAACAGCAGCAGCGCCCAGACGCACACAGAGCCGATCGCGGCGGCAAGCACGGCGCCGGCGCACGCGTCCTTGGCAAAGCCAATGCCGGGATGTCGCTCCGGACAGAGCGCGTCGCACGCGGCCTCGAGCGCGGTGTTGACCAGCTCGAGCGCAATGACCAGCGCGCAGCAGACAAGCTCGATGACCCAATGTGTCACACACAGCCGCTGCCACAAGCCGAACAGAATGACAAAGCATACCGCGCAAAGGTGAATGCGCAGATTTCGCTCGCGCCGGACAGCGCGCAGGATCCCGCGAAAAGCGAAGCAAAAGCTCTGCGCAAGACGGCGGAGCGCGTTCATCGCGGCAGGGCGATATCAGCCAGGATCTGCTCCTCGCGCGCTCGCATCTGCTTTTTCATCTCGCCCTCGTCCGTGTGGTCATAGCCAAGCATGTGCAGAATGGAGTGGATGGTGAGATAGCCCACCTCGCGCTGGAGCGTGTGGCCATATTCCTCCGCCTGTGCCGATGCGCGCTCGAGCGAGATGGCCATGTCGCCGAGCGGCAGCAGGCCGGTGTCGCAGTCCGTCATCAGCGGCAGCTCATGGGGGAGCGCGCCGGGTATCATGTCGAACATCGGGAACGAGAGCACATCCGTTGCCTGATCGATGCCGCGCCCAGCCTTATTGATGGCGCGGATGCCCTCGTCGTCGGTCAGCAGGACGTTGATCTCGCAGGGAACGTACATATGCTCTGCCGCGAGCGCAGCGTTGATGCACTTTTTGATTTGGCGGATGACCAGCGGATTCTTCGGGACGTTCTGGTCATAGCGGATGGAAATAGAATGGGTAAGCTCCTGTATCATTTTTTCTGTCCCCTTTTGGAGGCCGGAACGCCCTTGGCGCTCTGGCCGCTTTTGTGTTCAAAGCTCTCATAAGCTGCAATGATCTTCTGAACGAGCGCGTGGCGCACCACGTCGGACGCAGATAGCCGGCAGATGGCGATGTCGCTCACGCCGTCAAGGATCCGGATGGCGTCCTTCAATCCGCAGACCTTCTCGGCCGGCAGGTCGATCTGCGTCACGTCGCCCGTGATAACGATCTTGGAGTTGAAGCCGAGACGCGTCAAGAACATTTTCATCTGCTCACGCGTGGTATTCTGTGCTTCGTCGAGGATGATGAAGCTGTCGTCGAGTGTGCGCCCGCGCATATAAGCGAGCGGTGCGACCTCGATGTTGCCGCGTTCCAGGTATTTATTGTATGTCTCCGGCCCCAGCATGTCGAACAGTGCATCGTAGAGCGGACGGAGATACGGATCGACCTTGTTCTGCAGATCGCCTGGCAGAAAGCCAAGCCGCTCGCCGGCCTCGACCGCAGGACGCGTCAGGATGATCCGGTTGACCTGCTTGGCGCGGAAAGCCGCGACCGCCGCTGCGACGGCGAGGTACGTTTTGCCGGTGCCCGCCGGGCCGACCGCGATGGTGATGGTGTTTTTTTCAATGGCCTTCATATACTTCTGCTGACCGAGCGTTTTGGCCTTGATCGGCTTGCCCTTGGCCGTGATGCACACGACGTCCTTGGCAAATTCGCCGATCTTATCGTCCTCGCCATGCGCAACCAGGTCGACAAGATAACGAACCTTCTGCTCATCGATCGTCTCGCCCTTGGCGGCCAGGGTCATGAGACCCTCGATGGCGCGTGCGCCGCGGTCGACTTGTTCTTCGTCGCCAGTGACCTTCAGTTCAGTGCCGTGGTTAAGAACGTGTACATCAAAGGCCGATTCGATGTAGCGGATATTTTCATCAAATGAGCCAAACACACTAATGATTTGTTCAATGCGGTCAGCATTTATGGTTCTTTCAATCATCTGCATCTTCCTTGTTGGGATCAGTCGGCACCTCCTGGGCGATCTGCTCGGTACATTCCGCTACGGATTCAAGCAGGTACAGCTCGCCGTCGGATCGGAAAGAGGAGCGAAACTGTGTGATCTCGCCGCCGACGAGGCCGGAAAAGACGTAATCGCGCGTGAATGCCTCGAGCTGCTCTTCGGCGGCGGCAGCATCAACCTCGGCCGAAGTCAATGTATAGGCGCGGTACGTTTCCTCGATCAGCGTGACCGGCAGTGTGATGCCGCCGGGCAGCGTCAGGGTGCTTGCTTGAGTCATTTTATCACAATTGGCCTGTGAAATTCCACTGTTTCGGTATAAATTTATCCGTTTCCCGCAGAAAACAAGTGCAAATTGCGTCTTTGTCTCTCCGGTATAGAGTTTGACCTGCGTTTGCGCGGGCGTCACAGATATCTGCTGATGCCAGGTGCGGGCATAGACTTCGGCCATTGCGTGTGTGACCTGCACGCCGGTGGTGCGGTCGAAATAGGCGGAGACGAGAAGCTCGCCGCGCAGCACAGTCTGTCCGGTTTTCACGACCGGCTCGCCGGAAAGAACCTGCATTTCAGTGATGATGCCGGTGCGGGAGGCCACGATGTTGGTCGGCTCGCGCCGGTCGATCAGTTCGGGAGCCATCGTCCGTTCCTGGACAAGCACCGTGGCTCGCCCACCGGAGCGGTTGATGGCGATCCACTCCAGCTCCGGCAGCAGCGCGAGCATGTGGTTCTTCACTGTCTGTGAGTCAATGGATGGCCCCCACGTGCCAAAGCCGATGCCAAGTGACTCAAGCGCGCGTAGTACGTCTTCCTCGTGCAGCGTCTCGCAGCCCTCTACCTCCAGCGTCCAGATAAACTGCGGCAGAATGCAAAGCGCAATGATAACGACCGCAGCCAGCACGGCCAGGACAGCGCGGTAGCGCAGGTTTCCAAACTGTGCGCGGAAGCCATGCCGGCTCAGCTCCATACAATCGCACATCGCGCGCTGCGCGGCGGCTTGCGCACGCGGCAGATCCCGGACGTAGACGCGCACGGTGTAGGTGAAGTCGTCGAGCCGTTCCGCATCCCAGAATGGGATCCGTTTCTCGGCGAAGCGATTTAAGCACCCCTCCGGCCAAGCCCCTTCGAGCTTTAGGTTCGCGGTGCCGCGAAAAAAATCAATGATAGCGCTCACGCCCCGCCCTCCTCCAGCGTGATTGAATGGATCGTTCCGCACAGAGCGATTCGCTTACTGTTCATCAGCCGAATATATAATCCGCTGCCTGCGATGCGGATCAAGCCAAGGCTGACGCGGATGCAGACTTCCTCCTGCGAGTAACTCTTGATGCCTCGATGCTGTTCGAGCAGCAGTTCTCCGCTGCCCGTGAGCTCGAGCTTCGGCACGCCGGCGACCAGATCGGCCGGCAGTTCCAATTTGGCGGACAGACGTGCAAGCTGCTCGCGCAGGCGCTGATTGGCCATGGACTCCACCTCCCGTTTTCAGTTATTTCTATGCCGGACGTGCAAGATATTTTCCGCCGGCGCATATCTTCTTTGCGGGGGGCGATTGCATGGCACGTATTTTAACCAATCATCGGGCGGCGGATGTGCTGACCGTCGTTGCACTGCTTGCCGCAATCGCGGCGCTGCTGCTCTATCCGGTGGAGGCGGTCGAAGCGGCAAAGAGCGGACTGGAGCTGTGCGGCAACGTCATCATTCCGTCGCTGTTTCCGTTTTTCGTGCTCTCGTCGATGTGTGTCGAGTTGGGACTGATCCGTTTTTTGGGTCGTGTGCTCGAGCCGGTGATGAAGCCGCTATTCCGCGTGGGCGGCGCATGTTCGGCCGCGTTTGCGCTTGGCGTTATCGGCGGGTATCCCGTTGGTGCAAAGACGGCGATCTCACTCTATGAAAAGAAATACTGCTCCAAAGACGAGGCGGAGCGCATGCTTGCCTTTTGCAATAACTCAGGCCCGGCCTTTATTCTCGGTGTTGTCGGCGCAGGGATATTCTCCAGCTCGAAGATCGGAATCATGCTTTACCTTGTGCATATTTTGTCGTCGGTTCTGGTCGGCATTTTATTCCGTTTCCGCAGTCAGAAGGGAAGAAGCGGCCGTACAGTTCGGCCGCAGCAGATCGAAGCGGTGCATTTCACCTCGGCATTCACTGGCTCGGTGAAGGATTCGTTCTACTCCACACTCAACATCTGCGCGTTTGTTATTTTCTTTACTGTGGTGATCCGGGTATTGTTCCTCTCTGGCGCGATGCGAGCCGTGGCCGCAGCGCTCGGTACCCTTCTGAGGCCGATCGGCTTTACGACAGAGTGGTCTGAGAAGCTGCTCATCGGCGCGATCGAAATGTCATCCGGCGTTTGGAGTCTGCAGTCTGCGGCGGGCACGCTCTCCGGCAAGTTGGCGATGGCGGCCTTCATCCTTGGGTGGGCCGGCGTTTCGGTGCATTGTCAGGTGCTCTCGTTTATCGGCTCGAGCGGCCTTTCCACACGGCCGTACCTGCTCGGGAAGCTTCTGCATGGCGTGATTTCTGCGGGGCTTGTCACGCTGGTGAGTCATGTGATGCAGTTTGAGACGACCGTCTCCAGCTATTATGCCGAGCAGGTCGCGACGATCGCGACGACGGATTTTTCGACCTCACTGCATGCAAGTCTAACGCTTTCTGCTGCAGTCTTTGGGGTGATTTTGCTGATTTCTGCAGTGATTGTGAAAAAGACCTCTGGAAAAGCGCGGCGCTATCTAGTATAATCAAAAAAACGGAGGGATCGCCATGCTGTTTCGAAAAGACATCGACCGCTTCTGCGCTTACTGTGCGCATGCCGGCTGCGCTGGAAAGGATCAAATGATCTGTACGCGCCGCGGCATCGTCTCGCCGAATGACCAGTGCCGTTCGTTTTCCTATGATCCGCTCAAACGCAAGCCGAGCCGGCCCAAGTCTCCCGACTTCGCTGCGCTGTCTGAGCGTGATTATTCGCTATAATGTTTTGCGTCCGCCCGCCTGGGCGGGCGCTTTTGCACGCCTTGCAAAGAGACTTGAAACATGATATGATTTGCTTACCTTTGGGGAAATGAGCGGTTGGAAAGTCAGGATTCCCCTTGTATGAGCCGGGTGTCGGGTGCAAATCCTATTTCCAGAGAACGGAGACGGAGGTAGTGCCCATGGAACCTGAAGTGATTTGGAGATTGTTTGAGCAGACTGGGGCGCCTGCATTTTACCTGCTGTACCGGCAGGCGCTTTGCGAGAAGGAGGAGCGGGAGCTGGTGCCGGCTTCGGCATGAGGCTCCGTACATAAGATGTACCTGAAATCTGAGGGGCTTGTCCTGCGCGAGGTCGACTATAAGGATGCGGATCGGCTCCTGACTGTGCTGACAAAGGATTACGGCAAGCTGACGCTCAAGGCGCGCGGCGTCCGCAGGGCAAAGGACACGCTGAAAAGCGCGTGCCAGCTTTTGACGTACGCCGAGTTTACTTATTCTGAGCGAAACGGCTACTGCAGCATCACCGAGGCCGTGCCGATCCAGATGTTCACCGAGCTGCGCAGCGATCTTGAGCGGCTTGCGCTTGCGTCTTATTTTGCGCAGGTGACGGACGCGTGCGCGATGGAGGGCGAGCCGAATGCCGCGCTGCTCTCGCTGACGCTCAATGCGCTTTACGCGCTCAGTGCGCTGCGTCTTCCGCAGAAGCAGGTCAAGGCCGGCTTTGAGCTGTGCACTGCCTGTATCATGGGATATACGCCTGATCTCACAGTCTGCGCTTCCTGTGGGAGCGAGACTCCAACCCGCTTTGCGCTGCGTGAAGGCGTGCTGCTGTGCGATGCGTGCGCACACGGGGGATCCGACGGCATCCGCATGCCGGTCAGCCCATCTGTGCTGGCCGCGCTGCGTTATCTGACAGGATGTCCCTCCAGACGTCTGTTTTCGTTCACGCTGCCGGACGAGGCGCTGACGCAGCTTGCCGCTATTACGGAGGCATATCTGCTGACCCAGCTCGAGCGCGGATTTTCCACGCTTGATTTTTATAAAAGTTTATTTCTATAAGTGTGGAGATAGTCTATGACAGAACTCTATGAAAAATCCCTGCGGACGCTCGAACTCGACCGCGTGCTGGAACTGCTCGCAGCTTGCGCGGTGAGCGAGGAGGGCAAAGCGCGCTGCGCTTCGCTGCGGCCGTCCACCGATGCGGATGAGATCCGTGACGCGCTTGCGCAGACGACCGCCGCTTGTCATCTGATCACGCTCAAGGGCTCGCCGACCTTCCACGATGTGAAGGAGGTCGCATCCTCGCTTGACCGTGCCGACCGCGGCGGCAGCTTATCGACGGTGGAGCTGCTGCGGATCGCCGGCGTGCTGCGCTGCGCGCGCGCTGTGAAAAGCTATGCCGACGCCGACGCGCAGGAGAGCTGTCTCGATCCGCTGTTTTTCGCGCTCAACGCAAACCGCTATCTGGAAGAACGTATTACCAATTCCATTCTCTCTGAGGACGAGATCGCTGACGCCGCGAGCAGCGAATTGGCGGATATTCGCCGCCATATGCGCATTCAGAGCGCTAAGGCACGTGAAAGCCTGCAGAAGATCATCTCCTCGCCGTCATATTCCAAGTTTTTGCAGGAGCCGATCATCACGATGCGCGACGGCCGCTATGTCGTTCCCGTCAAAGCTGAATGCAAGGGCAGCATTCCCGGCCTGGTACACGACGTCTCATCCTCTGGCAGCACGTTCTTCATTGAACCGATGCAGTCGGTCAACGCCAACAACGAGCTGCGCGAGCTGCTTTTGCGTGAGCAGAAGGAGATCGAGCGCATACTGGCCGAGCTGTCTGCAGAGACGGCCAATCACAAGGATGATATCGTCAGTGATTATCATATTCTGGTGGAGCTTGACACCATCTTTGCGCGTGGGCGGCTCTCGTTTCAAATGCGCGCGATCGAGCCGGAGATCCGAACCGACGGCCAATTGGAATTGAAGCGCGCCCGCCATCCGCTGATCGATCCGAAGAAGGTCGTCCCGATCACAGTGCGTCTCGGCAGTGATTTCGACACGTTGGTCATCACCGGCCCAAATACCGGCGGCAAGACCGTCACGCTCAAGACCATCGGCCTGTTTACGCTGATGGCCGAATGCGGCCTGCATCTTCCGGTGGACGATGGGAGCAGCGTCAATGTGTTCGAGACGGTCTATGCCGACATTGGGGATGAGCAGTCGATTGAACAGTCGCTCTCGACCTTCTCGTCGCACATGAAAAATATTACGCAGATTCTAGACCAGTGTGATCGTGATTCGCTCGTGCTCTTTGACGAGCTGGGTGCCGGAACCGATCCAGCGGAGGGTGCCGCGCTCGCCATCGCGGTCATTGAATTCTGTCGGCAGATGGGCGCCAGAGTTGCCGCTACGACGCACTATGCGGAGCTGAAGGTCTATGCTATGCGTACGGCAGGCGTAACGAACGCCTCGTGTGAATTTAATGTCGAGACGCTCCAGCCGACCTATCGGCTGCTCATCGGCGTGCCAGGTAAGTCAAATGCGTTCGCCATCTCGCGCAAGCTCGGCTTATCAGAGGAGATCATCAAGAAAGCGCGCAATTTGGTCGGTCAGAACGATCTCGACTTTGAAGATGTGCTGAATCAGCTTGAGTCACAGCGCCAGGCGATGGAGCAGGCGAGGGCGGAGGCCGAGCAGCTTCGCCGTGAGACGCAGCAGACAAAGCAGAAGTCCGAGGAGTACTACGCAGAGATCAAGCGTGAGCGCGAAAAGACTGTTGAAAAAGCGCGTGCTGAGGCGCAGCGGATCATCGATGAGGCCCGCGCCACGGCGAATTCGGTCTATGACGAGCTAAAGCAGCTCCGCAAGCAGATGAGAGACGCTGCCGACGCCCAGGGCATCAACGAGCGGCAGGCGCAGCTTCGCCGCAGCCTGAATGAGGCGGAGAGCCGTCTTTCGCCGCAGCGCAAGGCCGAGCCGCGCCCGGCGCCGTCCCGCGCGCCGCGCGCCGGTGATACGGTGGAACTGCTTAAACTTGGCACCAAGGCAACGGTGCTCTCGGTCGCAAAGGACGGAACGCTTGAACTGCAGGCCGGTATCATGAAGGTCACGGCCAAGCCGGAGGAAGTCTATCTGTTGGAAAACGAACAGCAGAAGCAGGTCAAGAAGTACATCAAAGAGACGACGCGGCAGATGCGCAGCGCGCCTGTCTCATCCGAGATCGACCTGCGCGGCATGACGGTGGATGAGGCGATCGGTGTGCTTGATATTTTCCTCGATAACGCTATAATGGCCAACCTGCCTACGGTTCGCGTTATCCACGGGAAGGGCACCGGCGCACTCCGAAAGGGACTCCAGGAGCATCTGCGCCGCCGCGGCGTGAAGGACTTCCGCCTTGGCGTATATGGCGAGGGTGAGGACGGCGTTACGATTATTTCTCTTGCAAATTGACGATTGAATCGCCAAACGAAGTATGCTATACTCAAGAGTGATAACAGAAAGGAAGTGTCGGCGATGTACAGCAAAGAAGGCATTGTTCGCAACGAGTCCGGCTTGCACAATACGGCCGCTGCGATTTTCATTCAGAAGGCGAACGAGTTTTCCTCGCAGATTTGGGTTGAGGTAGAAGAACGCCGGGTCAATGCCAAGAGCCTTTTGGGGCTGCTCTCGCTCGGCGTAATGCAGGTTACCCGCGTTCGGATCTCTTCTGAGTGTTCCGATGCGGAACAGGCGGTCAATGAACTTTTCGATCAGCTTTCGGTGGCCGTACTGGACTAAACGTTGATACGAAAGCTGCCGCAAGCCCAAGGATCTTCCTTTCGGGCTTGCGGCTTTTTTCAGGAGCAAAACATGACCTTTGACGAATTGCGCGAAAAGGCGCGCTCTCTGCCGCTCTCACCCGGCGTCTATATTATGATGGATAAATCCGGGCAGGTCATTTATGTCGGCAAGGCGAAAAAATTGAAAAACCGCGTCAGCCAGTATTTTCAGGATTCTTCCTCTCACACGCCGAAGACACGCGCGATGGTGTCAAAAATCAACTCCTTTGACGTCATCATTGCCGCGAGTGAGTTTGAGGCGCTCGTGCTGGAGTGCTCGCTGATCAAGCGGCATATGCCTCACTACAATATCCTGCTCAAGGATGACAAGGGGTATCCGTATATCCGCGTCGATCTGCGGGAATCGTATCCAAAGATGACGCTTGTCAACCGGACTGCAAACGATGGTGCGCTCTATTTTGGCCCTTATGGCGGCCGCGGGATGACACAGAATGTCATTAACACGATCAATCGCACATTCCGTCTGCCCGGCTGTAACAAGGTGTTCCCGCGTGACCAGGGCAAGGATCGCCCCTGTCTGAACCACCATATGGGTCTGTGCGACGCGTGGTGCCGGTATTCCATGATGCAGCAGGACTATCATGCGCGCATGGAGCAGGGCGTGCTGATCTTGCAGGGGAAGTACAAACAAGTCGCAGATGCACTGCGCGGGCAGATGGAGCAGGCAGCCGAGGAGCTTCGCTTTGAAGCTGCTGCTGATCTGCGTGACCGGCTCAAGGCGATTGAGGCGCTAGGCCAGAAGCAGCTCGTTACTGCCGCCACGATGGCGGACACTGATGCGATCGGCTTTTACCAGAGCGAGGCGAAGGCCTGTTTTGCCGTGCTTCACTATATCGGCGGGAATTTGCTCGACAAGGACTATGAGATCCTAGAGCCGACCGACAGCACGCCAGAAGCGGTTTCCGCTCTGCTGAAGCAATATTATCTCGCGCGCGGCGCGGCACCGAAAAACATTCTCCTGCCGTGCGAGATCGATGACCGCGAGGTCTTTGAGCAACTGCTCACACAGCAGCTCTGTCGACGCATCCGCATTCGCGTGCCTCAGCGAGGTGACAGCGCGCAGCTTGTTGCGCGCGCAAATGCCAATGCAAAAGACGAAGCTGAGCGTGTCACGACGCGCGAAGAGCGGTTGAATGGAACTCTGACGCTGCTCGGCTCCATCCTTGGTGGTGATGCGCCAAAGCGTATTGAGTCATTCGATATCTCCCATATCGCCGGTACGGACATCGTCGCGTCGATGGTCGTATTTCAAAACGGTAAGCCGCTTAAGAGCGCCTATAAGCACTTCAAGCTCGAGGGTATGGAAAATCAGGACGACTATGCTGCTATGCGGCAGGTCATTTCACGCCGCTTCCGGCACTATTTGGCCGGAGACGCTGGGTTTGAGCAGATGCCGGATCTGCTGCTCATCGACGGCGGCGAAGCGCATGCCGCGGCTGTCTGGACGGTACTCGATCAAATGGGTCTGCACCCAAGAACGGTCGGCATGGTAAAAGACGGCCGTCACCGGACGCGCGCGCTTGTTACGCCGGACGGCGCGGAGATCGGCATTTCTGGCACGCCTGCTGTGTTTGCGCTCGTCGGGCGAATCCAGGAGGAAACACACCGGTTTGCCATTGAGTACCACCGGAAGCTGCGCTCGAAGCGGCTGCGCTATTCCGAACTCGACGAGATCGAGGGGATTGGGGAAAAGCGCAAGCAGCTTCTGCTCAAGCGGTTCAAATCCATTGCGTCTATCCGCGCCGCGAGTCTTGAAGAGCTGCGAGCCGTGGTGCCTGCGAATGCCGCACAGGCGGTATATCAGCATTTTCACAAAGGAGAATCTCCATGCGAGTGATTTCAGGCGAAGCGCGCGGAACGCGCCTTTTGACGCCGGACGGACTGCGTACGCGGCCGACGACAGATCGAGTGAAGGAGGGCGTGTTCAACGCGCTCCAGTTTGACCTCCCGAGCCGCCGCGTGCTCGACCTGTTTGCCGGCTCCGGACAGATGGGGATCGAGGCGCTCAGCCGCGGCGCAGCGCATGCTGTATTTGTCGACGCGTCGGCAGACGCGGTAAAGCTGATTCAGGAAAATCTGAAGCGAACCAAACTGTCTGACCGCGCTGAGGTGATTCACGCGGATTACGCTGCGTATCTGACCTCCTGCGGACGAAAGTTTGATCTCGCCTTTCTCGACCCGCCCTACGCGGAAAAGTTCCTGGAAAACAGCCTGCGCATGATTTATGAAATTGACATTTTGTCGGATAGTGGTATAATTATGTGCGAAAGACCGACGGAAAAGCAGCTCGACTGTGATTTTGACGGCTTGATGTGCTCAAAGGACTATCGGTATGGTAAAACGCTGATCACGATTTTCCGGAGAGACTGACACGGAGGAATCACATGAAGGTTGCGATATATCCGGGCAGCTTTGATCCCGTTACGCTGGGGCATTTGAACATCATTGAGCGTTCGGCTCAAATTTTTGACCGTCTGATTGTCTGTGTGATGGTCAATTCCGAGAAAAATCCCATGTTTTCTGCGGAGGAGCGTGTGAAGCTGATCGATCGCGTGACTGAGCATCTGCCAAATGTGACAGTGGAATCCTACTGTGGTCTGCTGGCCGACTATGCGAAACAAAAGGAGAGCTGCGTCATCGTCAAGGGGCTGCGCGCCATTACTGATTTTGAGGCGGAGTTCCAGATGGCCATCATCAACCGTAAGCTGAATCCAGGCCTTGACACCATATTCCTCACTGCAGAGAATCGTTATATGTATCTGAGTTCTAGCGCAGTGAAGGAGATCGGCCGCTATAATGCCGACCCAAAGGATTTCCTGCCGGCGCAGATCATTCCCGATTTTCAGCAGCGAATTTTAGAGATCCAACAGAAACGATAACAGGAGGTTCCCCCATGGCGAACAGCGTAGAAGACGTCCTCAGCACGTTATATGAGATGATTCAGGATGCGTGGAGCCTTCCGCTCGGCGCGGATAAGTGCGTTGTGGAGCGCGATAAGGTGCTCGACCTGCTCGATGAGATTTCCAACCAGATGCCGGGTGAGCTGAAGCAGGCGAAGACGATCGTGGAATCCCGCAACGAGGTGATTACGAACGCAAAGCGCGAGGCGGAGAATATCCGCCGCCAGGCAGAGCAGCGGGCCAAGCAGATGATCTCTCAAGAGGAGGTTTATCTGCAGGCCAAGGCGCAGGCGGCTGAGATGATCAAAAATGCGCAGGATAAGATCAAAGAGCTGCGCCAGGTGACGAACGAGTACGTCGACGACGCGCTCAAGCGCACCGAAGAAGCTATCACTGTGGCGCTTGGCGAGGTCAAGGAGTCGCGCAGTAAGTTCCGCGCTCTGACCAACCCGCAAGCCAAGCCGGCTTCTCCCATTATCGAGGATATTTAAACGGCTCGTACGCCGCGCAGCTTTTCTGCTGCGCGGCGTTTTTTTGAGCGAAGCGCGTACTTAAGCGCCGCGGCGGGGACAAAAGTGCGCTGTGTTTGACGAAGCCGTCAATCAGTATGTTAAATTTCTGGACAAATTTGAAAAAATCGATATTTACTATTCCACCAAATTCCCGTATACTGTATTTATGTGCTGTTTCGGCACGCAAGCGTTTCCTAATTTCAACATCTGAGGTGATCGATTCATGGCAGAGCATCAGTTCCAGAAAGTGCTTGTGGCAAACCGCGGTGAAATTGCGATCCGTATTTTCCGCGCCTGCTACGATCTTGGACTTCACACCGTTGCGATGTATTCCAACGAGGATACTTACAGCCTGTTCCGCACCAGAGCCGACGAGTCTTATCTTATCGGTGAGAATAAAAGCCCGCTGAGCGCCTATCTGGACATCGAGCCGATCATAGATTTGGCAAAGCGCCGCGGCGTTGACGCCATTCATCCCGGCTATGGATTCCTGTCTGAGAACGCCGACTTTGCCCGCGCCTGTGAGGCGGCCGGCATCACCTTTATCGGGCCTCCGTCTCATATCCTCGAACAGATGGGTGATAAGCTCAACGCAAAAGCCATCGCCCAGCGCTGTGGCGTTCCGACGATCCCCGGTTCCGATGTGCCGCTGCGCGATGCGGATGAAGCGCTCGAAAAGGCCATCAGCTACGGTTTCCCGATCATCCTAAAGGCTGCGGCTGGCGGCGGCGGTCGTGGTATGCGCCGCTGCGATATGCCGGACGAGGTCAAAAACGCGTTCGAGCTGGTCAAGAACGAAGCGAAAAAGGCATTCGGAAACGACGATATCTTCATTGAGAAGTATTTGGTCGAACCGAAGCACATCGAGGTGCAGATCCTTGCCGACACGCACGGCAATGTCTACCATCTCGGCGAGCGCGACTGCTCGCTCCAGCGGCGCTACCAGAAGGTCGTCGAGTTTGCGCCGGCATTCTCTGTCCCGGAGCGGGTGCGGCAGGCGCTCTATGACGATGCGGTCAAGATAGCTAAGGAGGTCGGCTATATCAACGCCGGCACCGTGGAATTCCTCGTTGACAAGCAGGGCAATCACTACTTTATTGAGATGAATCCGCGCATCCAGGTCGAGCATACCGTGACTGAGATGGTGACGGGTGTTGATCTGGTTCGTGCACAGATCCTGATCGCAGAGGGTCATCCGCTTTCGTTCGACCCGATCGGCCTGAAGAGCCAGGACGATGTGAAGATGAACGGGTATGCGATCCAGTGCCGCGTCACGACCGAGGATCCAAGCAATAACTTTGCTCCGGATACCGGCAAGATCACCGCCTACCGTACGGGCGGTGGATTCGGCGTCCGGCTCGACGGCGGCAACGCAGCCGCCGGTACGGTCATTTCGCCGTACTATGATTCGCTGCTGGTCAAGGTCACCTCATGGGACAACACCTTTGTCGGCGTCTGTCACAAGGCTGCCCGTGCGATTTCCGAGGTTCACATCCGCGGTGTCAAGACCAATATCCCGTTCATCACCAACATCCTGCGTCATCCGCAGTTTGAGGCCGGCCAGTGCCACACAAAGTTTATCGACGAGACGCCGGAGCTCTTTGAGCTTGAGAACTCCCGTGACCGCGCGACGCGCGTGCTCAAGTACATCGCCAATATTCAGGTCAATGACCCGAATGCCGAGCGCCACCAGTATGACACCCCGCGTTTCCCGAACGTTGCAGGAGATGTAAAGCCTGGCCTAAAGCAACTGCTTGACAGCGATGGCCCGGAAGCAGTCAAGAAGTGGGTTCTCGACCAGAAGAAGCTTCTCATCTGCGACACCACGATGCGCGATGCGCATCAGAGCCTGCTCTCTATACGCATGCGTACACGCGATATGGTCAAGGGCGCGGACGGTACGGCTCGTATCCTGGCCGACTGCTTCTCGCTTGAGATGTGGGGCGGCGCCACGTTCGACGTCGCTTACCGCTACCTGCATGAGTCACCGTGGGAGCGGCTTGATCTGCTGCGTGAGAAAATTCCGAATGTCCTGTTCCAGATGCTCCTGCGCGGCTCGAATTTGGTCGGCTACACAAACTATCCCGACAATCTTGTGCGCGAGTTTGTCAAAGAATCCGCCCGCAGCGGCATTGATGTGTTCCGAATTTTCGACAGCCTGAACTGGATCCCTGGCATGGAGATCGCCATGGATGAGGTTCTCAAGCAGGACAAAATCTGCCAAGCGACGATCTGCTATACGGGCGATATCCTTGATCCGAAGCGCGATAAATATACGCTGGAGTACTACGTTACCATGGCCAAGGAGCTGGAGAAGCGCGGCGCGCACATGCTGGCCATCAAGGATATGTCCGGCCTGCTCAAACCGTATGCGGCGAAGAAGCTCGTCACGGCGCTCAAGCAGGAGATCGGTATTCCGATCCAACTCCATACGCACGATACGACGGCCAACCAGGTCGCCACGCTGCTGATGGCAGCCGAGGCGGGCGTCGATGTAGTCGATACGGCCATTGCGTCCATGTCCAGCCTGACGAGTCAGCCGTCGATGAATGCTGTCGTCGCCGCACTCCAGGGTCAGGAGCGCGATACCGGTCTCGATCTGAGCGGTATCCAGAAGCTGACCGACTACTGGGCTGATGTACGGCTCCGCTATGAGAAGTTCGACCACGGCCTGAAAAACCCGGTCACTGATATCTACCGCTACGAGATCCCTGGCGGTCAGTACACCAATTTGCAGCCGCAGGTCATCTCTCTTGGTCTTGGCGCCCGCTTTGAGGAGGTCAAGGAGATGTACCGTACGGTCAACGATATGCTCGGCGACATCGTCAAGGTCACGCCGTCAAGCAAGATGGTCGGTGACCTCGCCATCTTCATGGTGCAGAACGATCTGACGCCGGAAAACATTGTCCAGAAGGGCGAAGCGCTTACATTCCCGGATTCTGTCGTATCCTACTTCAAGGGCATGATGGGTCAGCCTGCCTGGGGCTTTCCGGAGGATCTGCAGCGTGTAGTCCTCAAGGGCGAGAAGCCGATCACCTGCCGCCCGGGCGAGATGCTCGAGCCGATCGACTTTGAGGCTGCCAAGAGAGAGTGCGACAAATTCCATCCCGGCGCCGGTATCCGCACGGCGGTCGCATGGTGCATGTACCCGAAGGTCGTCGAGGAATACTGGCGGCATCATCAGGAGTATGGTTACATCATGCGTATGGGCAGCCATGTGTTCTTCAACGGCATGGCCATCGGTGAGACGAATAAAATCAATATTGAAGACGGGAAAACACTCGTCATCAAGTACCTCGGCCTCGGCGATCTCAACGACGACGGCACGCGTCAGGTACAGTTTGAGTTGAACGGCATGCGCCGTGAGGTCGCGGTGCCGGATCCGACTGCGACCGTGACGGTGAAGCCGGTCGTATTGGCTGACCCGGAGGATAAGAGCCAGACCGGCGCGTCGATCCCCGGCATGGTGTCTAAGGTCAGTGTGAAGCCGGGCGACAAGGTCAAGGAGAACCAGGTCGTCGCTGTCATTGAGGCGATGAAGATGGAAACCTCGGTCGTCGCGCGCATGGACGGCACGATCGATCAGGTGCTCATCAAGGAAGGCGACAATGTCAAGGCCGGCGAGCTGTTGATCACCGTAAAGTAATTGACAAACTCAAAGTTTTCGTGTATCATTTGAGCAATTCTTCGCAATACTGAATCATCGCGAAACGCACGGATGAGGAGGAGTACGCTTTTTCCTGCGGTAAGAGACGGAGCGGCTGGTGAAAGCTCCGGCAGGGGAAGCGGAAGGTCGCCTCGGAGCGGACGGCGGAATGCATTGTCAAAGCCGATTCGGGTCCTCCCGTTATAGGGGAAGCGAGCGCCCCTTATGGGGAATTCAGGTGGTACCGCGGAATGTTTTCGCCCTGAACAGAGATTACTCTCTGTTCAGGGCGTCTTTTTTAGGAGTGTATGATATGGCAAAAGAATTACCAAAGACCTATGACCCCAAGCAGGTGGAGTCTGAGATCTACTCCATGTGGGAGGAGAAGAAGTATTTTCACACGGAGGCAAACTCGGATAAGAAACCATTTACCATTGTAATGCCGCCTCCCAATGTTACGGGTCAGCTCCATATGGGGCATGCGATGGACTGCACGCTGCAGGATATCCTGATCCGCTTTAAGCGGATGCAGGGCTACAGCGCCCTCTGGGTTCCGGGCGTCGACCACGCGGGCATCGCGACGCAAATCAAGGTGGAGGAGGAACTGCGCAAGGAGGGCCTGACCCGCTATGACCTGGGTCGCGAGAGATTCCTGGAGCGCGTCTGGGATTGGAAGGAGAAGTTCGGCGACCGCATCGTGCGTCAGCAGAAGTCGCTTGGCGTTTCGTGTGACTGGAGCCGCGCGCGCTTCACAATGGATGCTGGCTGCTCAAACGCTGTGCGCGAGGTGTTTGTCCGTCTCTATGAAAAGGGCTTGATTTACAAGGGCAGCCGCATTATCAATTGGTGCCCGCATTGTGTGACCGCGCTCTCCGATGCGGAGGTCGAGTATCAGGATAAGCCAGGTAAGCTCTGGCACCTGCGCTATCCCGTCAAGGACTCTGACGAGTATGTCGTGGTCGCTACGACCCGGCCAGAGACGATGCTCGGCGACTCCGGCGTTGCTGTCAACCCGAATGACATGCGCTACACGCATCTCGTCGGCAAAACCTGCATCCTGCCGCTTGTCGGCCGCGAGATGCCGATCGTTGCAGATGAGTATGTCGACATGGAATTCGGAACCGGCTGTGTCAAGATGAC
>CAZJBT010000027.1:0-18985 GCA_964544345.1 uncultured Oscillospiraceae bacterium
ACTGAGTTACAGAGCCACCTTGGGCGACCTTCCTTACGGAGGGTCGCCCAAGGGCGGCCGCTTTTTGCGGTATTACTTGTTGATCGAATCCTTCAATGCCTGGCCGGCCTTAAAGCCGATGGCCTTGGAAGCGGCGATCTGGATCGCTTCGCCGGTGGCCGGGTTCTTGCCCGTGCGCGCAGCGCGTTCCTTGACCTCAAACGTGCCGAAGCCGACGAGCTGAACCTTTTCGCCCTTCTGGAGCGTAGCTGTCACAGTCGCCGTATACGCATTGAGCGCGGCAGTGGCATCCTTCACGCTCAGCCCGGATTCCTTCGCCATCGCAGCGATGAGTTCCTGCTTGTTCATTGGATAGACCTCCATCGTATTCTTCGTTGTATTGCGGCATCCCGCTTCGTCCTATTGTAGATGGCTGGCGGATAATTGTCAATTCCTTTTCAGCGGAAAGCGGGAGAAAGCGCCGCAAATTCATAATTTCGGAAGTGTTTTTGCCGAAATTGCCGGCCGGCCGGGCTGCTGACCGAGCCTGTACAGGCGTTCCTGAGTTTACTTTTTCGGGGAGTTATGGTATGATAGCGCCATTCACAGGATAAAAAACGTAAGTGCGGGACAGTTTGCGCTCGAAGAATCAGAGCGTATGGAAGGTGCAGAGCATGAGACCGATCATAGGCGTGACGCCGCTGTGGGATTCGGAGAAGAAGCGCGTTTGGATGATCCCAGCGTATTTGCGCTGGCTTGAGCAAGCCGGTGCGGCGCCGGTGGTGCTGCCGACGGCGGACGAGCCGGAAGCGCTGCGGCCGTATTTGGAGCTGTGCAGCGGATTTTTGTTCACTGGCGGGCAGGATGTGGAGCCGTCGTATTATGGCGCGCAGCGCAGCCCGGCCTGCGGGGCGGACAGCCCGGAGCGCGACCGCCATGAGCTGGCGCTGCTGCGTCTGGCGCTGGAGACTGACAGACCGGTATTTGGGATTTGCCGCGGGCTGCAGGTGCTCAACGTTGCGCTGGGCGGCACGCTCTACCAGGATATGCCGAGCGAGCGCCCCACTGGCGTGAGCCATAGAATGACGCCGCCGTATGACTGCGGCGTCCACACAGTCGAGGTGATAGGCGGCACGCAGCTTGCCGCTGCGATAGGCGCGGGCGAGCGAAGCGTCAACTCGCTGCACCATCAGGCGGTGCGTGAGCTGGCTCCCGGGCTGACGTGGTCGGCCACATCGTGCGACGGCTTCTGCGAGGGGGCGGAGCTGCCGGGACACCGGTTTTGTGTCGCGGTGCAGTGGCATCCGGAGTATATGCCGGAGGCGGAGGACAGTCAGCTTCTGGCGGCGGCTTTCGTGGCCGCCTGCCGGTAAAAGAAGGAGGATACGCGATATGCCAAGTCAGGAGTTCCTGAACCGTCCGGGCAGCATCTGGGAGCGCACGAGCTTCGCAGGCCGGCCGTTTGCGGAGCTGCGCGCCGAAATGGACGCGCGCGTGATGGATGAGCTGGTCGTGCCGGAGGGTGTCGAGGTCAAAGACGGCGCGGTCGCCGGCGTGCCGGGTCGCTGGGTCAACACGAACCGCGGCACGGGCAGGCTGCTGCTCTATATCCATGGCGGCGGCTTCACACTCGGCTCATCAGGCATCGCATTGCCGTATGTGACGGAGTTGGTGCGCCGCTTTGATGCCGATTCGTTCTCGCCGGACTACCGCCTTGCGCCCGAGCACCGGTTCCCAGCCAATCTCGACGACTGCTGGGCAGTCTATACCGGGCTGCTCGAGATGGGTTACAAACCGGAGAATATTATCCTGAGCGGCGAGTCCGCGGGCGCTACCATCTGCCTGGTGCTGCTGCACCTGTGTAAGCAGCGCAGTGTGCCGTACCCGAAAGCGGTCGTGCCGCTCTCGCCGGTGACGGACGCCGCGCAGGAGGCCGTGGAAGATGCGCCAGTGATCAAGGGGCTTGACGCGGGTGACGCGATCTGGCAGATGTATTGCCCGGGCGTCGACCTGCGCGACGAGCGCATCAGCCCCGCGCGCGGCGACCTGACGGGCTTCCCACCGGTGTTTTTGATCGCGGGCGGCGCGGAGACGCTCGCGGAGGATACGCTGATCTTCGCCCGCAACGCGGCGAAGGCCGGTGTGGATGTGCAGATGAAGATCGGAAAGGACATGATCCATACATACCCCCTGGACTATCGTAATTATCCTGAGGCAAAAGAGGCGTTCGAGGAGATCAGCTTGTTCTGCGCGACACAGTGGGGCATTTGAAGGGAGAGAAGAAGCATGCGATTTGTGGATTTGAGCGTACCGATCGTGGACGGACTGCCGGTCGACCCGCCGGTGCAGATCCCGCGGATAGAATACACTGATCACTATGAGTCGGTCGATGAGATGCTCACGTTTTTCCCCGGCACGACAAAGGACGATCTGCCGGATGGCGCGGGCTGGGCGGTCGAGAAGATCACGCTTGGCACCCACACTGGCACGCATGTCGATGCGCCATACCACTACCATCCGACGATGAACGGCGGCGAGAGGGCGTGGACGATCGATGAGGTGCCACTCAGTTGGTTCTACGGCGACGGCGTGGTGCTCGATTTTACCGACAAGCCGGACGGCTACGTCTGCACGCCGGACGATATGCAGCAGAAGCTGGCCGGGATCGGCTATACGCTCAAGCCTGGCGATATTGTTTTTGTCCGGACGCGCGCTGCGGCCGCTTGGGGCAGCCCGCGGTATCTCTCCGCCGGCTGCGGCTTTGGCCGCGCGGCGACGCTCTGGCTGATCGACCAGGGCGTGCATCTGGTGGGAACCGACGCGTGGAGTTGGGATGCGCCGCTGGCCTCGATCGCCGAGCACTTCCGCGAGACCGGCGACCGCAGCTTGATCTGGGAAGGCCATAAAGCCGGTGCGGAGAAGGCGTACTGCCAGATCGAGAAGCTGTGTAATCTCGACGCGCTGCCGCCATATGGCTTTCGCGTCAGTGCATTCCCGGTACGCATCGAGCGTGCGAGCGCCGGTTGGACGCGCGTGGTCGCCATGCTGGATGAATAAAAGCGAACCAAAGCGGCGCAGACTGGCTCTGTGCCGCTTTTTTTGTACCGGATCGTGACAAACGCCGTTGCGCGGCGCCGAACTGTTTGCTATAATATTCTCAGCTATAAGGAAAGAAGAGACACATTTGAACGAGATCCTGCAACGCGAATTTTTAGTTGATTCCCGCGACACCGATCTGCACGGCTTGTGCCGACCCTCGGCGCTGCTGGGCATCCTTCAGGAGATGGCGACCGAGCACTCGGTCGTCCTCGGCATTTCCCGCGACATTATGCTTGCGCGCTATCACAGCGTGTGGCTGCTTGCGCGGCTCTGGTACCGGCTCGACCGGCCTGTCTATCACGACCAGCGCCTGGCGATCCAAACCTGGACGCGCGGCGCGACCGGTGCCGTGAGCTACCGCGATTTTGACCTGTTTATGGACGGTGAACGTGTCGGCGAGGCCGTGACAAGCTGGGTTCTCGCCGACATCGACAGCCGCAGCATCCAGCGAATGCAGAAGCTGCCGGAGGTTGTGAACTGCGCTGTGCCGGAGACGGTCAAGCAGAAAAAGCTCTCCCGTTTTTCGATGCCCAAGGAGATGGTGGAGCTGACCACCCGCCGCGTCCAGTACAGCGATACTGATATCAACGGCCATATGAACAACACCCGCTATGTCGATGTAGCATGCGATTCACTCGGCTTTGAGACGATGCGCGGCTATTTTCTTGCGGAGGCGGCGGTCAACTACAGCCGGGAATGCTTTGCCGGGAGCACGCTGCACATCCTGGGAAAAGAGGAAAACGGCGCTTACTATGTGCGTGGTGCCGACGCAGACGGTACAAGCCATTTTGACACCGTGCTTCGGTTTGAAAAAATCCCCGAACCCGCTTGATTTTCCTGTTGACTTTGCTGCGCGCGGGCGGTAGAATAGCGGAAATAATGAGAAATTTATGACGAAAGAGGAAGGGAAACGATAGTATGATCAACACCAATCCGGCGGAGAAATTCCTCAAGGAGGGACTGACCTTTGACGACGTGCTGCTGATTCCGGCGGCGTCTGAGGTCGTCCCGGCCGAGATCGATCTGCGCACCAATTTGACGAACCAAGTCAAGCTGAATATCCCGCTGCTCAGTTCCGCTATGGACACCGTCACCGAGACCCGTATGGCTATTGCCATGGCGCGCGAGGGCGGCATCGGTATCATCCACAAGAATATGTCCATCGAGGCGCAGGCCGACCAGGTCGATATGGTCAAGCGTTCCGAAAACGGCGTCATCACCAATCCGTTCTTCCTCTCGCCGACGCATACGCTGCGCGATGCCGATGAGATCATGGGGAAGTTCCGCATTTCCGGCGTGCCGATCTGCGACGAGACGGGCAAGCTCGTCGGAATCATTACAAACCGCGACATGAAGTTTGAAGAGGAGCTTGACCGCCCGATCTATGAGGTCATGACCAAGGATCACCTCGTCACGGGTCTGGAGGGCACCACGCTCGAAGAGGCCAAGAAGATCCTCCAGAAAAACAAGATCGAGAAGCTGCCGATCGTCGACAAGGACTACCACCTTAAAGGGCTGATCACGATCAAGGATATCGAGAAGGCGCAGACCTATCCGAACTCCGCGCGCGACGACTCCGGCCGCCTGCTGTGCGGCGCGGCCATCGGTGTGACGGCGGACGTGCTCGAGCGCGCCGAGGCGCTGCTGGCCGCCGGCGCGGACGTGCTCGTGCTTGACAGCGCACACGGCCACAGCAAGGGCATCCTCGACTGTGTGAAGAAGGTCAAAGCCGCGTTCCCGGGCATGCAGCTCATCGCTGGCAACGTCGCTACCGCCGGCGGTACCCGCGCGCTCATCGAAGCCGGCGCGGACTGCGTCAAGGTCGGCATCGGCCCCGGTTCCATCTGCACGACCCGCGTCGTCGCGGGCATCGGCGTGCCGCAGATCACCGCGATTTACGACGCTGCCTGCGCCGCGAAGGAATACGGCGTACCGATCATTGCTGACGGCGGCATCAAGTATTCCGGCGATATCATCAAGGCGCTGGCCGCCGGCGCGAGCACGGTCATGATCGGCTCGTTGTTTGCCGGCTGTGAGGAGAGCCCCGGCGAGACGGAGATCTATCAGGGCCGCCAATTCAAGGTCTACCGCGGCATGGGCAGCCTTGCTGCGATGAACAAGGGCAGCAAGGATCGCTACTTCCAGACCGGCAATACCAAGCTCGTCCCCGAGGGCGTTGAGGGGCGTGTGCCGTATCGCGGCAGTCTGTCGGACAATGTGTTCCAGCTGCTCGGCGGTATCCGCTCCGGCATGGGCTACTGCGGCACGCCGACCATCCCTGAGCTGCAGGAGCGCGGCCAGTTTGTCCGCATCACGAACGCCGGCCTCATCGAGAGCCATCCGCACGACATCAGCATCACCAAGGAAGCGCCGAACTACACGGTTAAGGGGTAAAACACAGCAGGCAGTTCCGAGTTTGGAACTGCCTGCGTTTTTTGTGCTTCAAATGACATAAAAGAAGATAGAGAAGAATTGCAGCAGACTGCCGAGAATGACAAAAATATGAAAAATCGAGTGTATGAACCGCTTTTTTCTGCCAAGCCCATAGAGCACCGCGCCTATCGTATAGGCGATGCCGCCGGCCAACAGCAGCCAGAAGCCTGGCCAGGTGATCGCGCGGATCGTGACTGGCAGTGCAAAGACGATGCACCAGCCCATGCCGATGTAGCAGATCATCGAGAACACGCGGTATTTGCGCAGGTCAATGGCGGTCAGCGTCACCGCCAGCGCGGCGAGACCCCAGACGACGCCGAACAGCACCCAGCCGACTGCCGCGTTTTCACGCCGGACAGCGGTCAGCACGATCGGCGTGTAGGTGCCGGCGATCAGAAAGTAGATCGTGCAGTGATCGATGACCTGCATGACTTTTTTGCCGGTTGGCCTTGCGGGCGACAAGCCGTGGTAGACACTGGAGATCGTGTAGAGCGAAATCATCGACGCGCCGTAGATCGAGCAGCCGACCACGGCCCACGGATCGTGGTGCAGCGCCGAAAAGATGACGCAGAGCGCCAGAATGGCGATGGCCAGACCACCGCCGACGATGTGTGTTACCATATTGAATATTTCTTCACCGCGGGTGTAATCCGGCAGCTCGCGGTCGCGGAGCTTCGTCCTGCGCATGGGTACCTCCTGAGAGAAAAGATCGAATCATCAAAATCAGATTGAAAGGTGATTGTTATTATATACGGATTCTTTGCGTTCGTCAATTGACAAAGCGCGGGATGCGAAATAAAATGGGAGCGAATGCATAGAAAGGGGCAGATGCAAATGGAGTATAAAGCGCAGATCGCGCGCTATTTTGACGATCACGCCGTCGATTTGGTCGAGGATGTGAAAAAGCTCGTCCGGATCCCGAGCGACCGCGGCGCGGCGCAGCCCGGGATGCCGTACGGCGAGGGGCCGGTGCGCGCGTTGACCGCGGCGCTTGCCATGGCGGAGGAATACGGCTTTGCCGTGAAGAACTATGAAAACTATGTCGGCGCGGCTGACCTTGGGCCGGCGGAGCCAGGGCTGGATATCCTTGCGCACCTCGACGTGGTGCCGGTGGCCAACAACTGGACGGTCTGCGACCCGTTCGACCCGGTTGAGCAGGGCGGCAACCTCTACGGCCGCGGCACGGCGGACGACAAAGGCCCGGCTGTCGCGGCGCTCTACGCGATGCGCTGCGTGATGGAGCTGGGCGTGCCGCTGAAGAAGCGCGTCCGCTGGATCGTCGGCACGGACGAGGAGTGCGGCTCGTCCGATATCGCCTATTACTACAGCCGCGAGCCGGAGGCGCCGATGACCTTTTCGCCGGACGCGATGTTCCCGGTCATCAACTTGGAAAAGGGTCGGCTCTCTACGGAGATCACGGCGCGCTTCGTACCTGCTGCGGAGGGTGCGCGGCTTCTTTCCGTCAGCAGCGGCCTGAAGTCGAACGTGATCCCGGAGTCTGCGCTTGCAGTCGTGGCCGGCATGACCGCGGCCGAAGCGGAGCCGGCCTGCCGCGCGGCAGCGGAACGGCTTGGAATGGAGTTCACGCTTGCAGAGCAGGACGGCGGTCTGCAAATCGCGGCCAAGGGCGCCGGCGGCCACGCAGCGTTCCCGGCGGGCGCGAACAATGCGCTGACCGGTCTGCTCGACCTTCTCGCGGCGCTGCCGCTGGCCGGCGGCTGTGCCGAGGCGATCCGCGCGCTGCATGCGCTGTTCCCGCATGGCGACTTTGCAGGTCACGCTGCCGGCGTGGCGATGGCGGACGAGATCTCCGGCGAGTTGACCATCAGTCTGAACATGCTTGCGGCGGACGAGACTTCCCTGACCGCGACGTTCGATAGCCGCACGCCGGTCTGCGGCACGCAGGAGAATGTGCATGATGTGCTTGCGCGCCGCTGCGAGGAGTTGGGTCTGTCGCTGGTTTCGGCACAGATGGTCGAGCCGCATTATGTGCCGGGCGATTCCGAATTTGTTCAGACGCTGCTGCGCGCCTATGAGGACTGGACGGGCAACAAGGGCGAATGCATGGCCATCGGCGGCGGCACTTATGTCCACGACCTGAAAAACGGCGTGGCCTTTGGCTGCTCGATGCCGGGCGTGGACAACCGTGAGCACGGCGCGGATGAATTCGCCGTGATCTCCGACCTGGTGACAGCCGGCAAGATTTTCGCACAGGCGATCATCGAGCTTTGCGGCGCATAAAAGCAGAATATGAGGAGCTGCTGCAATTCGTTTTGCAGCAGCTCCTATTTCATACGATACGGCGGATGGTCTCCTGGAACAGCAGCACAAGGATGGACGAGAAAAGCACGCCGACCGCGATGCCGATGGCTGCGTGGACGGTCTGCACGCCATAAAACAGGAAATCTGCTGTGCTGCCACGGACAATGGACACCATCGTGTAGAACAGGCCCGCACCGGGCAGCAGCGGGATAAGACCGGGAAACAAAAAGACGGTGGTCGGCGCGCGCAGCAGTCGCGCGGCCAGCTCTGCATATGCGCCAACGACAATGGCGGCGGTCATATAGCAGATGAGCAAATTGTCGGTCATGCGCGCACAGAGCAGATAGACGGTTATCGTCAGGACTCCGGCGAACATGGAAGGGAGAAATCTGCGCCGCCGGAGATTGTAGAACAGCGAGAAGCCGATCGTGCCGACTGCGGCGGCGAGGATCTGCACCGCGGCGGGCTGCGTCTCGCTGGAAAAGGCGCCGGGGTTGATCAGCAGAGCCGCTGCGAAGCCGACCGCGATAAAGGCTGCGATCAGCAGGGCGTCAATGGTGCGGAACAGACCTGTCATCGTGTCGCCGAGCAGCATATCACGCAGGCCATTGATCAGAACCAGACCGGGCATTTGCAGCATGATGTCGCCGATCATGATTTTGTCGGCATGCAGCGCCGGGATCAATCGCGCAGCGCAGCCGGCCAGCAGACCCATGGCAGCCGCAGTCAGCAGCGTGTAGACCAGCCGGTTCGGCAGATAGAGCCGGAGCGTTTGGTCGGAGAGCCACAGCAGCGCACCGATCAGCGCTGCGAATGCCGCGTCGGCCAGGGAGCCGCCGAAAAAGACGCAGAAGCTGCCAGCGCCCAGCAGATAACCAAGACCGACCCAAAGCCGGTCGGCGCGCTGCGGCGGCGCGTCGATCGCTTCTATGGCGGCGCTGACCTGCGCGGGCGGCGGCGTCTCGCGGCAGATTCGGCGGGAAAGGTCGTTGAGCGCCTCCAACCGGGCCAGGTCATTTGCATAAGTGAAGACGCGTCGGCTCTCGGTGCGGCTGCCGACGCCATGATCGATCGTGACGAGGATCAGTGAATTGATGGTGAAGACTTCAACGATTTGCTGCGCTCCATAGGCATGGTTGATGCGGAGAATGGTATCTTCGACGCGGTGCACGTCTGCGCCGCTGCGGAGCATGGCCTCGCCGATATCGAGCGAGATGCTCAGCGCATCAGGCGTATGAAGCATAGCGCCGCCTCCTTTTTAGACTATGGTCTATACTGGAGTCTATCCTAGCATCGCGGCGCGCGGGTGTCAACGCGCGGCGCGGAAAATAATTGACATTTTCCGCAAAATCCATATGATAAAAACGAAGAGCGATCGCGCCCCATACCTGTGTGCCGGTGGCGGCGCCCTTTATCTGGAAAGGAAGATCTTGAATGGACAACCTGAATCACGATGCGCTTATGTGTGATCTGATCGCGCTGCGGCGCGATTTTCACAAACATCCGGAGCTTGCCTGGACGGAATACCGAACCACGGCGGCATTGATCGCCCGGATGCAGCAGGCGGGCATACGGGTAGAATACGGGCCGCAGATCCATTCCGTGCGCGGCCAGCTCCCCGATGCGGCTGCGGACGCTGCGGCGCTCGCGCGCGCAGAGGCCGAGGGCGCGGATCCGGATATCCTGGCGCGTCTCGCGGGCGGTTATACCGGCTGCATGGCGGTCATCGAAGGCACGAAGCCAGGGCCTACGGTAGCGCTGCGCGTGGACATCGACGCACTGGCGGTGACGGAGAGCAAGGCGTCCGCGCATCGGCCTGCGGCAGAGGGATTCGCTTCCTGTCATGACGGCCAGATGCACGCTTGCGGGCACGATGCGCATGCGGTGATCGGTCTTGGTACAGCGCTGCTGCTGCAATGCCGCCGCGAGGAGCTGTGCGGCCGGGTCAAGATATTATTCCAGCCATCGGAGGAGATCATGCGCGGCGCGGCCAGTATGGTCGGCGCTGGACTTCTCGATGATGTGGACTATTTTTTCGGCGGCCATGTGGGGTTGCATCTGATGGAGACCGGCGTGATCGCGGCGGGCTGTACGGGGATCCTGGCGACGTCGAAATTCAACCTGCACTTTTTCGGCAAGAGCGCGCACTCCGGCACCAGCCCGCAGGAAGGGCACAATGCGCTGGCCGCCGCGGCCTGCGCGACGCTGAACCTGCTCGCGATTCCGCGCCACGGCGACGGCGCGAGCCGCATCAATGTCGGCGTGTTCCGCGCCGGCAGCGCACGCAATGTCGTGCCGGATCAGGCGGAGCTTTGGATCGAGACACGCGGGCTGACCACGGAGATCAACGCATATATGGAGGAATCAGCCGACCGTGTCTGGCGTGCGGCAGCGGAGATGTACGGATGCACCTGCGAGAAGGAGCTGGTGGTGCGCGGAGAGAGCGCCGACAGCGACCCGGTGCTGGTGCAGTTCATTCAGGCGCATGCGCCGCAGACCGGGGGCATCACGCGCGTGGAGCCGAGCGCATATTTCGGCGCGTGCGAGGACGTCGCGCTGATGATGCGTCATGTGCAGTCCCGCGGCGGCAAGGCAGCGGAGCTGATGTACGGCACGCCGATTGCGGCCGCACACCACAACGGCGGATTTGACATTGATGAGGCTGTCATCCCGCTCACAGTGCGATTGCTGGCTGATTTGACCATCGCCACAGCGGCGGAGCGACCCTGAACAAGACCCCGGGCGAACAATATCCGCCCGGGGTCTTTATTACTGCGTGTTTGGCCGCAAAGACGCCTGCTTTTCATCCCTGTGCGGCGCTGCTGTTTGGGCGGAGTGCGCTGAGCAGCCAGCGGGCGTCCTCTTTGCGCAGCGCGCCGGTGAGAAAGACGAGCGCCGAAAACATGCCAAGGTACGCTCCGCCATAGAGCAAGACCGCGCCGAGCAGCGACGCCACAGGGAAGCCGGACGCGAACAGCAGCGTTGCGGCACCGGCTGCGAGCGTGCAGAAGGCCGCCTTGAGCGTGAAGCGCAGCGATGGACTGTAGCCTGTCACCTTGAGCAGCCGCGCGATGGACAGGTAGAAGTTGACGGCATGCGACGCAGTAAAGCTGAAAAAGTATCCGCCGATGCCGCAGCGCGGCAGCAGGAAGATCAGTAAGAGCACGTCGAGCAGGCTGGTGATGGTGTTGTAGCGCACGCACTGAACCTGCTGGCCAAGCCCTTTGTGCATTCCATCAACGATCGCGTCGAGGTAGAGCATCGGCACGAGAGGGGCAAAGAGAAGAAGATAATGTCCGGCCTCATCAGAGCGGTACAGGAGCTGTCCCAGCGGCGCGGCTGCGCAGTACATCACGCCCGCGCAGGCGCAGGCGAACAGCAGCGCCATGCGCAGGCATCGGTTCGTCAGATAGCGAATGCGCCCGCCGCGCCCGGCAGCAGTGCAACCGGCCAGCTCCGGCACGAGCAGGTCGGAGAGCGAATAGAGCACGCAGGCCGGGAACATCAACACGGGAAAGACCATGCCGTGGATCGCACCGTAGGCGGAGATGGACTGCTCATACGAGCCGCTCGCGCGTGATAGCCCGCGCGGAATCAGCAGGTGCTCGAGCGTGGACAGGCCGGAGCGCAGATACTCGTTGAGCGCAAGCGGGACGGCGAGCCGGATCAGCCGGTGACCCATGTGCAGATCCCGCGGGACACGGCCCATCTGCCGCCGGTCGTGCAGATACAGCGCCCAGATCAGCACGAGCGAAAGCGTCGAGGCCAGACTGCTCCCACCGACGATGGCGCAGCAGGCGCGCTCTGTGTCACCGCCCACCCAAGTGAGCAGCAATACAATGGTGATCAAAATGGAGACGAGCCGCTCGGCGATCTCGACGGCGACGAGCCGCCCGATCTTCCCGACTGCGGTAAAGTAGCCGCCCATCACGCCCCATAGACACGATACCGGCAGAAACAGTCCGATGATTTTCAGGCTGGATGCGGCGCGCACGTCAAGGATCCAGACCCGGGCGATGTACCCGGAGAAAACGACGACGGCCGCGCCTGCGGCGCTTGAGACGATCAGGCCGTAAATGATACAGTTCGTCATGGCGCGCTTGACGCCGCCGGAGCGCTTTCGGCCGTGCTCCTCGGCGCACAGGTACATTGAGGCCACGCGCACGCCTGATGTGCCGATGGTGATGGCGAGCGTGCCGACCGTCATCGTAAGCTGCAGCAGGCCGATGCCTGCCGCGCCGACCTGCCGCGAGAGATAGACCTGGAACATCATGCTCACCACGCGCATGGCAAGGTTCGCGGCGGTCAGCAGCAGCGCGCTGTAGAGAATGGAACGGCGTCTGGACAAGAAAACACCCCCTGTCCAAATCCTATGGGACAGGGGGTAGGAAATATGCGTCAGACCGGAACTGTTTCCTGCAGCTCCTCGTGTTTCTGGATGCGCTGCGCATTGGCGAGCATCAATTTGATGCGGTTTTCCTGATTGATGCGCGTCGCGCTTGGGTCATAGTCAATGGCGACGATGTTGGAGTCTGGGTGCTCATCCTTGATTTTGCGAATCATGCCCTTGCCGGCGACGTGGTTCGGCAGACACCCGAACGGCTGTGTGCAGATGATGTTTGGTACGCCAAGCTCGATGAGATCGAGCATCTCCGCGGTCAGCAGCCAGCCCTCGCCCATTTTGTTGCCATAGCCGAGGTAGCCCTTAACGCCTTCCTTCAGGTGCGAGAACGGCTTCATCACGCGGAATTCCGGATACTTCGACACTGCGTCGATCAGATCGTGCTGGAGCGCGCCGGCGTACTTTTCGGCGAGGTTCATCGCCGCTTTCTTGCCCCACTTACCGCCGTAGAGATCGACGTCGACGCTACGGTTGTCGACCTTGAAGATCAAAAAGTCGGCCAGGCCTGGCACGACCGGCTCTGCGCCCTCGGAGAGCAGAAATTCCTCCAGGTTATTGTTGCCGAGCGAGGAATACTTGACGAAGATTTCGCCGACGATGCCAACTGGCGTCTTTTTCTCGCCGGTGCGTTCGATGGCGTGAAAGTCGGCGGCGATGGCGGCGAGATTGCGGCGGAAGGCCTTGCGGCGCATGCTGCCGCGCTCGTCAAAGCCGTTGACCAGGCGATCCTTCCATGCCTCGACCAGCGCGTCCGTCGTGCCCGGAACGACCTCGTATGGCCTGCATTGGTTGGCCAGCCACATGAGCATATCGCCGTAGTAGACCGAGTAGACCAGACGGAGCAGGAGCCCGACCGAGAGCGAGAAGCCGGGGTTTTTTTCCAGCCCTGAGAGGTTGAGCGAGACGACGGGCACATACTCCAGCCCGGCCTTAGAAAGCGCCTTGCGCAGCAGATGGATGTAGTTTGACGCGCGGCAGCCGCCTCCGGTCTGCGTGATGAGCAGGGCGACCTTGTGCGGGTCGTAGCCTCCGTTTGTCACCGCGTCAATGAGCTGGCCGATGACGAGCAGAGCGGGATAGCAGGTGTCGTTGTGTACATATTTCAGGCCGGTGTCCACGACGGCGCGCGAGTCGTTGTTGAGCTGCGCCGTGTGGTAGCCCTCAAGGTCGAGACACTTCTTGAACATGCCGAAGTGGATGGGCAGCATCTGCGGAATAAGGAGCGTATACTCCTCCTTCATCTCCTCGGTGAAGAGCAGACGGCCGGTTTCATCGTAAATAAGTTGAGCCATGATATGCAATCAGTCCTTGCTTGAATTACCGCGCTTTCAACGCGGATCATTTGCCCTCACGGGCGTCAATGGCGGCCATCAGGCTGCGCAGGCGGATGCGGACAGCGCCAAGATTGGTGATTTCGTCGATTTTGAGCTGGGTGTAGAGCTTGCCGTGCGACTCGAGGATCTCACGCAGCTCGTCGGTCGTGATCGCGTCGGTTCCGCAGCCAAATGAGACGAGCTGCACGAATTCCATGTCGGGCTGCGTGCAGACGTAGCGCGCGGCGTTATACATGCGCGAGTGGTACGACCACTGGTTGAGCACGTGGCGCGGCTCGTACCCCAGCTCGGAGGAGACGGCGTCCTCGGTCAGGACGCAGAAGCCGTAGGACGCGGCCAACTCGTCGATACCGTGGCAGATCTCCGGGTCGATGTGGTATGGCCGGCCGGCGAGCACCAGGATGCGCTTACCGTTGGCGCGGGCATAGTCAATGATTTCACGCCCCTTATCGTGGATGCGCCGGCGGTAGTCGTCGTACGCCTGATAGGCCATGCGCACGGCTGCCGCCGTCAGGTCGGACGGGATAAAGAACACCTGACGCGCGAAATACTCCTTCAGGAATTTTTCGCAGTCCTTGCGCCGGTGCAGACCGACGTAGGGATACAGGAATTTGACGTTTTTGAGCTGCGGCATGTTGGCCGCGAGCAGCTCGGGATAGTAGGCGACGACGGGACAGTTGTAGTTGTTGTCGCCGATATGCTCGTCGAAATTGTACGAGCCGCAGGGGTAGAAGATCGCGTCTACCCCCTGGTCGAGCAGGCTCATGATATGGCCGTGCATCAGCTTGGCCGGATAGCAGACAGTATCCGACGGGATGGTCTGCTGACCCTTGACATACAGTGCGCGCGACGATTCTTCGCTGAGCACGACCTCGAAACCGAGCTTGGTGAACAGCGTGTGCCAGAACGGCAGGTTTTCGTACATGTTCAGCCCCATGGGGATGCCGATGCGGCCGCGCTCGCCCGGTTGGGACTCATAGCTGCGCAGAATATCGTACTTGATGCGTGCGAGATCCGGCATGGTCTCGTCCTTGCCGCCGAGCGGCTTCTGGCAGCGGTTGCCGGAGATGAAACGGCGGCCGCCGGCGAAGGTGTTGACGGTGAGCGCGCAGTGGTTCGTGCAGCCTTTGCAGGTGATCGGCTTTGCCGTGTGGGAGAAGAGGCTCAATTCCTCGGCCGAGAGGATCGTGGAGCGCTCGGGGCAGCGGCGTCTTGCATAGAGCGCCGCGCCGTAGGCGCCCATGATGCCGGCGATGGTCGGCCGCGTGACGTTGCGACCCATCTCCAGCTCAAACGCGCGGAGCACAGCGTCATTATGGAATGTGCCGCCCTGTACGACGATATGCTTGCCGAGATCGTCTGCCGAAGCGGCGCGGATGACCTTGTAGACCGCGTTTTTGACGATGGAGATCGACAGGCCGGCAGAGATGTCCTCCACCGTTGCGCCGTCCTTCTGCGCCTGCTTGACTGAGCTGTTCATGAAAACGGTGCAGCGCGAGCCGAGGTTGACCGGGTGCGGCGCGAACAGGCCAAGCTTGGCGAAGTCCGCGATCTCATAGCCCAGCGCGCGGGCAAACGTCTCGATGAACGAGCCGCAGCCGGACGAACACGCCTCGTTGAGCATAATGGAATCGATCGCGCCGTTGCGGACTTTGAAGCATTTCATATCCTGTCCGCCGATATCGATGATGAAGTCGACATCCGGGGAGAAGGCGCTCGCGGCGGTGTAATGCGCCATCGTCTCGACGAGTCCCATGTCGAACCGGAACGCGGCGCTGATGAGATCCTCGCCGTAGCCGGTGGCAGCCGCGCCGGCGATCGTGATGCGGTCGCCGCAGAGCGCGTAGATCTTCTGGAGCTGTTCGAGCACGACGGAGACGGGGTTGCCCTTATTCGACGCGTAGTATGTATAGAGCAGGCCGCCTGTTTCGTCAATAAGCGCGAGCTTGGTCGTGGTCGAGCCGGCATCCACGCCGAGCCAAGCGCGGCCGGTATAGGATGCGATATCGGCCGCAGATGGCGCGTTGGCGTTGTGACGGGCGCAGAATTCGTCATACTCTCTCTGCGATTCAAACAGCGGCGGCAGCGTCTCGGTCAGACCGCGGTCGCCGACGGAGGATTCGAGCTTGTAGTATAGCTCGCCGAACGTGATCGGCTCATAGCCCTTGGCGCACAGCGCCGCGCCGATGGCGGCATAGCAGTCGCCGTCGGCAGGGAAGATGGCATGGGAATCATCGAGCTGCAACGTCTCCTGGAAGCGGGCGCGCAGACCCTTGAGAAAGTGGAGCGGACCGCCGAGAAACACGACCTGACCCGCGATCTCGCGACCCTGTGCGAGGCCGGCAATGGTCTGGTCGACGACCGCCTGGAAGATGGACGCTGCAACGTCCTCCTTGCGGCCGCCCTGGTTGAGGATCGGCTGGATATCGCTCTTGGCGAAGACGCCGCAGCGCGAGGCGATCGGATAAATTTTCTCATAGTGGAGCGAAAGCTCATCCAGCTCGTCGGCGGTGACGTTCATCAATGTGGCCATCTGGTCGATGAACGCGCCGGTGCCGCCGGCGCACGAGCCGTTCATGCGCTCTTCGAGCGTGCCGCCGAAGAAAATGATCTTCGCATCCTCGCCGCCCAGCTCGACGACGGCGTCGGTTCCAGGCAGGAAGGTGCCGACGGCTTCTGCAGTCGCAAAGACCTCCTGCACAAAGTCGACGCCGGCGGACGACGCCATGCCGAGACCGGCCGAGCCGGTGACGACAGCGCGGACAGGGGAAGCCCCAATGATCTCCCGTGCGCCCTGAAGCAGCTCGCATGTCTTTTCGCGCACCTGCGAGAAGTGGCGCTCATAGCTGCGGTAGAGCAGCTCGTTTTCCTCAGAGAGCACGACGACCTTGACGGTCGTCGAGCCGACGTCGATGCCAAGTTTGAATTCCAAAAAAGATCACCCTTTGAAAACGCCCGACGGGTACAGACCCGTCAGGCGCAGTTGTTTTGCGCGCTGTGTGTTACATCAGCTTGATGGTGTAATAGCACACGGCGATGAGTGCGCAGCCAATGGCGGCATAGATGCAGTAGTATGCGAAAGCGCTGCCAAGTATGAGCGCAGCGATGGCGCACAGCGGCCAGAGCGCGCTGGCGAGATAGAGCGGCAGCGGCGCAAAGCCGGAATTGAAGAGCTGGAAGGTGCGCTTGCCGAGATGCAGCTTCCCGTCGGCGCGAGCCGTCAGGAAGGTGAGGACTGTAGCGAGGATCGAAAGCGCGAAGAGCACACAGACGGCGGCGATGGATAGTGCTGAGCTTCCGATGCGGCTGAGCATGTAGAATACGGCGCCTGCAGCCGCGGTCAGCAGTGCGACCACGAAAAATTCGCGCTGGTAGAGCAGATATAGGCTGTAGAGCAGCGCGGCTGCGACCCAGAGGTAATAGCAGCCGCTTGCGGCGTCGATCCAGAAAATGCGGAGCGCGAGACAACTGACACAAGAGAGCAGGCTCACCGCGCAGACAAAGCCCAATACATAGCACCAGCCCTTGCGGCGGCGCAGCAGCGCACAGGCAAGACCGCAGACCACGGCGAGCGCGGCGCAGATCCACACGCCCCAGAGCAGCCCATTGTAGACGCGCATCATGGAGCCGGCGACGCTGTAGACGGCCTTGACGCGAATGAGCGCGCAGATGCCGGCACAAGCGGCCACCACTGCAGCCATTACCTTATAGACAACCGTATCGTCATTTTCGTGGGGCGAAACGGATCTTGCTTTGTTTTTTGCCATGAACGATTCAGTCCTTTTCCCTGGACGGGTGAAATTCAGTTACATCTCGCCGGCGGCAAAAAGTACCGCGCTCAGCGCGCAGAGCGGCGCCGTCTCGCAGCGCAGGATGCGCGGCCCAAGTGAGCAGACGGTCATGCCGGCCAGCTCGGCCTGTTTGACCTCAGCTGTCTCGAAGCCGCCTTCCGGCCCGGTCATGAGGCTGACGGTGCGCGGCACATCGGCGCCAAGTGCGCTGCGGAGAGAGACGGTATGTTCGTTTTCGTAGAAAAACAGCGGCAGCTCCGCCTGCTTCGCCTGCGCGAGCGCGGCGGCGTAGGATCCGACGGCTGAGACATGCGGCACAATGCCGCGCCCGGACTGCTCCGCGGCGGAGCGCGCGATCTTTTGCCAGCGCTCCAGCTTTTTCGCGATGCGTTCGTCCGGCCGCGCGACGCAGCGGGCGGAAGGGAAGCCGATGATCTCTGACGCGCCCAACTCGGTGGCCTTTTGGATCACGTGCTCGAATTTATCGGATTTGGCAAACGCCATAAAGACGGCAACAGCGGCGGTGGGTTCTGCCGGACAGGGTGCAGCGCGCTCCAGCCGGACGCTGTAGCGCTCCGGCGCGGCGGATTCGATCACGCCGGTGTAGTTGGTTCCGCGGCCGTCACAGAGTGTGACGGCGTCGCCCGTACGGAGACGAAGCACCTTCGCATGGTTCGCATGGGCACCGGTGAGCAGGACGGAGGAACCACCGAGCAGCGCTGGATCCAAGAAAAATCGCGGCATGAAAGCTCCCCTCCAACCCCAAAGCGCGAACCGGATGCGCGCAAGTTATGCTTATCATAACAGATTTGGCCTTGTTTCGCAATATAAAAAGATTCCCGAAGAAGGCGGCAAAAAGCAGTTGACAAATCCGAATTTTTCCGATATAATCAATTCTGCTCGTTCAAGCTGCAAGCTTATTTCGATGTGCGGCTGTGCTGGAATTGGCAGACAGGCTAGCTTGAGGTGCTAGTGCTTGAATGGGCGTGTGGGTTCAAGTCCCGTCAGCCGCACCAAAAATCCCGAATGCGAATGCATTCGGGATTTGTCTATTGCCTTTCGATGTTACAAAAACCGGCAAGCGCATTTTGGCGCTTGCCGGTTTTTTATTTTCTTCACGATCCGCTGATCATGGGAAAGGAGCCTCTGATGCGCCCACACCTTCTTTCATATTGCGACCCGTTAATGGACATTAACAGTTAGATTCCTCTTGGTTGCATTTTTGTTCGAGCTGTTCTCAAAATGCAAAGTTGCAGTAGCGCGTCGATATTATTCGCATAGCTGGCGGTATAACCGGCGGCCGCCAGTGAACGATAGCCCGCTAAATTCGTCATCGCCGTCTGCATCACACTGCTGCTGATCGCTCCGCCCCAGCCGGTATAGGTCAGGCGAACGGCTGACAGGTCGCCCACCGCGTCCTCAATGGCAGATACATACGCGTCGCTCACCACCGTGGTTCCCGTATCGGTCATCGCAATAATGGCGTTCCCGTTCTCCCCAAACAGGCTGGGATCGGCGTAATCGGCCAGTTGGGCGGCGTAGATCAAATCCGCCACGGTTTGCTGATCCACGGCCTTATTGGCGCGCTTGACGTAGCCGGAATAGGCCACGGTGCCGGCGCCGGCCAGGATGGCCAGGATCGCGATGACCACGATCAGCTCCACCAGCGTGAAGCCGCCAGTCCG
>CAZJBT010000028.1:0-18782 GCA_964544345.1 uncultured Oscillospiraceae bacterium
GATTTTGTCGCCTGTCACCAGGCCTCTTATCTTGAGACGTATCCAATGGCGCAGGATCTCAAGCCGGGCGGCACCTTCCTGATCAACTGCGGCTATGACGTCGAGCAGCTCGGGCAGGTACTGCCGGCCGATGCGAAGCGTTATATCGCGAACAACGACATTCAGGTCTACACCGTTGACGCTGCAAAGCTCGGCCAGGAGCTTGGTCTCGGCAACAAGTTCAACATGATCCTGCAGGCCGCGTTCTTCAAGCTGGCGAACATCATTCCGATCGACGACGCCGAGCAATATATGAAAGACGCCATCGTCAAGACCTATGGTCACAAGGGCGAGGACGTCGTCTCCAAGAACAAGGCCGCGGTCGACGCGGGTCTTGCCAACCTCGTCAAGCTCGAGATCCCGGAGAGCTGGAAGAACGCCGCCGACGAAGGCGCGGCTGCCGGCCTCGCCTGTGACGACCCCGAGATGAAGCAGTTCCTCGACGACGTGCTCGTCCCCGCCAACGCCATGACCGGCGACACGATCCCCGTCTCGAAGCTCATGAAGCTCGCTGACGGTACGCTGCCGGCCGGCACTGCAGCCTATGAGAAGCGCGGTATCTCCGCCGTTGCGCCGGAGTGGCTGCCTGAAAACTGCATCCAGTGCAACTTCTGCTCCTACGTCTGCCCGCACGCGGTCATCCGCCCGTTTGCCATGAACGAGGCCGAGCTGGCCGACGCGCCCGAGGGCACGAAGTCTAAACCGATGGTCGGAAAGGGCGTCGACGGTCTGAGCTTCTCGATCCAGATCTCTGCGCTTGATTGCACGGGCTGCGGCTCCTGCGTCAACGTGTGCCCTGCCAAGGAGAAGGCGCTCAAGCTTGTCCCGATCAGCCGTGAGGCGCAGGCGCGCTATGATTACGCATTCCAAAATGTGGCAGAAAAACAGCTCCCGTTTGATGCCTCGACTGTCAAAGGCTCGCAGTTCCGTCAGCCGCTGTTTGAGTTTTCCGGCGCTTGCGCCGGCTGCGGCGAGACGCCGTACGCCAAGCTCGTCACGCAGCTCTTCGGCGACCGGATGTTCATTGCGAACGCCACCGGCTGCTCGTCCATCTGGGGCGGCTCTGCGCCGTCCACCCCGTACACCGTCAACAAGGCAGGACGTGGCCCGGCATGGTCGAACTCCCTGTTCGAGGATAACGCCGAGTATGGTCTCGGCGAGACGATCGCAATGAAGCAGCGCCGTGCGCGTATGGCCGACATTGCCCGTAAGCTGATCGCAGTTCCCTACTGCGACGAGGAGATCGCTGCGGCCGCCCAGGATTGGCTCGACAAGATGGAAGACGCCGAGGGATCAAGAACCGCCGGCGAAAAGCTGCTCGCGCTGTGCAAGGCCGCCGGTGAACGCGACTATACCGGCACGCCATTCGAGGAGAACTGGCTCAAAAATGGTAAGAAGTGCCCGTGCGAGGCGTGCGGCTATGCGCGCGAGATCGTCGCGAATGCGGATCTGCTGACCAAGCCGTCCATGTGGATCTTTGGCGGCGACGGCTGGGCCTATGATATCGGCTACGGCGGTCTTGACCATGTTCTGGCCTCTGGTGAGAACGTCAACATCTTCGTGTTCGATACCGAGGTCTATTCCAACACCGGCGGCCAGTCCTCGAAGTCGACTCCGACTGGCGCGGTGGCTCAGTTTGCCGCCGCCGGTAAGGAGACGAAGAAGAAGGATCTCGCGCAGATCGCCATGACCTATGGCTACGTCTATGTCGCACAGGTCGCCATGGGTGCAGACTACAATCAGACGCTCAAGGCGATCCGCGAGGCGGAGAGCTACGATGGCCCATCGATCGTCATCGCATACGCTCCCTGCATCAACCACGGCGCCAAGGCAGGTATGGGGAAGTCGATGGAGACCATGAAGCGCGCCGTCGAGGCAGGCTACTGGTTCCTGTTCCGCTACGATCCGCGCAAGGAGAAGCCGTTCCAGCTCGACTCTAAAGCGCCGAAGGGCAGTTATATCGACTATATCATGAGCGAAGTTCGCTACAGCTCGCTCAAGCTCGCCTTCCCGGATCGCGCCGGCGCGCTGTTTGAGAAGGCTGAGGAGGAATCCAAGGAGAAGTACGAGCAGCTCGTTCGCCGCGGAGAAAACGGCGTTTAACGTATCAGCTATAAAACAAATGCGCCTCGGTTCGGGCTTGCCGAACCGAGGCGTTTTTTCAGTAAAAGATCGCTATATCCATTGAAAAAGCAGAGAGAATCGTGGCAGCGCGGCCGAAACGCAAGGCGATCGGCACCAAATCAGTCGATTCTCGCGAAACCAAGGACAGATGCGCAGCGGCGGGACATGTGATCCGTCTGCTTGCCGTGCCTGCGCTTGGGATCGGGATGCTGATGGAACATACGATTCCGGGAATCTGGCCAGCGCCCGGCAACAGGCTCACGTCCACGTCTCCCAAACATCAGGGCGATAGCCGACGGTGGCCTGTCTGCCGTTGCGGACAACGGGCGCTTTGATGAGCTTCTGATTGTCAAAGAGCTTGTCCTCTTTGGCCGCAGCGTCGTCCATATAGCGCATCAGGTCGATCTCCGGTGCCTTGGCGTCCCAGTCGATCAGGCTGTCGACACCTCCGACGGCGCGCAGTACGCTGTCAAATTCCCCGCCCGACATGCCGTATTTCGCAAGATCGATCGACTGGAACTTGATCCTGCGCTCTTTAAACCAGCGCTCGGCTTTTTTTGTATCGAAGGACTTGCTTGTCCCGAAGATCTGGATATTCAATAGACTACCTCCATCAGGCAAAGACCCTGCGCCGGCGCGGTCGAACCGGATCGCTGCCGATCCAGCGAGACAAGCGCCCGCTCCACGGAAGCGGCTTCGCGCTGCCCCAGCCCCACCTCGACCAGCGTTCCGGTCAGGATGCGCACCATATTGTACAAAAAGCCGTCGCCCGTGACCGTCAGGCGGACTTCCTCGCCCATGCGCTCTATCTTCAGCGCCATGATCGTCCGAACGGTCGACTTCTTCTTTCCGTGCGACGTGCAGAAGGCTGCAAAATCGTGCGTGCCGAGCAGCGGAATCGCTGCTTCGCACATCGCGTCCACATCCAGCGGTGCCGGCATATGCCAGAGGTAATTCCGCTCAAACACGTTCGGCACGTCGGAGTTCCAGATGCGGTAGCAATACGTCTTGCTCCGCGCGGACAGCCGCGCGTGAAAGCGCGGTGGCGCGTCCATGACCGAAAGCGCACCGATATCCGTGGGGAGATACGTTCGCAGACCATGTAGGATCTCATCCGCCGACAGCTCTGTCTCCGCACGAAAGCTCACGACCTGCCCCATTGCGTGCGCGCCGGCATCCGTTCGGCCGCTGCCTGCGGCCTCGACCGGCGCGCCAAGCAGTCGGGAGAGCACGGCCTCAATCTTCCCCTGGATCGTATTGGTCGTGTTCCCCTGCCGTTGCCAGCCGCGGTAACGCGTTCCGTCATAGCTCAGAACCGCCTTGAAATTTTTCATTCTTCCTCCAGCATTGCGTAGGCTTCCGGCTCATTGTCCGCCGAGAACAGGAAGTTGCCCGCGCAGTCGTATGCTTCTACATGACCTGCGACATAACGGAATTTGACGCCCATGACCACACCCGCTTTCTTGTTGGTATGGTCAGAGTATACCGCAGATCATGTCCAATAATCCGGACTTTACAGCTTTGATTCCAGCCAATCGAGGATGTCGGAAAAGACCTCCTGTTTGTTCGACTCATTGAGCATTTCATGGCGGCCTTCAGGATAGAGCTTACAGGCAACATCCTTCATGCCTGCCTTTTTAAATTCCTTCGCGGTACGCTCGACGCCCTTTCCGCTCGCGCCGACTGGGTCGTGCGCGCCGGCGAAGAAAAACACAGGCAGATCCTTTTTCATCTTCTCGAGGTTGGCGCGCTTTTGGATCATGCGGATGCCGAGCAGCATATCGCGCGCAAGGCCGATGGTCGGTACAAAGCCGCACTTCGGGTCAGCCTCATACGCGTCCACGACCTCGGGCACGGAGCAGATCCAATCGTTCGGCGTACGCGCATCCGGGAACTGCCGGTTGTACGCACCGAAGATCAGACTCTGGATCAGCGGACTGCGGCCGGTATCTGTGAAGCGCTTCGACTCCATGTCGCACACGCCGATGCCGATGGTCAGCATGACCGGCTTCTGCCAGCCGGTACCGGAGATGATCGCGCCGGAAATCCCGCTGTCCGGGTAACGGAACAAATATGTGCGGGTCAGGAATGAGCCCATGCTGTGACCCAAGATGAAGTATGGCACGTTCGGCCAGAGCTGTCGGGTGCGCTTGGTCAATGCATAGACGTCCTTGACCACGGCGTCCCAGCCGCCGTAAAAGTAGCCCTCAATGCAGCCGTCTGAGACAGATCCGCCGTGACCCATGTGATCCTCTGCCACGACTAAAATACCGTGTGCATTCAGGAACCGCGCGAACTCGTCATAGCGGCCGATGTGCTCGGCGATGCCGTGAACAATCTGCACGATCGCACGCAGCTCACCCTCTGGCTCCCATGAGCCGCAGTGGATCTTTCCCTTGCCCGCGGAATCGAGATAAAACTCTGTCATTTGGCGCCGCCTCCTTTATTTCTGGTTGACATTATACCGCATTTTTGTCAAACTATAAAGTAGATTTTACAAGGAAGTGATCGAAATGGACGGCTACGTCCTCGCGCTTGACCAGGGCACCACCAGCTCACGCGCCATCATCTTTGACCGGAGCGGCTCCATTGTGACCAAGGCGCAGTATCCGCTCGAGCAGCACTACCCCCGGCCCGGCTGGGTCGAGCACGATCCGGCGGAGATCCTCTCCACCCAGATGCTCGCCATGTCTGAGGCTTTTGAAAAAAGCGGTCTGTCTCCCACCGACATCGCCTGCATCGGCATCACGAACCAGCGGGAGACGACGATCCTCTGGGACAAGGTCACAGGCAAGCCCGTCTGTAACGCCATTGTCTGGCAGTGCCGCCGCACTGCCGCGATCTGCGAGCAGTTAGAGCGCGACGGGATGCGGGACTATATCCACCAAAAGACCGGCTTGATCATCGACCCGTATTTTTCCGGTACGAAAATCAAATGGCTGCTGGATGCACATCCGGGTCTGCGTGAGCGCGCAGCGCGCGGCGAGATCCTGTTCGGCACCGTCGACGCCTGGCTGATCTGGAACCTGACCGGCGGAAAGGCTCATGTCACGGACTACTCCAATGCTTCGCGTACAATGCTCTTTGACCTTGACCGGCTCGACTGGAACGAGGATATCTGCCGCGCGCTCGGTATCCCAACGGCGATGCTGCCGCGGCCTGTTGGCAACAGCGAGCCTTATGGCAAGGTCGCGCCGGGACTCGGCGGGCTAAGCGCGCTGGCCGGCATCCCGATCTGCGGCGCAGCGGGTGACCAGCAGGCCGCGCTGTTCGGGCAGGCCTGCTTTGAGCCGGGCATGGCGAAAAACACCTACGGAACCGGCTGCTTTACGCTGATGAACATCGGTTCAAAGAGCGTCCGCTCCTCCAACGGCCTGCTCTCCACCGTCGGCTGGTCCATTGGCGGCAAAACATCCTATGTGCTTGAGGGCAGCGCGTTCAACGCCGGCTCCGCGATCCAATGGCTGCGCGACGCCTGCGGCGTCATCGGCACGGCGCATGAGTGCGATCTACAGGCCGAGACGCTTGCAGATAACCAGGGCGTCTATTTCGTACCTGCCTTCACTGGACTTGGCGCGCCGTACTGGGACGCGGCGGCACGCGGCGGCTTTTTCGGACTGACACGCGGCTCGGGCAAGGCTGCGCTCTGCCGCGCCGTGCTCGAGTCCATCGCCTACGAGGTGCGCGACCTAGTCGACACCATGAACCTTGACACAGGCGTTCCCATCCGTGAACTGCGCGTCGACGGCGGCGCATGTGTCAGCGATTTTATGCTGCAGTTCCAGTCCGACCTGCTGGCCATCCCGGTCAACCGCCCGGAAAACGTCGAGACGACGGCGCTTGGCGCGGCCTATCTCGCCGGTCTGGCCGCAGGCGTTTGGAGCGGCACGGACGAGCTGTCCCGCATCCGGAAGTCCGAGCGCGAATTCACGCCCGCGATGACGCAGGAAGCACGGCAGGCGCTCTATACAAAATGGAAAAAGGCCGTTGCACTCGCACGTGCCTGGGGCGCGGACGAGACAGGAGGCACAGCGCTTTGAGCAAGCTTGGCTTTGGCTGCATGCGTCTGCCAATGGTGGACGGCCCGGACAGCGAGGTCGATCTGGCGGAGTTTGCGCGCATGGTCGACTGTTATTTGGGCGCAGGCTTCCGTTATTTCGACACAGCGCATGTCTACCTCGGCGGAAAAAGCGAGACTGCGCTGCGTGACGCGCTGGTTCGGCGTTATCCGCGCGATTCATTTTGCCTGACTGATAAGCTTTCTGGAAGCTGCTTCAACTCAGAAGCGGAGATTTTTGAGCTGTTCGAGACACAGCTCGCCGCTGTCGGTGTGGACTATTTCGACTGCTATCTGATGCACTCGCAGACGGCAGAGGTTTATGCGAAATTTCAGCGGCTCCATGCCTATGAGGCTGCGGCTAAGCTGAAGGCCGAGGGGCGCATCCGGCATGTTGGGATCTCGTTTCACGACAAGCCGGATATGCTGGCGCAGATCCTGACCGAGCACCCGGAGATCGAAGTCGTGCAGATCCAGCTCAACTACCTCGACTTTGACAATCCGAGCATCGAGAGCGGCGCGGTCTACGAGGTCTGCCGCCGTTTCGGCAAGCCGGTGTTCGTTATGGAACCGGTCAAGGGCGGCGGTCTGGCCAACCTTCCGGATGAGGCAGCAAAGATTTTTGCGGCGCTTGGCTCCAGCAGCGCGGCGAGCTACGCTCTCCGCTACTGCGCGGGCTTTGAGGGCGTCGAAATGGTTCTCAGCGGCATGAGCGACGTGACGCAGATGAAGGACAACCTGCGCGCGATGCAGCCGTTTCAGCCGCTCAGCGTACCGGAGCTAGATGCGATCGAGCGCGTGCGCGAAGTTTTGAAGCGGCAGAACACCGTCGCCTGCACGGCCTGCCGCTACTGTGTCGCGGGCTGCCCGAAGCAGATCCCGATCCCCGATCTATTCTCATGCCTGAATACAAAACGGATCTATCATGACTGGAACAGCGACTACTACTACAATGTGCACACGAATGGGCGTGGGCGCGCTTCTGACTGCGTCGGCTGCCGCCGCTGCGCGCGCATCTGCCCGCAGCACCTCCCCATCCCCGAGCTTATGAATGAAGTCGCCGCCGCATTTGAAACAGCGTGACACGACGGCAAAAGCGCCGTCCTATTTACCGTGTGTTTCGGACGAGGTTCAATGAGAAACGCAGAAACCGCACAGCGCATCCATTGATCATGGTCAAAAACCGATCGTCTCTGAAAAAGCGTATCAAAACGGCGTTTGGACAATTCCAAACGCCGTTTTTTCGCTATACATTTTGCTCATCCGCCCTTTGCATAGCTTTCTTCGTTGTTATAATGTCCGGATTATAGGACACTCTTTGGAATACAATGAGGACAGAAGACAAGGAGGAATGACCCATGCATCCGATCATTGAACTGAAGGACTATCTTCCGCAACGACCCGCGCTCGACCTGACGCCCTATGAGCAGCGCAATGCGGTACGGTTCCGCCAGAGGCGCTTTCTCTCCGCGCTTGAGGCCGCCGTCACTGCCGTCATCGGCGTGTGCATGGTGATCTGCACCGCCGCAATGCTCACGATCCTTTAAGGTTCAGCGCTCCACCGTCAGCAGGCGGCAGTCGATCTGGCCGTCATGCAGCTCGACCACACCGCAGCTGGCAGCGCCATGATCCGGACAAGAGCCGGGATTGAGCAGCCACAGGCCGCCCTCGCACAGGCAAAGCGGCCTGTGGGTGTGACCAAAGAGCGCAATCTGCGCGCCCATCTCGCGCGCAGCCAGGCTCAGGCGCAGCAGACCCTGCTTCACGCCGTAACGGTGCCCGTGCGTCATAAACACGGTCACTCCAGCGTATTGTTGTACCAGGGTATCCAGCAAACCGGTGATACCGTCACAATTGCCCGGGACGCGCAGCAGCGGCAGCTCCGGGAAGCGCTGCGCAAGCGCAGCGGCATCCCGCGCATGATCGCCCAAATGGACAACGACGTCCGGCCGCTCCGCGCGAACAAAGGCGCACATCGTCTCAAGCGCACCGTGGGAATCAGAAAAAGTAAGGAGCTTCATATCTCACCTTTCTTCCCACCCCGTCATAGACTGAACTATCCGGGATATGGGAGGTTGACAGGATGGAACTTGGCGGATTTCAGATCAATCAGGAAAACATCCAGAAGGTATTTGGCACCAATGAAGGCAGACAGCTTCTTTCGCTGCTCAACCGTGACGGCGGCGCTGCGCTGCGGAAAGCCGCATCCGCGCTCCAACGCGGCAACCAGACCGCTGCGGCCGCAGTGCTCGAACCGTTGATGAATACGCCTGAGGCACAGGAGCTTGTGCGCAAGCTCAATCAGAAATAGGAGGCTCCGGATGGACGGACTGGAAGAAAAACTCACATCGTTTCTCAGCGACCCGTCCGCCATGGAGCAGATCCTCTCGATGGCACGCACGCTGGGATTGGGCGGCGACAGCGCGCCGTCCGCGCCGGCACCCGAGAACGCACCGCGGGAAACACCGGTAGAAAACGCCGACTCATCGCCGGGCGCGATGGAAGACCCGATGCTGCGCTCGCTCGTCGGCATAATGCTTGATGCCAGCCGCGACAGCGGCCGGCAGACCGCGGTGCTCAACGCGCTGCGCCCCTTTGTCCGGCACGAGCGCAGGGAAAAAATCGATCGCGCCGCCCAAATCGCTAAAATGGCACACATTGCGGGCGTCGCGCTGAAAAATCTGGAGAAGAAACCGTAAGGGAGTTACGCCGATGTATACAAGGTACATCCGCGGCGCCGACGGCATCTACCGCCGCCAGCAGGTCTCCGACACGCCGCAGCGCGCGCCGGAGCCGGAAGCGCCGGAGACATGCGAGACGCCGGAACCGTGCAGCCCGGCAAGGGACGCGCCGGAGCCTGTTTTGGCAGAGCTGTCACGCCATGCTGACCCGCCGGGCGAAAAAAAACCGCCGGGATTTCTCACATCGCTGCTTTCCCGGCAGTTTGATACCGATGATCTGCTGTTGGCCGCGATCGTGCTTCTCCTTCTGCTCGACGGCGGCGAAGAGGACTATATCGCGCTGCTGGCAGCACTCGCCTTCTTACTGTTCTAACGAAAACGGCGCCGTGCCGTCCGGCAGGACAAAGGCGGCAGAGAACAACTCATCTGATGCCAACAGCGTCTCCGACAACGTCTCGCGGAGCTGATAAATCAGCATCTCACCGCTGACCGTGTCGGCGCGGCAGAGCAGCCCTGTCGCCACATCCACCCAATAGCTGTCCACATAACCGCCGTCGGAAGCGACCTGTACATAGATACAATTGCGCCCATCAAGGTCGGCGAGCGAGACAAAGCCTGCGTCGGTGACAGCGCCAGGCTCGGATTTAAGGACATCCTCATAGGTCGGAACCCCCATCAGATCGTCGAGCGTCAGCGTGCTGCCCAGCGCAAACGAGGTGACAATATTGTCATCCTGATACCACAGATAGGCCGTCTTTCCGTCCGATAGGCAGCTTCGGACGGTGCCGCCGTCTGTAACGTCGACACGCACCAGGCCGCCGCTGACATAGAGTTCAGCAGTGCGCTCGGCGCTTCCGTCTGACCACGCGGTCGTCAGCGTCAGGTTCTGATGATACGACGCCGGGCGTGAGAGCGTAGCGATCACACCGACGACATTCTCCGGCGTGACCTCAAGGAACAGCCCCTCTTCCACGCTGCCCGCTTCCGGCGGCGCAGCGGGCTGTGTCTGCTCAGGCAGCGTGATCCCCGCCCCGCCCCTCGCACCAGACAGCAGGAAAAATGCAGCTAGAATCAGCCCGACCAAAACAAGGGCGGACACAAGCGCAATCACCAGCGTCCGAATGCCGCTGGATCGGTTTGCCATGTGTCCACCCTCTTTCTTTCGTTATACAGGAAGAAAATCGACCGGCCGGTCAGGCCGGCGCCCAAACTTCCACTCGATCGCATCGGCGATCCGTGCGCAGGCACAGCCGTCGCCATAGGGATTGACGGCCTTCGCCATTGCCGCGTAGGCCGCATCGGAGATCAGCAGCTCCTCTGCCAGGGCGACGATGGCGTCTGTCTCGACGCCGGCGAGCTTGACCGTACCGGCATCGACGGCCTCGGGTCGTTCCGTCTCCCTGCGCAGGACAAGCACCGGCTTGCCGAGCGAGGGTGCCTCCTCCTGCAGTCCGCCAGAGTCGGTCATGACCAGATAGCAGCGTGCTATCAGGTTGTGCATCTCCTCAACGTTGAGCGGATCAATGAGGTGTACGTTCGGCATGTCGCTGAGTATACCGAACGCGCATTCGCGCACGACCGGGCTTAAATGCACAGGGTAGACAAGCTCCAGCTCGGGATGACGCAGCATGATGCGCCGGACGGCCTCCATGATGGCGCGCATCGGCTCGCCGTAGTTTTCACGCCGGTGACAGGTCATGACGATGACGCGTTTGCTCCAGTCGACGGCGTTGAGCTGCTCAGCCGAGAAGCGGAACGCATCGCGTACGGTGTAGCGCATCGCGTCGACGACGGTGTTGCCCGTGACAAAAATATCGCCCATCACAGCTTCACGCCGCAGGTTCTCAGCGTTGGCCTTCGTCGGAGAAAAATGCAGCGCTGCGATATCGCCGACCAGAGTTCGGTTGATTTCCTCCGGGAAGGGCGAATAGCGGTCATAGGTGCGCAATCCCGCCTCAACATGGCCGACCGGAACCTGATGGTAGAACGCAGCCAGCGCGCCGGCAAACGTCGTCGACGTGTCGCCGTGGACTAAGATGAGGTCGGGCTTCGCCGTCTCGATCACCTGCTCCATGCCGTTCAGTGCCTTGGTCGTGATCGTTGTCAGGGTCTGGCGCGGCTCCATGATATTGAGGTCATAATCGGCCTTCAGGTCAAAAATCTGCATCACGGAGTCGAGCATTTCGCGGTGCTGCGCGGTGACACAGCAGATGGCGTCGATCGTCTCGCGCCGCTTCAGCTCGAGCACGAGCGGCGCCATTTTGATGGCTTCCGGCCGCGTGCCGAACACGCTCATTACTTTCAGTTTACTCATGCTCTGCGTCCTCTTTCGCGGAAGTTTCTTCCGGCGCATCCTCCGGCTTTTCAGCGCCGCCCTCTTGCGCCGGCGGTTCGCTCTGTTGCAGCGTCTCGTCCCCCTTTTCCTCGGCAGCATGCGAGGTCAGGAGCTTCATGCCGATACCGCCGACGATAAACACGGCGGCAATCAAAATCATCGCGCGCACCTCGCCGGAGGTGGTAAGCACAACGGCGGACAGGCCGAGAATCGCCGTGATCAGATAGGTGATGGCGACCGATTGCTTCTGCGAAAATCCCATATCGATCAACCGGTGATGGACATGTCCGCGGTCGGCGACCATCGGATTCTGCCCCTTGGCAATGCGGCGCAGGAATGCGAAGCAGATATCAAAGATCGGTACGCCAAGGATCAAAAACGGCACAGCAAACGAAATGATGGCGTACATTTTGAACAGTCCCTGGATCGACAGGCAGGCCAGAATATAGCCCAGAAAGGTCGAACCGGTATCGCCCATAAAGATCTTGGCCGGGTTAAAATTGTACGGGATAAAGCCCAGGCACGCGCCGAGCAGCGCAGCCAGGATGACCGCGATGTTGCTCTCAGACACCATCAGCGCGATGACGAGCAGCGACGCGGTCGAAATCGCCGACACGCCGACGGCAAGCCCGTCAAGTCCGTCAATAAAGTTGACCGCGTTTGTGATCGCCACGATCCAGATGACCGTGACCGGCGCGGAGAGCCAGCCCAGGTTGAGATATGGCACAGCGCTGAGCAGATTGGGATTCGAGACGATCTGGATAGAACAGCCGTAATAGATCGCAATACACGCCGCCAGGATCTGAACGATAAATTTCGGCAGCGCTCTGAGCGTCATGATATCGTCGAGCACGCCGAGCACGACGATTACGACCGAGCCGAGCAGGATCCCCTGCATCTGCCGGTCGATTTTTGCAAATACGAGCACGCTTAGGATGAATGCGATGAAGATCGCCAAACCGCCCAGGCGCGGGATCGGCACCTCGTGCATGCGGCGGTTGTCGCGCGGGACGTCGATCGCGCCGACCTTGCAGGCGAGCGTCTTGACCAGCGGCGTCGCAAGAAACGACACGACCGCGGCGGCCAGCAGCGCAAGCAGGAGCGTCAGCACCACCGTGCTGTCTATCGTCTGTATTTCAGGCATTGGCTTGAATCTCCCTTACCGAGCCGCGATAAAGCCCACCTTCTTGTAGACCTTACGCAGCGTTTTCGAAGCGACGCGGGACGCCTTCTCCGCGCCCATCTGATACACAGACTGCAGATATGCCTTGTCGGCAAGGATGCGCTTCGCCTCCTCACGGATCGGCGTGAGCATTTCCACAACAGCGTCGCCGACGGCCGGCTTGAAGTCCCCGTAGCCGCGGCCTTCAAACTCTCGCTCGATCTCCTCAAAGCCTTTGCCCGTGACGGCGGCGTAAATGCTCATCAGGTTCGACACGCCGGGCTTATTCTCCGGATCATAGCGGACGCAGCGCTCGGTGTCGGAGTCGGTGATGGCGCGTTTGAACTTACGGCGGATGCTATCCGGATCCTCCATCAGGAACACGCAGCCGTCCGGGATGGATTTGGACATCTTGCCGGTCGGGTCAGTCAGACCCATGATACGCGCGCCGGTCTCGGGGATATATGGCTCCGGCATCTTGAACACGTCGCCGTAGAGACCGTTGAAACGCTGGACAATATTGCGGCACAGCTCGACGTGCTGCTTCTGATCCTCGCCGACCGGCACGAAATCTGGCTGGTAGAGAAGGATGTCCGCCGCCATCAGCGACGGATAGGTAAACAGGCCGCCATTGATATTGTCCTGATGCTTGGCGGATTTGTCTTTGAACTGCGTCATGCGGCTCAGCTCGCCGAACATAGCATAGCAATTGAGCACCCAGCCGAGCTCGGCATGCTCATGGACATGCGATTGGATGAAGAGCGTGTTTTTCTCCGGATCCAGGCCGCAGGCGATATACTGCGCGAGCTGCTCGAGCGTGCGGCGGCGCAGATCCGCGGGGTTCTGGCGCACGGTGATCGTGTGCATATCGGCCATAAAGTAGTAATTATCAAATTCATCCGTGCGTTCCACCCAGTTCTTGATGGCGCCGAGGTAATTGCCCAGGTGCAGGTCGCCGGATGGTTGGATGCCGGAAAGCATAACTTTTTTGGACGCTTGCGTTTTCTCTTCCATGACTGCAAGACCTTTCTTTCTTGGTTTCAATCTGATATATTTTAGCATAATCTTTCCCCGATGGCAATAAAACTTGACAGAACCGGCCAAGAAAATATATAGTAGAGGAAATCAAAATTCGGAGGCCATTTTATGGATTACTTTCAGGAAATGGAACAGCGGATCCCGCACGGTGAGATCCGCACCCGCTTTGCGCCAAGCCCGACCGGCTACATGCACATCGGCAACCTGCGCACAGCGCTCTATACCTGGCTGATCGCCCGCAGTCTCGGCGGTAAATTTCTGCTGCGCATCGAAGACACTGACCAGGAGCGCTTCATCGAAGGCGCGACTGAGATCATCTACCGCACGCTCAAAACCTGCGGCTTGACCTGGGACGAAGGCCCCGACGTGGGCGGCCCGGTCGGCCCCTACATCCAGACCGAGCGGCGCGGTATCTACGGCAAATACGCAGAGCTGCTGATCGAAAAGGGCGGCGCGTACCGCTGCTTCTGCCGTCCTGGCGAGGGCGAGGTCACGGAGACCGTCGGCACGAACACCATCAAAAAGCACAAGTGCGGCTGCCCGCGCCTGACAAAGCAGGAGATCCAGGCAAAGCTCGACTCGGGCGAGGAGTTCGTGATCCGTCAGGTCATTCCGTCAGACGGCTCGACTACATTCTCCGACGCGGTGTTCGGCGAGATCACAGTGCCAAACGCCGAGCTGGACGAGAATGTCCTCATCAAGTCTGACGGTCTGCCGACCTACAATTTCGCCAACGTCATCGACGACCACTTAATGGGCATCACGCACGTCGTGCGCGGGTCAGAGTATCTCTCGAGCGCGCCGAAGTACAACCTGCTCTATCAGACGTTCGGCTGGGAGATCCCGATGTATGTCCACTGTTCGCCCGTCATGCGCGACAGCCAGCACAAAATGTCCAAGCGCCACGGCGACCCGTCGTTTGAGGATCTTCTTGCACTCGGCTATCTGCCCGAGGCGGTGCTCAACTATGTCGCGCTGTGCGGCTGGAGTCCCGGCGGCGAACAGGAGATCTTCACGCTGGACGAGCTGGTGAAGGTGTTCGACTTGCGCGGCATCTCCAAATCCCCTGCCGTGTTCGATCTGGCCAAACTCAAGTGGATGAACGCCGAGTATATCAAAGCGCTCGCGCCGGAGCGCTTCTTTGAGCTGGCCGAGCCGTATTTGCGCGAGGCGATCCACTCCTCCGCCATCGACCTGCGGCAGGTTGCCGCGCTGGTACAGCCGCGCTGCGAAGTGCTGACCGACCTGGCTGAGCGCGTTGACTTCTTCGACGCATTGCCGGCCTATGATCCGGCACTGTATGTCCACAAGAAGATGAAAACGACGCAGGAGAACTCGCTGACCACGCTGCGCGAAGCGCTGCCTGTGCTCGAGGCGCTGGAGATCTGGACGAACGAAGCCATCTATGAGGCGCTGCTTGGCCTTGTCGCCCGGCTCGGCATGAAAAACGGAGTGGTGCTCTGGCCGGTGCGCGTCGCGGTGTCCGGCAAGCAATCCACCCCGGGCGGCGCGACCGAGATCGCTGCTATCCTCGGCAAGGACGAGACGCTTCGCCGCATTCGCGCAGGCATTGAGCTGCTCTCTCAGTAAAAAAGTATGAAAAGTGCCCGATCCGGTTCAGTTCGGATCGGGCACTTTTTATTCGATCGACTTCAGCGATTCGGCCATATTGATGCGCTCTAATTTGAAGTACAGAAAGAATGCAACGACGGCCGCAAAGACGAAGGTCAGCACAATCGAGAGCACATAGCTCAGCGGCGCGATATGACACTCAAAGTAAATGGCGCTGATTTTGATTTGCGCCATGACGTAGCGGTGCAGCAACACGCCGAGCGGCAGGCCGACCAGCGCACTCAGAGCCGTCAATACCATGTTCTCACGGTAAACATACGAACACGACTCGTTCGCATAAAAGCCGAGAACCTTGAGCGTCGCAATTTCGCGCTGGCGCTCCATAATGCTGATATTGGTCAGGTTGTAGAGCACAATGAACGCCAGCGCTCCGGCACAGACGAGCACGATCAGAACGATGTAATCCAGGCTCGAGAACATGCTGTCCACGCGCTCGCGCATATCGGCATTGACCGAGACGGAAGCCACCGAATCCATGCCGAGCAGCTTCGCAGACAACTCGTGGACATCCATGCCTTCCGCCGCAGTGAGGTACGCCGTCTTGACCTCCGGCGCGCTGCCCCACTGAGCCGCACAGGTGTCCGCAGAGACAAACACGTAGTCGCCGATGTAGTTGTCAAACACTGCGCTGACGGTGACAGTCAGGGAATTATATTCACTGTCGTGCAGCGTAATGACGTCGCCGACCGAGAGGCCGCATACATCGGCCAAACGGTAGTTGATGGCCGCCTCCCCCGCCTGCGGCCAGGAAAGCACGCCCGAATCGTCATGCAGGCTGATGAACGTGGCGAGCGGCTCCTCCGACGCGATCAGGTTGACGGTCAGCGTCTGGCCGCCCGCGGTCAGATCCATACTGCCCGCGTGGGCGTAGGCGATGCCGATGGTCTGATCGGCCAGCTCTGTCTCAAACGCCTCGCGTTCACGATCATCCGGCTCGTTCAGGAACGTTACCTGACAGTCGTACAGCTCGATCTCATCAAACTGAAAGTCAACGATGTTTTTGATGGAATCACTGATGCCGAAGCCCGTCAGCAGCAGCGCGGTACAGCCGCCGATGCCAATGATCATCATGAACATACGCTTTTTGTAGCGCATGATGTTGCGGATCGAGACCTTGTGCAGGAACGGAACGCGCTTCCAGATGAACTTTGCGCGTTCGATCAGGATGCGCTTGCCCGCCTTGGGCGACTTTGGACGGATCATCTCCGCCGGAACCTCGGCCAGCTCGCGGCGGCAGACCAGCCATGTCACCCCGAGCGCGCCGACCAGATACATCACAGTACAAATCGTAAACAGACTGAAGTCGAGCACAAACGCGATCGGCCGCTCGATGGAATACATGATCATATAGACCTGCCAGAGCGCCAGCGGCATCAGCCATGAGCCGAGCAGGAAGCCAGCCACGCAACCGATGATGGAGGCGCTGCCGGCATAGGCCAAATACTGTCCAATGATCGCGCCGTTGCTGTAGCCGAGTGCCTTGAGCACGCCGCTCTGCGTGCGCTGCTCGTCGACCATGCGCGTCATTGTCGTCACACATACCAGCGCGGCGACCAGAAAGAAGAACAGCGGAAATACCCGCGAGACGCCTGCGACGATGCTCGTATCGTTTTCCAGGCAGGCGTAGCCGAGGTTGGTCAAGCGATCCAGTACATAGGTCGTGGCCGGATCGATGGCATCGACCTTCTCCCAGGCGTCGTCGATCTCCGCCTGGCCGTCAGCCAGTTCTGCTTCCGCGTCCGCAAAGCCGTCGAGCGCGTCGCGCTCAGCCTGCTCATAGTCGGCAAGGCCGGTCTCGTAGTCCGTCTCGCCGTCCCGCAGCTCCTGCTCGGAATCCGCCAGCACCTGCTCGGCCTCGGCAAACTGCGCATCCGCCTCCTCACGCGAGACCGCGAGCTGCGCCAAACCGGTATCATACTGCGTCTGTGCCGCAGTAATCTGTTCGTGTATAGCGCTCAGCGAAGTCTCAGTCAGCGGGACGCCGAGCGCCGCCTCAGCCGAAGCCCAGGCTGCAGCAAATTCCTCCGCCGTCGTGCCAGACGCGGAAAGCGCCTGCTCCGCCGCACTGAGCAGCATCGCATCGCCCAGGAAAAGCGCGCTCACCAGCTCAGATGCAGAAGCAAATTCCGTGCCGAGCGCCGCGTTTAGCCCCTGCCGAAGCGACTCGCCCGCGTCATAGAGCGCACGGCACGAAGCGAGCTGCGCAGCGGAATCATCGATCTGCTGTTTTGCCGCGGCAAGCTCGGCTGCGGCATCGGCAAAACGCGCCTGCGCATCGGCGCGCTGCGTCTCCAGCTCTGTGCGGCCATCTTCCAGCGCGGCCCAGCCGTCGTCCAGCTCCCTGCGCGCAGCATCCAGCTCTTGCTTTGCATCGGCCAGCTCTGCCTCGGCATCCGCACGCTCGGCCCGATAGGTCTTCCAACCATCGTCCAGCTCTGCCTGCGCGTCGTCAATCTCCGCAATGGCGTCGCCGCGAATGGACTCATAGCGCAGCGCAGCGCGCTCAGAGAGCAGCGCTTCCACTGTCGGTTCTATCGCGTCCACTGCCGCCTCGTACTCGTCGGTATAGATCTCGCCCGATCGGGGCAGCGTGAGAAATATCTCTGTGTAGTAATCCGTTGAAAAGCCGCTTGGATCGAGATAGACGAAGCCTGTCACCGTGCCGCCGCCCAAGCTGGTCGAGCCGCGTTCAAAATTCATATAGTAAACCGAATTCGCCACGCCCACGATCGTATACGCGTCATAGGAGAATTGATCGAAGGTGTCCTCGCTGTTGTTGGGTGAGAGCACGATCTCTGTGCCGAGATCACCGGCAGAAAAGCGGTGCGCATCCACAACGCACTCGTCGCCGCGCTCCGGCAGGCGGCCGGCAATCAGATCGAGATTATTGACGCCATCAAGGAGCATATGTGCGTGCAGCGCAGCGTCCGAACCACTGGAATTGATGTACAGGAGGTCGGCGCTGACTGAGCCGACGGCACGCTCTACGCCGTCAAGCGCCGCAAACGTCTCCACATCCTCCTCTGTCAGGCCAAGCGTGCTGATCAGGCGGAAGTCAAACAGGTTCAGCTCCGCGATATACTCGTCCGCCGTCTTGAGCATCGCGGTCTGCGCCACGCGCAGCCCGGCAAAGAAGCCGACGCCCAGCGCAATGATGGATAGGATCGCCAAATACCTGGCAAAGCTGCCGCGGATCTGGCGCAGAACCGATCGTTTCAGCATAAGCGCATCACCACTCGATCTGCTCAACGGGCATCGCCGTCTCGTTGACATACTGATCGGCGATGGTGCCGCTCTTGACGGAGATCACGCGGTCGGCCATTGCCGTCAGGGCGCTGTTGTGTGTGATGATGACGACCGTCATGTCGGTTTGACGGCAGGTGTCCTGCAGGAGCTTGAGGATCGCCTTGCCCGTCACATAGTCAAGCGCGCCAGTCGGCTCATCGCACAGCAGGAGCTTCGGGTTCTTGGCCAACGCGCGCGCGATGGCGACACGCTGCTGCTCGCCGCCGGAGAGCTGCGACGGGAAATTCAGCGCGCGCTCCTTCAGCCCCACCCGCTCGAGCACATCAAGCGGTTCGAGCGGATCGCGGCAGATCTGGGCGGCCAGCTCCACATTCTCGATCGCAGTCAGATTTTGGATCAGGTTATAAAACTGGAACACAAAGCCCACGTCATAGCGCCGGTAGCTCGTCAGTTCACGCTTGTTGTAGG
>CAZJBT010000029.1:0-18523 GCA_964544345.1 uncultured Oscillospiraceae bacterium
AGTCGCCGTACTCGGTGTCCCAATCCTCCGGCGCGGCCGGGATCGCATCGGGCAGGATGGCGCGCGTCTCCGGGCAGCCGCGCAGCTCGCAGCGGTATTCGTCGAGCTTCTTCTTCGCCAGCGGCAGGAACTCGGCGGCAATGGCGCGGTCGACGAGCAGCGTCTCCGCCGCGTTGCACACCGACGGGCGCGAGCACTTCGCATTCTGAATGATATCCGCCGCCATCTCCAGGTCGGCGGTGCGCTCGACATAGACGTGGCAGTTGCCCCAGCCGGTCTGGATGACCGGCACGCGCGCCGAGCGCACGACCTCCTCGATCAGCCCCCTGCCGCCGCGCGGGATGAGCACGTCGATATAGTCCGTCATCGTCATGAGAAACGCGGCGGACTCGTGCGAGGTGTCGTGCACAAGCGAGACGCAGTCGGACGGCAGCCCCACGGAGCTTATCGCCCGGCGCATGAGCGTTTCGAGCATGCGGTTCGTCCCGAACGCCTCCCTGCCGCCGCGCTCGATGACCGCGTTGCCGGACTTCAGGCACAGCGCCGCCGCGTCGACCGTCACGTTCGGGCGCGCCTCGTAGATGATGCAGGCCACGCCGAGCGGTACGGTCTTTCGGCCGATGAGCAGGCCGTTCGGACGGGTCGAGACGTCGGTCATGCGCCCGATGGGGTCGTCCAGCGCGGCGACGGCGCGCACGCCGTCCGCTATCTGGCGCACGCGCGACTCGGACAATCGCAGCCGGTCGCGCAGGCTCTGGCGCATCCCGGCGGCCTCCGCCGCCGCGCAGTCGCGCTCGTTCGCGGCGAGGATCTCCTCGATCTCCGCCTCCAGCGCGTCCGCGATGGCGCCGAGCGCGTCGTTCCTCTGTGCCGTGCCGGCCTGAGCCAGCACACGGGCGGCGGCCTTGGCTCGCTTGCCCTGCTCCAACAGATCTTCCATGGCAATTCCTCCTCCCGGAACGCGCCGTTCCGGTTTTTTCTCCACTATACCGGCTAAGTCCCTGCGCGTCAAGTGCGCCGCTTGATTTGCCGGCGCGGATGTGCTATGCTGAAGCAAAAGAATCCTGCGAAAGGAGGCGGCGCGATGGCAGTGTATCTTCCAGCCCTGTTTCTTTTCATCCTGATCTTCTATGAGACGCGGACGCAGCGGATGCGCGCTGTCCGCCGGATCCTCGCAAAAAAACGAAACCGAAAGGAGGCAGCCGCCATGCTTGAGCTGGCCAAACGCTTTGTGGGACTCGAGTGTGTGATCTACGCGCTCACTTCACAGATCTCTGGGACGATCCTCGAGATCTCGGACGGCGCGATCCTGCTCCAGAACGGCACGCGGACTGAGATCGTCAACCCGGACTATATCCTCCGCATCTCGGAGTATCCGCGCAACAAAAAGGGGAAGAAAAAGGCGGTCGTGCTCGACTGACGGCGGGCGATACGATGAGAGAGCAGAAACGGGCGCTTGCCATTCACGATATCTCCTGCGTCGGGCGCTGCTCGCTGACTGTCGCGCTGCCGATCCTCTCGGCGGCGGGCGCGGAGTGCTCCATTTTGCCGACCGCCGTGCTCTCGACGCACACCGGCGGGTTCGAGGGCTACACCTTCCGCGACCTGACAGACGATATGCCGCCCATCGTGCGCCACTGGCGCTCGCTCGAGCTTCGCTTCGATGCGATCTACACCGGCTATCTCGGCTCGGCGCGGCAGTTGGAGATCGTTGCGCAGACGATCGGCGCGTTGCGCGATCCGAACACGCGCGTCTTTCTCGACCCCGTGATGGGCGACGGCGGGCGGCTCTACGCGGGCTTCCCGCCGGATTTTCCGGATGGGATGCGCGCGCTCTGCCGGCATGCGGACGTGATCTTACCGAACATGACCGAGGCCGCGCTGCTGCTCGGGCGGGAGTTTCGCCCCGGGCCATACCGGCCGGACGCGGTGCGGGCGATCTGTGAGGCGCTCGGCGTGCTCCACGGCGGGCAGGTCGTGCTGACGGGCGTATATTTTGAGGAAGGCGAGCTTGGCGCGGCGGTCTATGACGCGCGCACGGACGCGTTCGCGCTGTGCCTGACGCGGCGGCTCCCATTTTCCATGCCCGGTACGGGCGACGTGTTCGCGAGTGCGTTCGTCGCGGCCTGTCTCGCAGAGCAGCCGCTCAGAACGGCGGCGCAGACCGCGGCGGATTTTACGGCGCTGTGCATGGAACGGACAAAAGGTTCCGGCCGCGACCTGCGCTTCGGCCCATGCTTCGAGCCTGCGCTGCCCGACCTGATGCGCGCGCTCGGCGTGATCTGACGCGGGAGGCCGGCAGGAAATCCCGCGATCAAAGAGCCGCGCACTCCGCGTCGTCCACAGGGGACTAGCTTCGCGTCGTCCTCGTTTTTTCCGCACCCGGCGGTGCGGCGGAGTGGTTCCGCCGCACTGTTTTTTTGTGCGCAGGGATCGCCGATTCGAGCCATTGAAGACGCGTATGGAACAAAAGAAAAAGAAGATCCCATGTCATCCGCACCTTTGGCTCAGACCCAATCGCTATTTGCGCCAAACAGATCACAAAGATCGACCCTTTCTGGCGAGAAAAATTTTATCCAGGGTTCAAAATGTGCCCGCAATGTGCTTGCAAACAGAGCGGCGGTGTGATATAACATATCTTGTTAGCGAAGACTAACTGCCGTCCGGATCGGAGGGCGGTTATTTTCTTCCGCAAAAGTTAGTTGAGACAAACTACAACTGCTCTTTTTGCGCGAAACGCGCAATTTGTTTTGGCCAGGTGTTAGTTTACGCTAACTTTTCATGTGAACAGAGCTCTTTCGGGAAAGGGATATCCCTTTCCCGTGGTGGGGTTCCCCACCACGATCCTCTTCGAGCTGCATAAGAGTTTCTATCACTGCGGTCATCTGAGATGGGAGGTGCGGCGCAAAAGCGAGTCATTTGGGCGGAGGGCGCAGAGCTGTCCGCAGATTGGAAGCATCTAAGTCCGTTTGGACTTGACGCGAGTCTATGAAAGGAGAATTTGCAATGCGACAGAAAACAAAAAGGCTTTTATCCGGGCTGCTGATCGCTGCGATGCTGTCGACCGCTTTACCGGTCACGGCTATGGCGGCCGACAACGTCCCAGCGGAGGAAAAAAGCGATCTGGAGACAACGGTTTCCCAAGAGGAGACATCCGAAAACGTCCAGGCGTTTTTGGACGCCGTTGCCGCCATTCCCGAAGAGATCAACGCCGACAACGCCTCCGAGGTATACGGTCTGGCGGCCGTCACATGCGTGAACGCCTATGAGGCGCTGACGGAGGAGGAGCGGGCGCTGGAGGCTGTGCAGGCGGCACACCTGCTGCTTGAGCAGGCCATTGAGCGGGTGAACGCGCTCAGCGAACCGGCCGCCACCAGCGACGGCGACGCGGTTCGCTACAAAGACGGAACCTACACAGGCAGCGGAACCGGCTTCGGTGGGACGATCACCCTGGACGTGACGATCCGCGATGGACGCCTCGAGAGTATCGAAGAGGTCAGCCAAAGCGAAACGACGGCCTATTGGAACAGCGCGAAAGCGCTGTTTGACACGATCCTCACCGCCCAGAGCACGAATGTGGACGCCGTGACCGGCGCGACCTACAGCAGCAACGGCATCAAGGCCGCAGTGGACGACGCGCTGACCCAGGCGGCCGCGGCCGCGAACGACGAGGATGACACCGCGGTATTCTCCTCCGGCAGCGGCACGGAGAAGGATCCCTATGTCATCAAGACGGCGGCACAGTTGGCCAATTTTGCGCAGTCCGTCGATGACGGCGAGACCTATGCGGGACAGTACGTCGCGCTGGGCGACAACATCGATCTCACCGGCATCGAAAACTGGAACCCCATCGGCAGCGAAACCAATACAACGGCTGCCTTCGCCGGAGATTTTGACGGCCGGGGCTATACGATCGACGGCATGACGATCGACATGACGCTGGAGAGCGCCACCAGTACAACATATACATATGCCGGTCTCTTTGCCACGCTGGGCGGAACGGCCGCTGTGCGCAATGTGACGCTGACAAACGTCGGCATCCGCGTGACTGACACGGGAAGCGGCCGTGTTTTGGCGGCGGCTGTCGCCGGGTACACCAGCAAAGCCAGCACGGCGCAGTATCTCTATATCCAAAATTGTCACGCGGACGGCACGATCCGTGTTGACGCGGCCGGCATGGCATATGGCGGCGGCATTCTGGGGCAGGCTGGCATGTACGCGGCCATCCTGAACTGCACGACAGACATCACCGTGTCCGCTAAGAGCAGCGGCTCTGCTTCCTATGCGGCCGGCATCGTCGCCGTAGCCGGAAACAACGGCATGGTGGTCAACTGCGCAGCGCTGGGCGATGTATCCGCTGTTTCCACCACCAAGGGCAGCGGCACTGCCGCCGGCATCGCGGGGTTGATGCCGGGCAAACTGTACAACTGCTATGCCTCCGGCAGCATCACTGCGGGCAACACCACCGGAGCGGTCACCGGCGTCGGCGCCCTGGTGGGTATGGCGACGATGACCGACTCGGAGGCCGGTGCGCTTCGGGCGTATAACTACTATGCCACGGATGCCGTGCTGACAGTATCTACCTATTCAGGCGGCGAGCTCTCCGCGGAGACGACCACCACAACCGTTGACTGCGGACAGGCGATGGGCTCTCCAATGGTCTCGAAGGCGGTGAGCCTGGCCGACATGAAGACCTCCGAATTTATGGACACGCTGAATGAGAACCTGTACGCCGTGCAGAAGCTGATGAATGCGTATAGTCTGCCGAGCGTCACCCTGAACAACTGGATCCTGGAGAACGGAACCGTACAGCCCGCCGGCGAGGCCTGGGCGAGCGACCGGGTCGATGCGGACATCTTCGCCTCCGGAACGGGCACGCAGGACGATCCGTACCTGATCAAAACGGCCGAGCAAATGCGGGCCTTTGCCGTCTCCCTGACGGATAACCTGGACTACACCGGGATCTACATCGCGCTGGCAGACGATATCGACATCTCCGGCAGCAACTGGATCCCAGTGGGGCAGAGCTATGATATTTTCAACGGCTCCTTTGACGGCCAGGGTCATACCATTTCCGGCCTGACAGAGGGAAGCGCCGACGCGCCCCTGGCCCTGGATGAAACGAATATCTACATCGGCCTGTTCGGCGTGGTCGGGCCGGAGTGCACGATCAAAAACCTGAAGCTGACCGACGTTTCCATGTACCTGACCTATGAGGCGACCGCCTATGCCGGCGGCATCGCGGCCGTGACGTCCAGCGGCTCTACCGGCTATCTCGGCGCGGTCATCGACAACTGCTCGGTCTCCGGCACGATCTCCCTGACCTCCTCGGGGAACAATTTTGTCGGCGGCATCGTGGGAATGCAGATCAGGGGCGCAATCATCAACTGCGCGACGGACATGGCGCTGTCGTGCACGGTCAACAACAGCTACATCGCGGAGGTCGGCGGCCTGGTCGGCCTCAACAACCGCGGCCTGATCGCGAACAGCTACGCGCTCGGCGATGTGTACGGCAGCGGCTCCCGGGAAAACGGGAACGAGGGCATGGCCGCCATCAGCGCACTGGTGGGCGTCCAGGCGGGCGCGCTGGTCAATTGTTACGGCGCCGGCGGCCACACCACAAAGGAGTATTCCCAGTATGTCGGCGCTGTCTCCGGCTGGGTCACCGGCATCGGCAAGAGCTATACCTGCTGGTATAACGGCGACGCACCGATGCTGATCGGCACGCAGACCGTTCTTCCCGTCGAGTCCATCGGCACCAAGGTCACCTCCGGCGTCAATGAGGACGGCGACCAGTACACCGGCGGCATCGTCGACGCCCTGACGGCGTATACGGCAGACACCTACGAGGCAGTCGCCGCCGGCCTGAACGGCAGCTTCGCCGCATTCCCGATCGACATCACCGCTTACGGCGTCGATACCGGCGCCCTCCGCACCTGGTGCTATGCGGACGGTGTCGTGACCTTTGGTGACGACTACGCGACCGTGACCTATCAGCAGCCGGACTGCGAGATCGTCCCCGTCACGGAAAAGACCCTGCGCGACGGCGTGTGGTACGGCAGGAGCGCGGACAAGACGTCCATCGTCAAGATCACGGTGGAGAACGGCACGCTCACCGATACGGAGATCCTCTCCGGCGAAGCTGAAGGGGACAGCTATGACGAGGCGGTCTCGAAGGCGGCGGAGAAATCCCTCTACGGCGATACCACCACCTATTTCGCGGCGGATCCCGTCAGGTTCGCCGGCGGCGAGGGCACTGAGGCCTCCCCCTATCTCATCTCCAACGAGGAGCAGCTCCGCTATCTGGCGGAGTCCATCAACGAGGACGTGGATTGGGAAAATGTCTGGTTCTATCTGACGGCGGACATCGACGTCTCCAGCCGCGAGTGGCTCCCCATCGGCTGGGCCGTCAAGGCGGAGATCGGCGGAAGAGCAGTCGTGTATTCCGCCTATCCCTTCCGCGGAAACTTTGACGGCGGGGATCATACCATTTCGGGTCTGACGATCGGAAGCGAAGCAGAGCCGACGGAGTGGTATACCGCCGGACTGTTCGGCATCGTCGAGGGAGAATACGCCGACAACTACGTTCCCTCTCACGGCGAGAGAGCCGTGATCCTGCGGAACATCCACCTGTCCGATGTGGCGATCCACGTCACCCACCGGTATGACACCTACGTCGGCGGCCTGGCCGGCTGCGGACAGGACGGCATCATCATCGACAACTGCAGCGTGACCGGCACGATCACGAGCCTGACGCAGGAATCCGCCAGCCGGGCGGCCGGACTGCTCAGCTATGCCATTTATGGCAGCATCACCAATTGCTGGACAGACGTCGCGCTGGACGCCTCCACTGTGGACGGCAGCACCTACGGCGGCGGCATGTTCGCCTCCACCAACCGCGTGACTGTGATCAACTGCTATGCGCTGGGCGATGTGACAAGCGACGCGGGCAACAACAATAAGATCCACATCGGCGGCTTCTCCGGCATGGATGGCGGTATCTGCATCAACTGCTATGCCGCCGGCAGCGTCATTGCTGAAAAGCCGACGACAGACGTGGGCGGCCTGAGCGGTCGGCTGACAGGCATCGGCGTGAACTACAACTGCTACTACGACACCGAGGCCGTGCAGCGCAATGGTGCGACGACCAACACGGAAAACGTCGCCTTCGGCGTCGTCGTGGAGGGCGCACTGAATGTGACGGCGGGCAAGACCGGAGCGGAGCTGGCAAGCAGCGACTTCGCGGCTCTGCTGAATGAAAACCAGACCGGCATGACGGAAGTCCTCGCCGAGATCCAGGAGCACCTGGACGGCCTTACGCTGATCCACAGCATCTACAGCGACGGGACGGGGCTGCTGGAGTGGACGCTGTCTGACGGTGTGGTCGGATTTGCTGCGAGGAGCGCCGCTGCGGCCGAGGTGGACGGCGTTGGATATGACACGCTGCAGGAGGCCGTGGACGCGGTGGCATCCAACGGAACCATTACGCTTCTCGCCGCGGGGCAGAGCGCCGTGGTGGCCGAAGCGAAGCGCTTCACGATCGTCTCCGCCAACGGGTACACCGCTGCGATCACCGCCGCCTCCGGCTACAAGCTCCAGAGCGCTGTGGACAACAGCGCCGACACCGGCGCGAGCTGGACTTACCAGGTCGTGAAAGAGACCGGCTCGTCCATCGGCGGCGGCAGCTCCGGCGGCTACGCCGTCAGCGTGCCCGACACGGCCTTAGCATTTGCTGACGTACCCAGCGACAGATATTACTATGACGCGGTGATTTGGGCTGTGGAGAACGGGATCACCAATGGCACTGCCCCCGGGGTATTCAGCCCTAACGCCTCCTGCACCCGTGCGCAGACCATCACGTTCCTGTGGCGCGCCGCAGGTTCCCCCGCTCCCGAGCGCAGAGACAACCCGTTCATCGACGTGCCCTCCGACGCGTACTACTGCGAGGCTGTGCTGTGGGCCGTGGAGCAAGGGATCACCAACGGTACCACGAAGACCACCTTCAGCCCCAATGCTGCAGTGACCCGCGCGCAGAGCGTGACCTTCCTGTACCGAGCCGCCGAAGCTACGGCTAGCGGGCGCAATCCCTTTACGGACGTGGCAGACAGCGCCTATTACGCCGACGCGGTGAGCTGGGCTGCCGCCGAGGGCATTACCTCCGGCACCACTGCCACCACGTTCCGTCCGGCGCAGGCCTGCACCCGCGCTCAGATCGTGACCTTCCTATACCGGGCGGCGCAATGACCTGCGGGTTCGACCCCGCGTGCCGCCTGCAGTGCGGATCAAATCTATAAAAAGCACAGGAAACGGATATACGGGGACAGCCCAGGGAGCGGCTGTCCCCGTTTCGTGTGAAAAGAGACAAATCAAATTTGCGCCCGGCGCTCCTCCAGACGATTCCGGCATATATGCGATGTGAGACAAAAGGTTTGCGGGCGCGCGTATGATTGTTTTTTACGCCGCGATATGATATGATACCAATATATTATCCGCCGCGCCCGATCCGCCGGCGCGGCGCAAGACAGGAGGAAACGCCATGTTTTGTCCGAAATGCGGCAGTCAGCTCCCGGACGGCGCGCGGTTCTGCACGAGCTGCGGCGCATCCGTCGCCGCCTTTACCGCAGCCGCGCCGGTCACGCCTTCCGCCGCGCCTGCGCCGGTAGCGGCGCAGCAGCCTGAATCGCAGGCCGCTTACGCACCCAGCCAGGCGCCCGATCTCGATCCGACACCTGAGCCGGCGGCGGACTTCGTCCCGCCGGAGCCTGATTCTGCGCCGGAGTATGCTCCGGCCGCCGCCTACGCGCCCGCGCCCGAATATGTGCCCGCGCCCGATTACGGCGGAGATTCCATCCCGCCGCAGCCGCCCTACTATGGCGGCTCAGACCTCGACGCACAGCCGAAGAAGCGGGGAAAAAAGGGGCTTATCATCGGCGTCTGTACGGCCGTTGCCGCCGTCGCTGTGATCGCAGCGCTGTTTTTCGCGTGGATCTATCCCAGCTATCTGTCCGGCTCGGCCAAGTACGAAAAGGCGTTTAATCAGGCGCAGACCGCGCTCTCCGACAAGGAGTACGACGACGCGGTGAGGTACTACACCGACGCGCTCGAGCGCGCCGAGGACAAGGCCGCGCGCGCCGCCTGCTATGTCGGCCGCGCCGACGCGTATATGGGGCTTGAGGAATACGACGACGCCATCGACGACTACGAGGCCGCGCTCAAGCTCGACGACGGCCAGAAGAAGGTCTGGACGAAGCTGGCCGACGCATACCTCGCCGCGGACGATCTGGACGGCGCGATCGCCGCGCTCGAAGACGGCATCGACGCCACCGGCGCGTCCTCGCTCCAGACAAAGCTGGACGAGCTGAACGCGGCTGCGTCCGATCCCGTGGCCGCCCCTGCGCCGGAGCCCGAGCCGTCCGCCGATCCGGTCGACGAGCCGCCCAGCACGGCGGACAGCGGCGAGATCACGCTCGGCGGCTACAGCTTCCCCGCCGACGAGACCTCCATCACGCTCACCTACGCGAATCTCGACGACATCTCCGCCCTCGCGGCCTGCACGGAGCTGCGCATGCTCGACCTGTCGGGCAACTACATCTCCGACCTCTCTCCGCTGCGCAATTGCACCAAGCTCGAGCAGCTCATCCTCGACGAGAACGAGATCTCCGATCTGACGCCGCTCGCCGGGCTGACGAATCTCACCTTCCTGAGCCTGGAGACAAACGAGATCTCCGACCTGACGCCGCTCGCCGGACTGACGAATCTGGAAACGCTTTGGCTCTATGACAACGAGATCGCCGACGTGGACGCGCTCGCGGGACTGCGCAGCCTGCGCTCGCTCGAGCTGTGGGACAATCCGGTGCGCGACATCTCCGGCCTTGCCGGCCTCACGAGCCTCACCTTCCTCGATCTCGACGGCACGCTGGTGGACGACGTCACGCCGCTGCTCGGCCTGACTAATCTCGAGTCGCTCTATCTCTCCGGCACGAATCTGCCGGACGACGCGTGGAACACCATCGCGGCCGCGCTGCCGCAGTTTTCCGACCGCGCCGCCGCGCCGGGCGGGGACGTGGCATACGGCTATGACACGCTGAATATCGGCGTATGCACGCTCTCCGACCTCTGCCGCGAGGACGAGGACGGCTACCTTGACGGCTACGCCGTCGACCTGGCGTTGGCACTTGGCGATGCGCTCGGTCTGAGCTGCGCCTTCTACGGTCTGGAGGACGAGACAGACGTGCTCGACCTGCTGGTCAGCGGCGAGGTCGACCTCATCATTCTCGCCTCGTCCAGGGAAAGCGTCAGCGACTACGCGGAGTCCCAGGGCTACGCGCTGGCCTTCTCCGACCCGTTCATCGTGGATCCCGAGCTCAATGCGCACTACTGCATCGTGGTGCGGGAGAGCGACGACGAGCTGCTCGACCTGCTCAATTATGGGCTGGGCATGATCGACCTCGACGGGCTGTATGACTACTGGTCGACCTACGACTACTCGAACTGGTGACGGACTCTCTTTTGATCGCCATGTCGGGCGGCGTGGACAGCTCGGTCGCAGCGCTGCTTTCGCTCCGCGCGGGCTATCGCTGCGTCGGCTGCACGATGCGCCTGTTCGACCCCGAGGACGCCGGCGTCGAGGGCGAGTGCACCTGCTGCTCGCTCGACGACGTGGCCGACGCGCGCAGCGTATGCCGCCGTCTCGGCATGGCGCACCACACCTTCAATTTCAAAGACGAGTTCCGCCGGTTCGTGATGGAGCCGTTCGTGCGCGTCTACGAGTCCGGCGGCACGCCGAATCCGTGCATCGAGTGCAACCGATATCTGAAATTCGACGCGCTGCTGCGCCGGGCGGAGATCCTGGGGCTCAGCGGCGTGGCCACCGGCCACTACGCGCGCATCGAGCGCAGCGAGACCTCCGGCCGCTGGCTGCTCAAGACTGCGCTCGACCCGGCGAAGGATCAGACCTACGTCCTCTATATGCTGACGCAGGCACAGCTCGCGCGCATTCGCTTTCCGCTCGGCGGCCTGACGAAGCAGGCCGTGCGCGAGATCGCGGAGCGCGAGGGCTTTGTCAACGCGCGCAAAAAGGACTCGCAGGACATCTGCTTCGTACCGGACGGCGACTACGGCGCGTTTTTAGAGCGCTTTACGGGCAAGACCTATCCCGCGGGCGACTTCCTTGACGAGACCGGACGCGTCCTCGGCCAACATCGCGGCGCGGTGCGCTATACCATCGGCCAGCGCAAGGGGCTTGGGCTGGCGCTTCCCGCGCCGGGCTATGTCGTCGCCAAGGACATGGCTGCGAATACCGTCACCGTCGGCGCGAACGAGCGGCTCTTCTCGCGGCGCGTCTTCCTGACCGGCTGCAACTGGATCGCCATGGGCGAGCCGGAGGGCGAGCTGCGCGTGCAGGCGAAGCTGCGCTATTCGCAGCAGCGCGCGGACTGCACGCTGCGCTGGTGCGGCGCAGAGGCAGAGCTTCTCTTCGACGCGCCGCAGCGCGCCGTCACGCCGGGGCAGGCCGCGGTCTGCTACGAGGGAGACGCCGTCGTCGGCGGCGGCGTCATCGTGCGCGCCGCGGCAGACTGACACAGAAAGGGAGATCGTTTCATGGAACGGATTTTGGCGGTCGTGCTGGCCGCAGGCAAAGGGACGCGGCTCCAGACCGAGGAAAACCATACGGCCAAGGTGCTGCGCGAAGCGAACGGAAAGCCGCTGCTGCACTATGTGCTACAGGCGCTCGATTTCATTCCGCGCTCCGACACGGTGCTCGTCGTCGGCTACCAGCGCGAGGCGGTCATGGCCGCATTTCCGGGCTGCCGCTACGCGGTGCAGGAACCGCAGCGCGGCACGGGCGACGCGGTGCGCGCCGCAAAGGAGCATCTGGCGGGCTTTGACGGCACCGTTTTAGTCGCCTACGGCGATATGCCGCTGCTGACAAGGCAGACATATCTCGGGCTGATTGAGGCACACCGTGCCGCGGGCGCGGCATGCACGCTGCTCGCCGGCACGTCGGACACGGCGCTGCCCTACGGCCGCGTGCTGCGCCGGCCGGACGGTTCGTTCGACCGCGTCGTTGAAGAGCGCGACTGCACCCCCGGGCAGCGCACCATCCGCGAGCTGAACGTCGGCATCTACTGCTTCGACGGCCGGCTGCTGTCGGACGCGCTCGACTGCCTGACGTGCGACAACGCGCAGAACGAATACTATCTGACCGACGTGCCCGCGATCCTGCGCGACCGCTTCGGCGGCAAAATCGCCGTCCACACAGCGGAGCTGGGCGAGCAGATCATCGGCGTGAACACCCCCGAGCAGCTCGCGCTGACCGAACAGTTCCTGCGCGCGCGGGAGAACACCTGACGCGAAGCAGCCGCCCCGCCGGACGTCTCCGAGCGGGGCGCCTTCGATCGCGGTATGGCACGCTGCCTACCGGCGGCAGATGCGGCCGGCGAAGGGCGCTTTTTCCCGCATGCCGGGACGGACAAAACACGGCCCGGCGGCCGGTCTGGAGGCTTTTATGATCCTGGAAACGAAACGGCTGATCCTGCGGCCGTGGGAGGACGCGGACGCGCCGGCGCTCTACCGCTATGCGCGCGACCCGCGCGTCGGCCCGGCGGCGGGCTGGCCTGTACACACAAGCGTGGAAAACAGCCGCGAGATCATCGCGGGCGTGCTCTCGGCGCCGGAGACCTATGCCGTCGTCCTGCGCTTGACCGGCGAGCCGGTCGGCTCGGCGGGGCTGATGGTGCGGCCGAACGGCAACTGCCGCTGGCCCGACGGCGAAGGCGAGATCGGCTACTGGATCGGCGTGCCATACTGGGGTCAGGGCCTGATCCCGGAGGCCGTCCGCGCACTGCTCGCGCGCGGGTTCTGCGAGCTGGAGCTACACACGATCTGGTGCGGCTACTTTGACGGCAACGAAAAATCCCGACGCGCACAAGAAAAGTGCGGCTTCACCCATCACCACACCAGCACCACCGCCGCCTGGGACGGCCGCATCCTGACCACGCACTTCACCCGCCTCACCCGGGACGAGTGGCGGGCGCAGCAGGAGCGCTGACACGCCGCACGGCTGGGTCGGGCGGCGCGGATCTCGGGGCGGGCGGCCACGCCGACCAAACGCGTGGTTGTGTTTTAGAGCCGGGACGGCTATAATAGAGAAAATCCCAAGAAACGAGGCTTCCTTCTATGTATCTCAAAACCTTTCGGGGCAAGACGCCGCGCGCGGCCGGGCGGGCTTATGTGGCGGAGAACGCGACGCTCATCGGCGACGTCACGCTTGGAGAGGGCTGCTCCATCTGGCCCGGCGCGGTGCTGCGCGGCGACTGTGCGCCCATCTCCGTCGGCACCTGCTCCAATCTGCAGGACAACGCCGTCGTCCACACCGACGCCAGACAGCCCACCTTGATCGGGGAAAGCTGCCTGATCGGCCACGCCGCTATCATCCACTCGTGCGTGCTCGAGCCGGGCGTGCTCGTCGGCATGGGCGCGATCGTCATGACCGGCGCGCACATCGGCGCAGGCTCCGTCATCGGCGCGGGCGCAGTCGTCACAGAGAACAAGGTCATCCCGCCCGGCTCGGTCGTCATGGGCGTCCCCGGCCGCGTCGTCAACAGCCTGTCGGACAGCGACCGCGACCGCACGCCATACGAATGCGCCGAGTACCGCTGTCTTGCGGAGGAGCTGCTCGTCCCCGTCGAGCCGGGCGAGCTCACCGGCTGAGCGATGGACTACAGACCGTGTACGCTCTGCCCGCGGCGCTGCGGTGTGGATCGCGCCGCCGGGCGGACTGGCGTGTGCGGAATGAGCGCAGAGCTTCGCATCGCGCGCGCCGCGCCGCACTTCTGGGAGGAACCGCCCATTTCCGGCGATCTTGGCTCCGGCGCGGTCTTTTTCTCCGGCTGCCCGCTGGGCTGCCGGTTCTGCCAGAACCATGCGATCTCCGCGGACGGCTTCGGCGCGCCCGTCACGGTGCAGCGGCTGCGGGAGATCTTTCGCCGGCTGGTCGAGGTCGAGGGCTGCCACAACCTGAACCTTGTGACCGGGACGCAGTTCCTGCCCGCGATCCTCGAGGCGCTCGATCCCAAGCCGCCCGTCCCCATCGTCTGGAATACGGGCGGATATGAAACGCTCGAGACGCTGCGGCGGCTTGACGGCGTGGTCGACGTCTATTTGCCCGATCTAAAATTTATGGACGGTTCGCTTGCCGCGCAGCTCTCGAACGCACCGGACTACCCGGCGGTCGCGCAGGCGGCCATCCGGGAGATGGTTCGCCAGACCGGCCCGGCGCAGCTCGACGAAGCAGGGCGGATGACGCGCGGCACGATGGTGCGCCACCTTGTGCTGCCCGGGTGTGTGGACAACTCGCTGCGCGCGGTCGAGTGGGTGGCGGAGACGTTCCCGGCCGGATCGGTTCCGCTCTCGCTGATGAGCCAGTACACGCCGATGCCGGATCTTGCGCCGCCGTTCGACCGGCGCGTGACGGCGGACGAATACGCCGCTGTGCTCTCCTGGGCGGAGCTGTGTGGCATCAAGGCCGGCTATACACAGGACTTCGCCTCGGCGTCCGCAGCCTATATCCCCGATTTTTCATTGGAAGGAGTGCTTTCAGATGATCCAGAGTGAAAAAATCCTGCTGCCCGGCGGCGCGCGGCTCTACGCCTGCGTGCAGACCTGGGCGCCGTTTCCCGGCGCCGCCGTCCGGCGCGGCGCGGTGATCGCCTGCCCGGGCGGCGGCTACGCGATGCTTTCCCGCACCGAGGGCGAGGCCGTCGCGCTCGCGTTCGCGGGGCAGGGCTACCAGACCTTCACGCTCCACTACCGCACAGGCGAGCGCGCCGCCTGGCCAAACCCGCTCGTCGACGCGGCGCAGGCCGTCGCCTATGTGCGCGCGCACGCGGACGAGTGGAGGATCGACCCGGACAAGATCGCGGTCGCGGGCTTCTCGGCCGGCGGCCACGTCGCGGCGGCGCTCGGCACGATGTGGCCACGCGCGGACGTGCAGGCGGCGGCCGGTGCAGACGGCGGCGCCATCCGCCCAAACGCGCTGATCCTCGGCTATCCGGCGCTCAGCATGCGCATCGACCGCGGCAGTCAGGAGATCCTCGAGCTGCTCGGCCCCGGCCGGCCGGTGGAGGAGGTCTTCGCCGAGACGGAAACCGCCGATTTTGTGGGGCCGCACACGCCGCCCACCTTCCTTTGGACGATCTTCGACGACGGCGCGATCCCGGTCGAGCAGGGCTTGACCTTCTGCGAAAGACTTGCCGCGCACGAAGTCCCCTTTGAGCTGCACACGTTCGCCCACGGCGAGCACGCGAGCAGTCTCGGCACCGCCGTGACCGCCTTCGGCGGCACGGAATACCCGCACACGGCGCACTGGTTCGAGCTCTGCTGCGAATGGCTGCGCGGGCAGTTCGGCGCGCCGGCGCTCGTCGGCCCGGTGCCGGAGATGCCTCCGATGGGCGGCGGCACGCGGGCGCATAGGCTCGGCTAAAAACAAATGTTTGCAAATTGGACGCGGCTGTGCTATACTGGAAAAAATAATGAGCCGCGCGGCGTGCGGCTCTGGTCAGGGAGGGGATGGATATGCCGCGGACGTCGACCAAACGCGAGGAGATCCTGAGCTTCCTCAGCGATTTCACCGGGCAGAACGGGTATTCGCCCACCGTGCGTGAGATCTGCGCCGCCGTCGGGCTGCGCTCCACCGCGTCGGTCTACCGCCATCTCGAGAGCCTGCGCGACGAGGGGCTGATCCAGATGGACGAGCTGAAAAAGCGCGCCATCTCGGTGCCGGGCGCGCGCCCCGGGCGTGTGCCCATCGTCGGCATGGTCACCGCCGGCGTCCCGGTGCTTGCCGTCGAGAACATCGAAGGCTACCTGCCGTGGGAGGGCGAGGACGGCTGTTTCGCCCTGCGCGTGCGCGGCGAGTCGATGATCGGCGCGGGTATTCTGGACGGCGACAAGGTCGTCGTCCGGCCGCAGCCCGATGCGGACAACGGGCAGATCGTCGTCGCTCTGCTCGGGGACGAGGCCACTGTCAAGCGCCTGCGCCGCCGGGGCGACCAGGTCTGGCTGATGCCGGAAAACCCGGCTTTTTCGCCGATCGACGGCCGCGACGCCGTCATCCTCGGCCGGGTCAAGGCCGTGATCCGGGAATACTAACCGTTCGGAGGAACATTTTTTATGCTGCTGAAGATACTCAACGCCGTTACCATCGTATTGCTGCTGGTGATCAGCGTGGCAGTCATCGTTCTGTTTTTTATCTACACGGGGCTGGACAAGCGCCGCTTCCGCATCGAGCGCCAGCTCGACAAGGTGCTGCCTCTGGTGCGGAAGTGGGTCGAGCTGGTGCGCGCTCTGTCCGCCGACGGCGTGCTGATGGAGGCGCCTGAGGTCATCCCCGCCTGTGACCAGTTCCTCCAGGCCAGGAAGCTGAAAAAACGGCTCGAGGCGCTCCATGTGCTCTCGGAGAACCACAGCCTGCTCGTCTGCCGTCTCGGCGCCGAGCTGACCGAGGAGCAGACCCAGCGCTACGCCGACATGCAGGAGGTCGAGGGGATGATCCAGGATTTCTTCTCGATGTATCCGCTGATGGCGGATGATTACAACAAGCGCCTGGAGAAGCCGGTCGTCGCCCAGTGCGGCAAGCTGATGCGCTTCTTCCCCGCGCCAGACCTGAGCGGGCTGGACAGAAGCTGAAAAAGGCGGCCGATTCGTTCCGCTGACCCTTGAAAAACCGCCCCGGGCGCTTCCTGTTTGGAAGCGCCCGGGGCGGTTTGGCGTGTTCGGATCGCTTTATATTTACAACGCAACAACTATGTATCACTTTTCCGGCGGTTGCAGTCCGCACAGCGCATTTTACAGTTATCCGAGGTAGTATGTCCGCCCTTGCTCCACGGCGTGATATGATCGCCCTGCATTTCCTCAAAGGCGAACTGCTTGCCGCAATCGGGGCATACCCCGTTCTGCCGCTCATAGGCTTCCCGCTTCTGCTTTTCCGTAAACGCGCGGATATTCAAATACCGCTCATCGCGGGTCAGAACATAGGAATAAATACCTTTCTTGTTCGTCACATCATCGTCGATCATCAGCGCTTTGATTTCCATTTCCAGCTTGTCCGGGTCTAACGGCGCGTCCTTAAACTGGTTGTAGAGCAGTCCCCATTCCAGCCCTTTCATCTCTTTTCGCTTCACCGGGAAAATGGTCTGTACCCATTCAATGACGCGCTTGAAGTAAATCCAAATCTGATTTGCGTTTTCGTCCTGCTGATGAAGCGCCATATACGCTTCTATGGACGATAAACCATCACGGGCGGCAATCCATTCGATTGCCGTTTCCAGATACTCCTGACGGATAGGGGAGCCGCTCATGTAGTCCTTCGCCATGCGGTAAGCGGTACAGTTCGGTTTGGAGAAATGCAGCTTCGCGTCGGAGAGCCATGGCCCGGTGTAAGAAGTGTTCCGCAGCTCCTGTTCCGTCAACACCTTGCCCGCAATATTGATAATGCGGAACCAGTCCAGCACTTCGGAGGGCGTGCCGTCGCACACATAGATATCCAGTACATAGTCCAGAATTTTTTTCTTCTGGTCAGCTTGCAGGTTGAAGAAATACAAATGATCTACAGAAAAACACTGCTCATAGCTTTCCCGGTTATCCTCATCCTTCGCCGCCGCGTAGCGGCAAATGGAAATGGTGCGCTGCTGCCCGTCCATCAGTTCAAAGCGGCCATCGTCCGCCTTCGCCCAATACATCACATTGATGGGGAAGCCCTTTTTGACGGAGCGGATGACTTCATCCCGGTCTTTGTCGGGATAGATAAATTCCCGCTGATAGGCGGGGCGCACATCCAGCTTGCCTCCATAGGCCACGACGCCCTCAACGCCATCCGTTCCCCGTTCTTCGTAACCCTTGATCAGCTCCCGGATCGTTACTTGTATGCGATCGATGTTCACTGAATCTTCACCTGCCTATAGATAAATCAAGTTCGTTTAATAAGAATCCGTGTATACTTGCTTTTTCCGTCAATCACAGGAATAGCAAAATCAAATTCACTATCGCAGCCATGTTTTAGTTCGCCAATAATTTCAAACTGCTCTGGACAATGATATGCCAAGTAAGTGATAGGAACTCCTATTACTCTTTCAGTATCACATGGAATGTCGCCATATCGACCGCATTCAATGGCATCGTATGTATCATAGGTAGGATATTCTTCAGGTGTATAACGTTTATATAAATCAAGGGGCTGATGCCGTTTTTTAATATCCATATTGGTAAACCAACAGATATTTCCCATCCTACGCCACTTTTTGCCCTGCTCATCAATCTTAAAATCTGTTTTCTTTTCTTCATAATAGTCTGGCACACGGAACCAAAAATGGCCATTATTATAACCAAGCCAAACTTTATTCTCTTTAAAATACACAAAGTTCTCACTGTAAAGCGCATGATTCATGTTGCCAAGAATCAAAAACTGTTTTCCACTATTGACTAGAAGCGGTAAATATTCCTTCATCAAGGAAAACGGCGGATT
>CAZJBT010000030.1:0-18357 GCA_964544345.1 uncultured Oscillospiraceae bacterium
TCTCATCGTGGAAGGTGGTCTCCATAACACCGGCGCGAGCGCCGCCGATGCCGGCGATGTAAGCGAGCGCGATCTTGTAGGCGTTGCCAGTGGCGTTCTGCTCGACAGCGACCAGACACGGAACGCCCTTGCCGGCGACGTACTGGCTGCGGACAGTGTGGCCTGGGCCTTTCGGCGCGGCCATGAACACATCGACGCCGGCCGGCGGGACGATGAGCTGATAGCGGATGTTGAAGCCGTGCGCAAACGCGATGGCCTTGCCCTCGGTCAGGTTCGGGGCGATGGACTCGTTATACAGGTCGGCCTGGCGCTCGTCGTTGATGAGGATCATGATGATATCGGCTTTCCTGGTGGCCTCGGCGACGGTGTAGACCTCAAAGCCGTCCTCCTCCGCCTTGACCCAGGACTTGCCGGGGCGCAGGCCAATGATGACCTTGCAGCCGGAATCACGCAGGTTCAGCGCGTGGGCATGACCCTGAGAGCCGTAGCCGACAATGGCGATCGTTTTGCCGTTCAGCACAGACAGGTCGCAGTCTCTCTCATAGTACATGGTTGCCATGATTGTATAACCTCCTGATTGTATTCCCTTGGATAATAGAATTACTATACCATTGTGAAAATAGAAAAGCAATGTTCAGAATCGCCGCAAAAGCGACGAAGTTTCGGGCGGCGTTTGGATAAAAGAGTCAGAAAAACGACGGATCGCAGCACAACATGCGGCGCCTGGACTTTCGGAGGGAGAAAAAACGCCCGGTCAAGCTGCCGCTGCCGGTTGAAAGGATCAGTGAAACACGGACGCTTGTCCAGAGCTGACGCGCCGCGAAGATAGAAGAAACGGCGCCGCCGGCTCAAAAGCCGGCGGCGCCGCTGCGGACAAAAGTCCGCAGTTCGATCTGGAGCGGTTTGTGCCTGACCGGGACGCGCTGCCAGCGGCTGCATCTGCTGGCTCCGAACCGGCGGATCTGTGCGAAAATGCGTTCGCGCTGCGCGTCGGACAGCGTGCCAAGCCCTGAGGTGCGGGAATTTTGGGCCGGCGCTGTGCCGAATACGACTGACAGGTCTGCTGATCCCTGCGCATGTTCCTTCCCCTTGGAGGAGTATCGGCTGCCTCTCAGCGGTCTATGTACACCGCCGGGAACGGCGGCGTGGCCGATCAGCCGCAGCAGTTGCTGCCGCAGTTGCAGTTGCGGTCGCAGCAATTGCGGCGGCAGGACGTGCCTGCGACAAGGCCGCCGACAATGCCGTTGTTGCAGCCGCAGTCGCAGTCGCGGTTGTTGCTGCTGACGTCCGATACAAAGCCGGGACAAGAGGTGCTGTTGCGAGATTCACAGCCGAACAGATCACAGAAATTGCAGCACATAGGAATGCCTCCAAATCGAAATCGGGATGGTGTCATCCCGCAATATCCTATGCAGCCGCGCGTTCAGGTGTTCGCCGAAAGATCCGGCAGCGAGGTGGAATACAGACTTTGGTAGGCCGCGACCGCGTCCGGCTCGGGCGGGATGGTCGGGATCAGTCCGGTACACTCCTGCGCACTGACGGTGTCGCCGACTTCGGGCAAGGCTGGGTCGGCCACGTAGAATTTCTTCGGATGCGGTTCCGGGATCGGCTTTTTCTGCTCCATTTGCGACTCCTCCTTTTCGGTTTCTTTTATTGTTCGCGTGGAGCGCCCTGCATATTCTGCCCGAAAAAAGAAAAAAGGCGTCGTTGCGCCGATGCACGGAGCGTGGTATAATAGTCGAGAACGATTTTTAAACACCGTCCGCACATCTGCGGACGGCCTCGCGGGAGAAGGTGTCAGAGATGGAGCATGACAGTGGTCTGTACCGGCGGATCGGGATCCGCTCGGCAGTGATCGTCTGCGCTGTTGTCCTGGTGCTGACGGTCGGCGTGTGGCTGTTTTGGCTGCTTCTTCCGTTTTTCCTGGCATATTTTTTTTCGTGGATCCTGAATCCGGTCGTCAGTGCCATCAACCGTAAGACCCGGCTGCCGCGCCGCCTGATTGCGTTGGTTCTGGTGGCGCTGGCGTTCTTGGCCGTGTCGGCGCTGCTTATCTATTTGATCTTCCTGGCGGTGAGTGAGGTCGCTGATCTGGCCAATAGCTGGCAGGAGCTGATGGGGTCTGCCGAGTCGTTCGTGTCTGACCTGCGCACGCGTTTCGTTCTGCCGTTCGACAGCGCGCTGCTGCGCGGCAACATCGACTCGCTGCTTGAGGCTGCCCGTACGACGCTCTCCGGCTTGCTCGCGCCGCTTTCGAGCAAGCTGATCGACTTGGCTGCCGACGCGGCTCGCATGGCGCCGACGGCGCTTTTATTCGTCATTGCGCTGGTCATGGGCTGCTATTTTATTTTGAGTGATTTTGACGGCATGCATGAAAAGCTCCGCAGTGCGCTGCAGGCAGAGGGCTTTCGACCCGTGCTGCGCGTCCTCTATGTGCTGCGCCATGCCTTCGGCGGTTATCTGATGGCGTCGTTTGCGCTGGCGGTGATGGTATCGCTGATCGATTTGGCGGGGCTGCTGCTGCTTCGGGTGGAATATGCAGTGCTCCTGGCGCTTTTGATGGGCGTGCTGGACTTCCTGCCCTATGTCGGCAGCGGTGCGATCCTGATCCCATGGGGCATCGGATGCTTCTATGTGGGCGACTGGCTGCGGGGGCTGTGCCTGCTGGCGCTGTACGCGGTCGTATTCTTCGCGCGCAATGTTGCCGGCCGGCGCATCATGGGTACGAAGTTCCGGCACAGCCCGTTTCTGGGTATGGTGTGCGCGTTCATTGGCTGGAAGCTGTGGGGCGTGCCGGGTCTGATCCTTGGGCCTGTGCTGTGTATGATCGGCATCAACGTCTGGTCGAGCGGGATCCTTGATCGGACAGTGGCGGATTTCAAGCTGCTCTATGCGGATCTGTATGCGCGTCTCAGCGGCCGTGGGGCAGAGGAAACGCCGCCAGAGTGACTGCGCACTATGCACAACAAACGGCTGGGAAAATGACGGAAAATTGGCTGTGCCGGCGCCGAAAACCGCTTGTATTTCGGCGCGGGTGCTGGTATAATAACGATCAGAAGGCAACGCCCCGTAAGGCGATAGCATACAGGCAGCCTGCTGCCGGCCCGTGCATTCTGCGCGGGCTCTTGTGCTATTCGGGCGGGCGCGCGCCGACCACGATCAAAAGAAAAAGGCAATGACGGAGAAAAAAGGCGGAGCAGCGTGCTCCAGCGACCGGACGGTTGGTGCAAGTCCGGGCCGAACCCGCCGGACGTCCCTCCTGAGCCGCAGGCTGAATCACAGTAGGTCGCGCCGGCTGTTCCGCCGTTATCAGGAAGCCCCCATACCAAAGCGTGTGGGCGTGAGTGCCCGGTTTTCGGGAAATTAGGTGGTACCGCGGAGAAACTTCTTCGTCCTAAACGATTTCGTTTGGGGCGCTTTTTTTACCCCAAACCAAGGAGGAACTGGAATCATGAAAATGACTGGCGCAAGGATTCTGATGGAATGTCTGACCGAGCAGGGCGTCGATACGATTTTCGGTTATCCCGGCGGCACCATTCTGAATGTCTACAACGCCCTGTATGACTACCGCGACCGGATTCATCACTATCTGACCAGCCATGAGCAGGGCGCGTCTCATGCCGCCGACGGCTACTATCGCGCCACCGGTAAGACCGGCGTGTGCATGGCGACCTCCGGCCCGGGCGCAACGAACCTGACCACCGGCATCGCCACGGCGTACTACGACTCGTCCGCCGTCGTGTTCATTACCTGCAACGTCTCGGAGAATCTGCTTGGCAAGGACGCGTTTCAGGAGGTCGACATCACCGGCATCGCCATGCCGATCACCAAGGCGACCTATCTGGTCGACGACGTGACAAGGCTGGCTGATATCGTGCGCGAGGCGTTCTATCTCGCGTCCTCCGGCCGCCCCGGCCCGGTGCTCATCGATATTCTGAAAAACGTCACCGCAGAGGAGGCCGAGTACACGCCGCTGCCGAAGGAGCAGCATGCGAACTATGGCCATCTGCGTGCGCTCTGCGCGCGCAATGAGCACGGCTTCAAGTCCACCGCGACCAAGCCGGAGTGCATTGCCAAGGCGGTCGAGCTTCTCTCCAATGCGAAAAAGCCGGTCGTGCTCGTCGGCGGCGGAGTCATCCGCTCCGGCGCGGAGGCTGAGGTGCTCGCCATGGCGGAGCGGCTCGACGCGGTCGTCTGCTCTACTGTTATGGGTCTGGGCGCCGTCCCGGGCGACCATCCGCTGTTCGTGGGCTTCGCCGGCATGCACGGCCGCAAGGCCGCAAACGTGGCGATCAGCGAGTGTGATGTGCTCTTTGCCATCGGCACGCGCTTTTCCGACCGCGTCGCGCTCAACCCCTCGAGCTTTGCGAGCAACGCAAAGATCATCCACCTCGATATCGACCGCGCTGAGATCGGCAAGAACGTTTCTGCCTACTGTCCGCTCATCGGCGACGCGAAGCAGGTGCTGAGCAAGCTCCTGCCGCAGATCGCGCAGCAGAAGCATGACGGCTGGGTCGCGGAGATTCGCTCGCTTGTGACCGAGCCGTTCAAGCGCACCGAGCGCTTTGAACCGTTTGAGATCCTTCAGACGGTCGAGAAGGTCACGAACGGTGAGGCGACGATCGTCACGGACGTCGGCCAGCACCAGATGTGGTCGGCACAGTTCTACACCTACCGCCGCCCGGGTCAGCTTATCACCTCCGGCGGCTTCGGCACGATGGGCTTCGGCTACGGCGCCGCAATGGGCGCGAAGGTCGGCGATCCGTCGAAGATCGTGATCCACACGACCGGCGACGGCTGCTTCCGCATGAACTGCCATGAGCTGGCGACCAGCCAGCACTACAACATCCCGGTCATCACGATCGTGTTCGACAACGGCACGCTCGGCATGGTGCGGCAGTGGCAGACGCTGCTCTATGAAAAGCGGTACAGCGCGACCACACTTGACCGCGGCCCCGACTTCGTCAAACTGGCCGAGGCCTACGGTCTGCCCGGCTACCGTGCGACCAATGTGGAGGAGTTTGAACAGGCGCTGCGCGCGGCCATTGCCGGCGGTACTGCGGCCGTGATCGACTGCGTGCTCGACATTGACGAATTCGTCCGCCCGATGGTGCCCGGCGGCGCCCCGCTTACGGGCTTTATCCTGGAATAAGGAGGAGACGAAGATGACAGAGAAGTATCAGATCCTTTCCGTTCTGGTGGAGAACAGCGCCGGCGTTTTGAGCCAGGTGACCCGGATGTTTTCCCGCAAGGGCTTTAATATCGTGTCGCTCGCCGTCGGCGAGACGGACGACGAGAGCATCTCCCGTATGACGATCATCGTCCATACGGATGACGAGATGATCCAGCAGATCGCGAGCCAGCTTTCCAAGCTCCTCCCGGTGCTCTCGGTCAAGGTGCTCAACAACGCCGAGTCCGTGCGCCGCGAACTGATCCTGGTCAAGCTGAGGGCAGAAGATCGCGAGACGCGCGACGAGATCATCCAGATCGTCTCGATCTTCCGCGCGAAGATCGTCGACGTCGGCACGCAGACGCTAACGGTTGAGATCACTGGAGATCACGGCAAGGCGGTGGCGCTGCTCGACCTGCTGCGCAGCTTCGGCATCCTGGAACTGGTGCGCACCGGTACGGTCGCGCTCGAGCGCGGTATGAATATCGTGGATCAGTAAATATCGGAAAATCAAACAAGGGCTTCTGCAAGTGATCTTGCAGAAGCCCTTGTTGTTTTTCTTGCAAAGCTGCCCGCTTCAGGCGCTCCGCGCGGAACCAGAACGTATTGCGGCTTCAGCCCCACGGTTCAGGCGCAAGGGGCGGATACTGCATCTGACAGGCGGCGTCCGCCTGACAGAGCGTATCGTAGACCTTGGCTACCGAGGCCGTGAGGTGTGCAAACTTCCAGCAGTAGCACACGCCGAGCAGCAGGATCCCGGCCGAGTAGATGGCGAGCGTCTGCTCATAGCTGAACGCCGGAAGGCTCGGGAGCCCGTACAGGTCGAGCGCCAGCGCGATGGAATCTATGTTGGAGAGCAGGGAAGCGAGGAGAAACAGGATATAATAGTACCAGAAGCTCAGGTCGAGGCGGAACAGCGTGCCCTTTTGGCCGCGTGTCAGGCGGCACGATTCGCGCAGCGCCTGCGCAGCGCTCATCTCCGGATGGTCAAAGAGCAGATACGGCGCGAATCGGTAGCGGTAGGCGGCGATCAGACCGGGCACGAAGAACAGGCATGACCAGAGCATGATATAGATACCCGAGAGTACCGCTAAGCAGAATACGCGGCCAAACATCCGAAAGCCGACACGCAGGTCGCGGCTCGACACGGCGTGCCGGCGGACGCGCAGCAGCATGACGGCCTTGTAGCCGAACGAGAGAAAGATGGAGAGAAGGCTGACCACTATGGATGCGACATAGAGTGCCGCATTGGCCATTGAGTAGGCCGTGCGCGCGCCCGCGGCGTCCAGACCGCCGCTTGTGCCGGAGATCGCCCGGTCGAGCGCGTAGTAGAGCAGACTGACGACAAGCATCAGAAAGCTGGTCAGAAGATAGTAGATCAGTGTGTCGCGCAGCGCGCTCCGGCGGCTTTCGTGCAGCGCATTTTTTGCGTCGAGCCGAATCTCACGCAGGTTCAAGAATCATCACCTCCCGCCTTGACGGCGCGGATGAAGGCTGCGGTGTCGCTGGCCTTGAATAGCGCGCTGCCGGTGACGAGCACGTTTGCGCCTGCTTCGACGCAGACCTTGGCCGTCTCCAGATTCACGCCGCCGTCGACCTCCAGCTCACAGGCGGGATTATCCCGGCTGATGGCGGCGCGCAGCGTGCGAACCTTCGGCATCATATCCGCCATAAACGACTGCCCGCCGAAGCCCGGTTCGACCGTCATGACGAGGATGAGATCGCACAGCGGGAGGTAGCGCAGCGCAGTCTCCACCGGCGTGCCCGGTTTGATGGAGACTGCCGCGCGCACGCCGTTCTCCCGGATGCGGCGCAGCGCAGCCACTGTGTTTTCCTCACTGTCGGCCTCGGCATGGAGTGTGAGGATGTCCGCGCCGGCTTTGCAGAACTCGTCGACGTAGCGCGCGGGACGGTCGATCATTAGATGGACGTCGAGCGGCACGGACGCGATGCGTTTGATGGCCGCGACGACGGGGATGCCGATGGTGAGGTTCGGCACGAACAGACCGTCCATCACATCGACATGAATATAGTCCGCGCCTGCCTGTGTGACATGGCGGATGTCGCGTTCCAGGTTGACGAAATCGGCGGAAAGGATCGAGGGCGCTACCTTGATCATAACGGTTCCTCCTGTGTCGTTTTTTTGCACACCGGCGTGCTCCGGCGCATAGAAATGGTTACGCGGCTTCTTTGACGGGCAGGGGGAAGCTCTCAACCTGCGCAGACCTGCCCGCGCCGCTTTATATATCGGGGCTGCCCGCTCTGGGCGGCCCCACAGTTTTACCAGAGGTCGCTCGCACCGACCAGACGGGCGGAGTAGCCCGCCTCGGCGAGCGCCTGCATGATCGCGTTCTTATGCGCGTGGCCGAAGGCCTCGAGCGTGACCTTCAGCTCCACCGCGCTCTGCCGGTTGATGGAGACGAACTGGTTGTGGTCGAGCTTGATGATGTTGCCCTGCTGCGCCGCGACGATCTGCGCCACGCGCACCAGCTCGCCCGGCCGGTCGGGCAGCAGCACCGAGAACGAGAAGACCCGGCCGCGGTCAAACAGCCCGCGCTGGACAAGCGAGGACATTGTGATAACATCCATATTGCCGCCCGAGAGCACGGAGACGACATTTTTGCCCTTGCAGCCCAGGTGCTGGAGCGCCGCGACGGTCAGGAGACCGGCATTTTCGACGATCATTTTATGCTTTTCCATCATATCGAGGAAGGCTTCAACCAGCTCGTCATCCTCAATGGTCAGGATATCGTCTACATTCTGCTGGATATAGGGCAGCACCTTGTCGCCGACCGTACGGACGGCGACGCCGTCGGCGATGGTATCGGCAGAATCGAGCGTGACCGGATGGCCGGCCGCGACGGCGGCTTTCATCGACGCTGCGCCCGTCGGCTCGACGCCGATGACCTTGACGCCGGGGTTGAGCAGCTTGGTCAGCGTGGAGACGCCGGCGGCCAGACCGCCGCCGCCGATGGGGACGAGAATGTAGTCGACGTCAGGGAGATCCTTGAAGATCTCATAGGCAATGGTGCCCTGGCCGGTGGCGACAGCAAGGTCGTTGAACGGGTGGACGTAGGTCAGGCCGCGTTCCTCACTCAGCTTCTGGGCGACGGCGGCCGCGTCATCGAAGCAGCTGCCCTCAAGCACCACCTCGGCGCCGTAGTCACGGGTATTGTTGACCTTGACGAGCGGCGTAGTGGTAGGCATGACGATCGTCGCGCGGATCCCGGCGTTTTTTGCCGCAAAGGCGACGCCCTGCGCGTGGTTGCCGGCGGAGGCCGTGACGAGACCGCGCGCTTTTTCCTCCGCGGACAGCGTGCTGATCTTAAAGCAGGCGCCGCGCACTTTGTATGCGCCGGTGAGCTGCAAATTCTCCGGCTTTAAGTAGACCTGATTGCCGCAGGTCTTGGAGAAATAGGAACTATAGACCAGATTCGTGTTCAGCAGAATGCTGCCGAGCAACTCGCGGGCAGCGCGAAAATCTTCCAGCGTCAGCATAAAAATCGCTCCTTCAGAAAAAAACAACAGTATTATCCATTAACTATAATGCGAAAACGCGGCCGTGTCAATTGAAAGCCCCGATATTCCTTGACTTGGAATGGCTTCCGCGGTACAATAGAATGCACAAAAAAAGCGGTATTTTCCGCGGAGAGGACGGTGATGCCGGTCTGTATCGTGAGGTAAAACGACACTCGGCCATCCCGGTCTGGGGATTCGGCGCGGTTTGGCTGGTCTGGTGCCTGTTCGGGCCGATGTACCGGCTGTGGCACCTGTTGGCGTGTGCGGCGCTTTCGCTGGCTGCGTATGTGCTGCTGCGGCTGAAGTTCAAGCCGGAGACGATCCGCGTCGAGACAGAGCCGGATACCGGCGACGCCGCGCTCGACGAGACGATCCGGCAGGGGCGCGACGCGCTACGGCAGATGCGCTGTCTCAACGACGCGATCCCCGATCACGCGCTTTCTGCGCAGATCGATGAGCTGGAGTCTCTCGCCGGCAAGATCTTCGCCGAGGTGGAGACGGATCCCAAGAAGCTGCCGCAGATCCGGCGCTTTCTGAACTATTATCTGCCTACCACGCTGTCGCTGCTCGGCCGCTATGAGCGGCTGCAGCATGCCGGAGACGGCGAGAACGTTGCGCAGGCCATGGAAAAAATCGAGCAGATGCTCGGCATGGTCGTCGTCGCGTTCCGCAAACAGCTCGACGCGCTCTTTGCCAGCGAGGTCATGGACATTACCGCCGACGTCGCGGTCATGGAACGGCTGCTTGCCGCGCAGGGCATGACAGAAAAGAAAGATTTTCAATGATTTAATGATTTAATGATTTGAATAAAGGAGAAACTTATCATGGATGAAACCAAAAAGGTTCCCGAATTGACGCTCACCCCGAACCTGGATACCGTGCCAACGCTGGAGGTGCCGGCGGCCTCCACCCTCACCACAAAGGAGGAGACCGCGCCGTCCGCCGGCTCCGAGATGGAGCGTCTGACGCCCGAGGAGCAGCAGGCCGTGCGGGAATTCGCGGAGAAGATCGATATCTCTGACTCGAACATCGTCCTGCAGTACGGCGCGGGCGCGCAGAAGAACATCGCCGACTTCTCCGAGCACGCGCTCGAGTCCGTCCGCTCGAAGGATATGGGCGAGATCGGCGAGATGGTCACGGGTCTCGTTGCCGAGCTCAAGGGCTTCAACGCGCAGGAGGAGGCCAAGGGCATCCGCGGCTTGTTCCGCAAGGCGTCGAATTCCATCGAGAGCATGAAGCTTAGATATAACAAGGTCGAGGCCAACGTCGACAAGATCGCGGAGCAGCTTGAGGGGCATCAGATCACCCTGATGAAGGACGTCGCCCTGCTCGATCAGATGTATGAGCGCAATCTCGATTACTACAAGCAACTCACCATGTATATCCTCGCCGGTAAGCAGAAGCTGGAGACTGAGCGCGCCACCACGCTTGTGCAGCTTCGGGAGAAGGCAAATCAGACCGGCTTGGCCGAGGATGCGCAGGCTGCGAATGACTATGAGAACATGTGCCTGCGCTTCGAGAAGAAGCTGCATGACCTCGAACTGACGCGCGTTGTCTCGATTCAGATGGCGCCACAGATCCGCATGATCCAGAACAACGACACGCTGATGAGCGAGAAGATCCAGACCTCGCTTGTCAACACCATCCCGCTGTGGAAATCGCAGATGGTGCTTGCGCTCGGCATCCACCACTCCAATGAGGCGATGCAGGCGCAGCGCGCCGTCACTGACATGACGAACGAGCTGCTGCGGAAGAATGCCGACATGCTCCACACCGCAACGGTCGAGACCGCGAAGGAGTCCGAGCGCGCGATCGTCGACATCGAGACGCTTCAGCACACGAACGAGCAGCTCATCACCACGCTCGACGAGGTGCTTCAGATCCAGACCGAGGGTCGTCAGAAACGCGCCGCGGCCGAGGTCGAGCTGCGCAAGATCGAGGGCGAGTTGAAGCAGAAGCTGCTTGAAGTCCGTGGATAAGAGCCGGGAGCGCGAGCGCGTGACCATCCGAACGGAGGTCACGCCGGAGCCGGAAAAGCGGCCTGCGTGGAAGAACGCACGCCTGGCTGCAGCGATTGTTGCGGCGGTCTGCGTGATCTCGGCCATATTCGGCGTACACCGCAGTATGATGGATCGGCGCGGCCGGGTGGAGGAAGCCTTTTATCAGGGCGTCGATGGCAGTGGATATTCGATCTGGGAGCTGTATCAGGATCGCGCCGAATATGCGGGAAAGCTGATGTTGCTTGCCGAACAGTACGCGGATCAGAATGAGGCGCTGTCGGAAGCCGTTGCATCCTATCACGCGGCGATCAATGATTTGCGCAGCGCCGCGACGATCCAGGAGACGGTAAATGCCAACAGCAGTGTGACGGATTGGACTGTGAGGGTCGACTCGTATCTGAACGATGTCGAGCTGTCTGAGCTGCACGAAAAGTATAGGTCGGAATATGTGGCGGAGATGAGCAGTTATAGCCAGAAGATCTCTCACCTCGTGCCGGAGTATAACGATCTTGTGCGGGAATTTGACACGGATCTGCAATCATTTCCGATGGGAACGATCGCACGATTGACTGGAGTAGAACGATTGGAGGTGCATCCGTCCTCGTGAAAAAAACATGGATCGCCCTGTTGGCGTGCCTGGCGCTGCTGCTCAGCGGCTGCGCAAAGGAGGAGGCGAAGCAGGTCGAGATCGTCTCGCCGTCGGCAAAGCTGTATGTCACGGACACTGCCGATATTCTTTCCAACGAGACGGAGAATTATATTGTCGACCGCGTCACGCGGCTGAAGCAAGCCTGCGGCGGCGAGATCGCAGTCGTCACCATTGATTTCCTGACGAACGGACTGGATTCGGAGGAGTATACCTACGAGATCGCGAACCAGTGGGGCGTCGGCGACCCAGAGGAGAACAACGGCACCGTCCTGCTGCTCGTTCCCGGCGAGGGCAAGGGCTGGATCGCCACGGGTTATGGCATCGAGGACGCTCTGACTGCCGGCAAGCTCGACACGATTTTGAATACCTATCTCTGGGACGATTTTGACGCGGGCGACTACGATACCGCCGCGGTCAACACAGTGGACGCCGTGCTGGACTGGTACGAGTCGTACTACGGTATCGACCTTGACGCTGTGAGCAGCGCGCCAGCCGAGCCGGTGCAGAGCTTCGGCGGCGGTACGACGTCGCATGTTGGCGCAGTCGCCGCTGTGACGGCTGTCACGTTCGCCGTGATCTTCCGCGGCGTCTTCATCCTGCTCGTCGTGTTTATCGTGTTCTGCCTGGTCGGCAGCTCGATCGGGCGGCGGCGCGGCGGCTGGCTCTTCTGGGGCAGACCCCGCGCACCGCGTCCGCCGCGTCCGCCAAGAACGCCGAGAGGCCCGATGGGGCCTGGCCCTGGTTCGCGCGGCTCGATGGGCGGCGGCCCGCGCCCGCCGAGCGGCGGTTCTCGCGGTGGTTCGCGCCCAAGCGGCTTTGGCGGCGGCGGGTTCAGCGGCGGCGGAGCTGGACGGAGCGGCGGCTTCGGCGGCGGCGGCAGCCACGGCGGCGGAGCCGGACGGCGGTAGAAGCTAGGCACGCCGTCTGATGCGCTTAGCCCAAAAATGCAAACCAAAAGCAGAGCTGATCTCTCAGCTCTGCTTTTCTTGTTCGATACTACAGTTACTCGTCCAGGATCTGCCGCCATGCTTCGATGAGCCGGTCGAGCGACCATGCAGCGTTGGCAGGGCTGGTGGATGGCAGCTTGACTGCAGCCAGCCCGGTCGCGGGGCGGCAGTGCTTTTCGTACATCTTCCAGGCGAGCGCGCCATTGCAGAACACGCGTCGGATCGGCGCGCTGTTCAGAATGACTGTGAGGTCGTTCGGCACAACGCTGCGCACGCTGCTGTCAGACGAGCCTTCGATCTCGCACGAGGCAATAGAGTCCCAGAGCGCGATGTGGTTCCGATGCAGCATGGCGGATTTTTCTTCGATCGTCTCTGGCGTCGGTTCGTCGAGCACGGCGGCAAGCACGCGCCAGAAGCGGTTTTGCGGATGGTGGTAGAAAAACATCCCCGCGCGCGATGCGCTCGACGGGAACGATCCAAGCAGCAGCAACTCGGATCGTTCGTCAAATAGCGGCGGGATCGGGTGTGTCAGATGCTCCATGCTGTCCCTCCTTCGGAAAAACTGCGGCGCAGGCGGAAAAAGAAAGAAATTTCTTCTGCCGCAAGCCGGGAAAACCGCAAGAACTTGCTTGGCTTATGGGCGCAAAATGTGTATCATAAGAATAGAGAAGCCCTGTTGAACCCAAGCTGATTATAGCGCATGATCGGAGGAAGTTTCAATGGATAACTACGTTATTACGATTTCAAGAGGCTACGGCAGCGGTGGCAAGACCATCGGTACGATGCTCTCGAAGATGCTGGGCGTGGAGTACTACGACCGCAACATCATCCGCATGGCGTCCGATGAAAGCGGCATCAACGAGGCGCTGTTTGCTCAGAGCGACGAGAAGGTCAAGACCACTGCGCGGCTGCGCAGCGCCGGCGGCCCGAACTATTCCGGCGGCCTGATCACGCCGGAGAGTCCGAATTTTGTCTCCGACGCGAACCTGTATAACTATCAGGCGCGCGTGATCCGCGAACTGGCAGAGAAGGAGTCGTGCGTCATCATCGGACGTGCATCGGACTATCTGCTGCAGGATTGTCCGAATGCCATCCACGTCAATATCCAGGCAGAGTTTGACGACTGCGTGCGCGCGGTGATGCAGACCACCGGCCTGCCGGAGAAGGAGGCGCAGAAGGCCGTCCGCAAGACGGATAAGGCGCGCGCAGATTTCTACTACTACTACACCGGCCGCCGCTGGGACGACGAACTGAATTATGACCTGACGCTCAACACCTCGCGCATGAGCCGAGAGCTATGCGCCCGCACGATCATCGCCTATTTGCAGTTGAAGCTTGGCATCGAGGTCAAGCTTCACGAGCTGTAAGGGAGTTGCGGTAGAGTCAAAGCCTTCTTGTATTCAGGGGGACACTGGCTCGGTACGAATTCCGGAAAAAGCGCCCGAAGAGGTTTTATCTTCTCCGGGCGCTTTTGCACTGCTTTATGCTCTATGAGAGGACGACGGCGCAGACCTTGTTATCGGCGGCCAAGCCGCTCTTCAGCAAAGGCGGCGAGGAACACGGTACAGAACAGTGTGACGCGCGCGGCGCTCTCAAGCTGCTCCGCTTGCCGGAACAGGTGATATGTTGCGGCGGAATACGGCTGCGCGCTCAGCGCCGTCAGCACGGCGAACAGGAGCAGCGCACAGGCGGCGAGCAGGCCGCCGGTAAAGATCCGGCTGGCGATCGTGGACATCTGCCGCAGGCCGGTAAGGGCGAGTTTCATCGCTGCATCAACTCCTGCCGCCATCGTACCAGACAAAGCGGCTTGTGACCAGCGGTAATTTCATGAAAAATTTTCGACAGTTTTTGACCGAGAAATCCGCCGGGCTTGTTGAAAGCGGCACTATATCTTGCGCTTGCTGCACGGGCATGCCGTCGGGAGTCGAAAAAGGAAGTCGAAGCGTGTCGAAGGAAACTTCTTTGCACCCCGCCGCCATCCGTGCTTTAATGGCTCCGGAGAGAGGAGGGACTGTTGTGGAGAAATCGTGGATTCGCAGTGAATCCGTGCAGACGGCGCGCGGGGAACGGGCGGAGCTGTCATACTATCTGCTGACGCGCCCTGGCGGCCTCTGCGACCAGTACGGCGTGGAGATCACGCTGCGGACGGAGGATCGGGAGGAATCGGCCGTGGCCGTCGATCTCACGCCGATCGGAAGTGAGATCCTGCGGCTGATCGCTTCGCTGGCCGATGGAACCGTGACGCCGACAGGGCTGGCGGATGTCATTCAGGACTGGCTGCCCTGAGCTGTGCTGGGAAGAAAAGAGTGGACACAATTCGCGGCATTTGTTATAATACGGCTGAAAATGCCCACAGAGAGAGAAAGGGAGCGTTTGCCATGAAGTGTCCTTATTGCGGCTATCAGGAGAGCAAGGTGGTCGATTCGAGACATTCCGACGATGGTCTGAGCATCCGCCGGCGCAGAGAGTGTCTCTCGTGCGCGAAGCGGTTCACGACCTATGAGACGGTCGAGAGCCTGCCTATCGTAGTGGTCAAGAAAGACGGCAGCCGCCAGACCTTTGAACGGAACAAGGTGCTCAACGGCATGGTGCGCGCGTGTGAAAAGCGTCCGGTGTCGATGGCTGATCTGGAGGCCGCAGTGTCTGAAATCGAGCAGATCCTGCAGAATTCCCTTGAGCGCGAGGTGAAGACTGAGCGGATCGGTGAGCTGGTCATGGAGCGGCTCAAGCCGCTCGATGAGGTGGCCTATGTCCGCTTTGCCTCGGTCTACCGCCAGTTTAAGGACATCAACAGCTTCATGGCGGAGCTGAACAAGATTTTGGATGAACGATAACATAGTCCGCTCAGATTTGCAAGCGGCGCCCGCGGCAGGGATCGCCGCAGGCGCCGCTAAGACTGTCTGGGAAGGCCAGACCCGTCCAGACGGAGAACTGCGGACTGCCTTCACGCGCTTCTCATTCGCGGATGAAAAGCGCGTCAGAGGAAATTATAGACCAGCGGGCGCTCCATGTCCAGGATGTGCCGAAGCCGCGCGGTCAGCTCGGCGCAGCAGGCCAAAAACTCGTCGGCGCTGTCCGGGGTGGCGTAATCCGGCAGACGTGCGAAGCTGTAGCTTAGATCGTCGGATTCATCGTGGCGCAGCACGGAGCCGAGGAAGGTGCGCGCGCGCGTCCAGCTCGCCTCAGCGTCCCGCGCGGCGCTGACGGCGCGGTCGAACTCCTCCTGCTCGGCAAACGCGCGTGCCGCGGCAAGCTCCGCCGTTGTGCGGCTGACGCAGCGGCTCAGATAGTGCAGGCTCAGCAGACAGCCGGCCAGAAGAACGGCGAGCAGTACGCCGCCGAATTTAGCGCATCGCATGCTATATCTTCTCCCGTTTTGCAAAATAGAGCTTTCCACTCGGTGTGGCGGTCAGCAGGTACGCCTGCTTCGCTGTGCAGCCGAGCGAACGGAGCGTCTGCTCGAGCCAGGCCTTGTCATGCCCCGATATGCGTATGTTTTCCCATAGGATCTTCCCGTCGGAGATGATCGTCACCGGCAGCTCCAGCTCTGTGGCCTGTACGGTCAGATCCTTTGCGCTCGGCGGGGCATACTTGGGATAGGGCAGGATGCTGAGCTTGCCGTTCGTTTCCAAAATGGCGTATTGGATCTGCGCCAGGTCGACGTAGCCCTCGCCCCGCAGCAGCTCGGTCAGCTCATCGAGCGTCAGGCGCGTAGAGCGCAGATTCTGCTGTAGGATCTGCCCGTTCTCCATCAGGATGACCGGCTTGCCGCAGAGAAGCTTGCGCGCGCGGACGGAGTTCATGCTGACTGCGGCCAGGATCAGCTCCATAGCCAGCACGGTGAGGATCGGGATCAGGCCGGAGAGCAGCGGGATGCCTGTGTCCTGCATCGGCACGGCGGCCAGATCGGCCAGCAGCATGGTCACAACGAATTCCGACGGCTCCATCTCGCCGATCTGCCGTTTCCCCATCAGGCGGATGACCGCGATCAGGACGGCGTATAAGACGATGGTACGGACGTAGGAAATAATCATGGCGGCTCCCTCCTTGATCGGTGTGTCCGGCGCCGCATGCTGGCGCCGTCTGGATAGTGTCTGCGCAGAAAGCGCAGAATATTCTGCCCGGCGCCGGAAAATCGGCGTGGAATTTTAGAGGACATACCCTTGATTTTTGTCAGGGAATGCGATACTATGAAATCTAATAGGGAAAAGTTGAAAGTGAATATTTATTTAAGATATTCCTGAGATATTCACGAGAAAAGCATACTTTATACAAAGGGTGAGAAAGATGCAGGCTGTTCTGATCCTGGCGGATGGACGGGTATTTCGCGGAACCAGCATGGGCGCCGCGGAGGAAAAGGTGTTTGAGACGGTGTTCAACACCTCGATGGCCGGGTACCAGGAGGTGCTGACCGATCCGAGCTATGCCGGCGAGGGTGTCGTGATGACCTACCCGCTGATCGGTAACTATGGCGTCAACGCGGAGGATCCGGAATCCGGCCGCGCCTGGCCGGAGGCGTTTATTGTGCGCCATCTTGCGGCGCGCGGCAGCAACTTCCGCAATGAGGGCACGCTTGACGACTATCTGAAGCGGTATAATATCACCGGTATCTGCGACGTTGACGCGCGTGCCATCACGCGCATTTTGCGCGACGAGGGTACAATGAACGCTATGATAACGACCGACATGGATGTCGATGTGGATAAGGCGCTCGAAAAGATCCGCGCCTACCGTGTGCGCGGTACGGTCGAGCGCGTCTCCCGCAGCGAGACGCAGGTCTACCCAGGCACCGGCGGCCCACGCGTGGCGCTGATGGACTACGGCGTCAAGGAGAATATCATTCGTTCGCTGGTCAAGCGCGGCTGCGAGGTCACCGTATTTCCGGCGCATACCGCAGCCGAGACGATCCTCTCGGGCGGCTTTGACGGTGTGATGCTTGCCAACGGCCCCGGCGATCCGGCTGACTGCGGCGACCTGATTGCAGAGGTCAGGAAACTCTATGACTCCGATCTGCCGATCTTTGCCGTCTGCCTCGGCCATCAGTTCATGGCGATCGCGACCGGCGCGCGGACGGAGAAACTCAAGTATGGCCATCATGGCGGCAACCACCCGGTGCGTGATTTTGAAAACGGCCGCGTCTATATCACCTCGCAGAACCACAACTATTGTGTCGTGGCCGACTCGGTCGACCCGGAGGTGGCCGAGATCAGCCATGTCAACGTCAACGACGGCTCAGTCGAGGGCCTGCGCTACAAGAACGGCCGCGTCGAGACGGTTCAGTTCCATCCCGAGGCCTCACCCGGGCCGCAGGATACCGCATATCTGTTTGACCGCTTCGTTGCCAGGATGGGAGGGACTCAGTAATGCCGAAGGATCCCAGTATCAAAAAGGTGCTCGTTATCGGCTCCGGCCCGATCGTGATTGGCCAGGCCGCCGAATTCGACTATGCAGGCACGCAGGCGTGCCGCGCCCTGCGGGAGGAGGGGGTCGAGGTCGTGCTGGTCAACTCTAACCCCGCGACCATCATGACTGACCCCGATATCGCCGACCACGTCTATATCGAACCGCTCAATACAGCCTCTGTCACGCAGATCATCGAGATGGAGCGGCCGGATTCCGTCCTGCCGACGCTGGGCGGCCAGACCGGTCTGAACCTCGCCATGGCGCTTGCCGAGGATGGTACGCTTGAAAAGTACGGCGTCCGTCTGCTCGGCACATCGGCCGAATCCATCCGCAAGGCGGAGGATCGCCAGGGCTTCAAGGACACGATGGAGTCCATCGGCCAGCCGTGCATCGAGTCGCTTGTCGTCACGACCGTCGAAGATGCCGTGAAATTCGTCGAAAAGATCGGCTTGCCGGTCATCATCCGCCCGGCCTATACGCTCGGCGGCACCGGCGGCGGTATCGCCTATACGATGCAGCAGCTCCACGAGATCGCTGCGAACGGGATCCGCATGAGCCGCGTCGGCGAGATCCTTGTGGAGAAGTGCATTTCCGGTTGGAAGGAGATCGAGTACGAGGTCATCCGGGACAGCGCGGGCAACGTCATCACCGTCTGCAACATGGAAAACC
>CAZJBT010000031.1:0-18279 GCA_964544345.1 uncultured Oscillospiraceae bacterium
TCCCGATTTGATTTCGCCGCTACGGCGGCGAAACTCTACGAGGTTTTTTGACGATTTGACGAGCTGAAGCGCCGGAAGAAGCTATGCTTCTTCCGGCGCTCTCTTTACTGTCTTTATTCCTTTGTATTGCTGCGGTACAAGATCGCAAGTCCCTTGAGCAGCAGGTTGCGGTCGTATTTCAGCTCGCGCTTGCACAGCGGGATGATATACTGCGCGATGCCGCCGGTGGCCAGTACATCGAACGGGTGGCCGGCCTCCTCCTCCATCCGGGCGATCATGCCATCGATCATCGAGGCGGTGCCATACATGATGCCGCTGCGCATAGAGTCGATCGAGTTCTTGCCGATGACCTGCTTTGGCTTATCCAGACTGATGCCCGGAAGCTGCGCGGCGCGGCTGGTCAGCGCGTCCATCGAGACGCGCACGCCCGGGAAAATACAGCCGCCGAGAAATGTATTCCCCGCGCCGATGACCGAGAGCGTGATGGCCGTACCCATATCGACGATGATCATCGGCGGTTCATATTCCTGCAGCGCGGCGACCGCCGCAACGATCAGGTCTGCGCCGACCTGCGCCGGGTTATCCATCCGGATGTTCAGCCCGGTCTTGATGCCAGGGCCGACCACGAGCGGCTTTCTGCCCGTCACCTTGATGACCGCTGAGCGGATGGCGTTGTAGACCGGCGGCACCACGGAAGATGTGATCGCGCCCTCGATCGTCTCCGAGTCGACCTTAAAAAGCTGCAGAATGTTCATCAGTTCGACGCTGTACTCGTCCGAGGTCTTGACATGGTCGGTCGCGAGACGCGCCTCAAACAGGATCTTGTTCCGCTTTCCCTTCAGCTCGATGCAGCCGACGACGATGTTGGTATTGCCGATATCAATTGCGAGAATCATGGGGTACCTCCTTACACACTGGCCGCGGCGAGCAGCTTTTTCGTATACTCGTCGCGCGGCGCGTCAAAAATCTGCTCGCGGGTTCCCTGCTCCACGATCCGGCCGTTCTGCATGACCATCACACGGTCGCAGATCTGCCAGATCACATCCATATCGTGTGAGATAAACAGGTACGACAGCCCCAGCTCCTCGCGCAGGCGCATGAGCAGCTCGAGGATCTGCGCCTGGATCGTCACATCGAGCGCCGAAACCGGCTCGTCCGCAATGACGAGCCTGGGATCCCCGATGATGGCCGCGCCGATGGCGACGCGCTGGCGCTGGCCGCCGGACAGCTCGAGCGGACGGCGGTCATAATACGTCTCGTCGAGACCGACGTGCGTGAGCATCTCATGCGCGCGGCCGCGGCGCTCCTCCTTTTCCACGCCGGCACAGCGGAGCGGCTCTTCTAAGATCCAGCCGATGCTGCGCGCCGGGTTGAGCGACGAGGCGGGATCCTGGAACACCATACGCGGCCGCTCAGAGTGGTGGATGATCTCCCCGGTGATGCTGCGGTTGATGCCGAGGATCGCACGCGAGAGCGTCGTCTTGCCGCAGCCGGATTCGCCCACCAGGCCGAGCACCTCGCCCTCGCAGAGCGTAAAGCTGACATCATAGAGCGCCTGCTTTGTCTTGCGCCGACCCAGCGGCATGCCGGTGTGGTAGAACGCATTCAGGTTTTTCACTTCCAGCAGTGGCTGCGCCATGGTTTCACCTCCGTGTCGGGATGGATGCGATCAGCTTTTTCGTATAGTCCTGCTGCGGATTGGAGAAGATCTCCTCCACCGAGCCTTGTTCAACGATGCTGCCGCCGCACATGACGATCACGCGTGAGCACAGCCGCTGGATGACCCGCAGGTCGTGCGAGATGAATAGGATCGCCATCCCCAGCTCGGCGTTGAGCTTGGCCAGAAGCTTCAGAATCTCGGCCTGGATGGTCACGTCGAGCGCCGTGGTAGGCTCGTCGGCGATGAGCAGCTTGGGCCGGCATACGATCGCCGCGGCGATCATCACGCGTTGGCGCTGGCCGCCGGAAAGCTCATGCGGGTACTTGCGGCAGATGCCCTCTGGGTCGGGCAGCTCGGCGTCGGTAAGCGCGGCGACCGCAAGACGGCGGCGTTCGGCCTTCGTCAGATCCCTGTGAATCTTCAGGCTCTCCTCCACCTGACGGCCGATGCGCATGGTCGGATTGAGCGAGGTCATCGGCTCCTGAAAGACCATGGCGATCTCGCTGCCCTGGGTCTTCAGGACTTCCTTTTCCGGCAGGCGCAGCAGGTCGGCGCCGTCAAAGAGGATCTCTCCGCTCAGCTCCGCGTCCTGCCGCGACAGATGCGCAACGGCGAGCGCCGTCTGCGTCTTGCCCGAGCCGGATTCGCCGACGACGCCGACGATCTCGCCCGGCTCGACGGAGAAGCTGACGCCGTGGACGACCTCCTCGCTCACGCCGCGGTCGTGAAAGCGCACGCGCAGATCGCGCAGTTCCAGCAGCGGCATCAGCGGCGCCCTCCTTCCTGCAGCCCCTGCCCGAGCAGGGAAAAACCGAGAATCAGAAGAATGATGAACACGCCGGTGCAAACAGCATACCACGGCGCGGTGAACAGATACGTCTGCGATTCGCTCAGCATGCGTCCGAGGCTCGCATCCGGCGGCAACACGCCGACGCCGAGGTAGCTCATGCTCGCTTCGGCCAGCACGGCGTTGTTGAATCCAATGGCAACCGTGCTCAGCAGCACCGGCCGCGCGTTCGGCAGGATGTGCGCGAACAGGATGCGTCCGTTCGACGCGCCCATGATGCGTGCGTTCTGCACATAGTCGCGCCCGCGCTCGCGGGCGAATTCGCTGCGGATGATGCGCGCGAAGCTCGGAATGAACAAAATGCCGAGCGTAAGGATGATCTTATATTTGCCCGAGCCGAGCAGGCTGACGAACACAAGCGCCAGCAGGATGCTCGGAAACGCGGAAACCGAATCGTTGAAGCGCATGAGCACCTCGTCGAGCCAGCCGCCAAAATAGCCGGTCAGACCGCCGACAAGGATGCCGAAGAACGTGCCGATCGCGACGGTGCAGACACTGATAAACAGCGTGGTGCGCGCGCCTTCGAGCACACGGCTGAAGATGTCGCGGCCGAAGTTGTCGGTGCCGAACGGATGCTGCCAGCTCGGCGCAAGCAGCTTCTCCGCCGAGCTCATGGCATTCGGGTCGTACGGCGTCCAGACCGAGCCGATCAGGATCAGCGCGATCAGCAGGCCGGTCAGGCCCGCGCCGAGGATCAGGCTGTAGTTTCTGCGTCTGTGCGGGGATGTTTTCAGCTTCATATCGGCCTCCTTTTCACGAAACGCGGATGCGCGGGTCGATCACCTGGTAGAGTACATCGACCAGGAAATTGAGAAACACGACCAGGAAGGCCATAATGACCACGATCGCCTGAACCACGGGATAATCGCGGTTGCCGATCGAGGTGAGCAGGAGCCGGCCGATGCCGGGGATCGCAAACACCTGCTCGATGATGATGCTGCCCGCCGCGATATCCGCGATGGTCAGCGCGAGGAATGTGATCACGGGGACGATGGCGTTGCGCAGCACGTGCGTGTAGAGCGCCGCCGGGAAGCTCCGGCCATGGCTGCGGGCGGTGCGGACGTAATCCTCGCGCACCTCCGCCAGGATCGACGTGCGCAGCAGCTTCGCCGTCATGGCGATCTTTGGGATCGCGATAGCGAGCGCCGGGAAGATGAGACAGCGCAGAAAGCCTGTCACGCTGTCGGTGTAGGAAATAAAGTCGCCTGGGGTGAACACCTGAAGGATCAGGCCGAACACCAGGGTAAAGACAATGCCGAGGAAAAACGGCGGTACGCTCATCAGGATCTGGCCGATCACCGTGGCGCTGATGTCGGGCAGACGTCTCGCGTGGCGTCCCTGCCAGATGCCGAGCGGGATGGCGCACACAGTAATGATGAGGATCGACAGCCCTGTCATCGCCGCCGTGATCGGCAGCTTCGCCGAAAGCATATCGCGTACCGACATGGAATAGCTGTAGGAGACGCCCATATCGCCGAACAAGAAGTCGCCCAGCCAATCGAAATAGCGCACGAGCACCGGGCGGTTCAGGCCTAGCTGCTCGCGCAGCGCCTCCACGCGCTCAGGCGTGGCCTCAGTGCCGAGCATATGCGTAGCCGGGTCGCCTGGGATGAGCTGAAAGGCCAGGAAGGCGAGAAACGATACAATGAACAATGTAATAATGAGAGTGATCGTCTTTTTCGCAAGGTATTTCATCGTTTCCCGCCTCCCTGCAGCGATTTGAATGGGGAATTACTTGTAGTAGACCGTGGACAGGTCGAGCACGTAGATCGGGTAGAACGTAAAGCCGCCGAGCGCCGGATTGACCGCAACCATATCGCACAGATCTTCGATGTAGACGTTGGCCGCCTGTTCCGCCAGGATCTCAAGCAGGCGATGGTAGAGCGCAGTCTGCTCTTCATCGTCGGTGCAGGCAGCCGCCTGGGCAAAGACCTCGTCGTACTCGGCGTCATTGAAGTTGATCATGTTTTTGCCGTGATCCGAAGTCCAGCGCTCAAGCATCGCGCGCGCCGTCATCGTCGAAGCGTCGAAACCGACGACTGTGGACTGGAAGTCACGGCCGCCGTACACGTCGCTGACCCAGGTCTCCCACTCGACCGGGATGATAGTCGCCGTGATCCCGACCGCCTTGAGCTGTTCGACGATGACCTGCGCAGCGTCCATGTGCTGCTGGTAGTTGCTCGGCGCGGTGATCGTCATCTCAAAGCCGTCCGGATAGCCTGCCTCGGCCAGAAGCGATTTGGCCTTCTCGGGGTCGTACTCATAGTAGTTCGAGAGCGACTCGTCAAAGTACTTGCCAAAGGCCGGGAACATCGAGCTGCCGACGCGCACGCCGTAGCCACTGCAGACAAAGTCGATGATTTCGTCGACATTGACCGCGTAGCACAGCGCCTGGCGCACGCGCACATCGTCAAACGGCTCCACTGCGTTGTTGAGATAGAGCGCCTGGACGAGCTTCATCGTGTCCTCGTAGATGTCGAAGCTGTCCTTGACCGTCTCTACCTGATCGGGCGTCAAATGGGCGCAGACATCAATGGCGCCCGATTTGAGCGAGAGCACAAGCGAATCGGCATCCGTGATGATCTTGTAGGTCACACGGTCGAGATGCGCGCCCTCGCCCCAGTAGCCGTCGTAGCGCTCCATGACGAAGTTCTCCTGCGGCGCGCGCGAGACATAGCGGAACGGGCCGGTGCCGATCGGCTGGGTCTTCTGATCGGCATAGTCCGCCGGGATGATCGCCGCGTTCGTCGTGGCAAGCGACGCAAGGAATTCGATGTTGCCCTCCGAGATGGTGATCACGACCGTCTTATCGTCGGTCGCCTCGACGCTCACGATGTTCGAGAGCGTCGAAGCCGCGGTGTAAGCGCTGTCGTCGAGCTTACCGGCGCAGCGGGTAATAGAAAAGACAACATCATCCACGGTCACAAGCTCTCCGTTGTGGAACGTGATACCGTCACGCAGAGTGAAAGTATACTGCGTTCCATCGTCTGAGATCTCGTAGCCTTCCGCTACCGCAGGAATGATGTTGCCGTCCGAATCGGGCTTAACCAAGCCTTCAAAAATGTTGAAGAGGACTTCACGGGTTCCTGCCGCCGTTGTGAGGTGGGGGTCAAGACTGTCTTCTAAGTCCTGAGCAATACCAACTGTGATCTCGCCGCCGTCGGTCGGCTCATCGGTTTCGGCGCTCCCGCTTTCCGCAGGGTCGCCGGAGCCATTGTCGCCGCTTTCGGTCGAGGCCGCATTTTCGGCCGAGCTGTCGCCATTGGGTTGCTCCACAGAAGAATCAACCGCGTTTCCAGACACATCCTCGTTGCTTCCTCCGCAGGCGCAGAGTGAAGCAGTCAGTGCGCAGACTAACAACAAAAGGACGAGTGTTTTAAATCCTTTTTTCATGTTAACTCCTTAGAACTGCTATTGAATTCTCCCATTATTAAATTGTCGAGTGTATTGTACTCGCTCGCTCCACAAATTACAAGCATTATTTTTTTATATTTTGCACAAAACAGAAAAAGTCTGAGCTTTTTCTCAATTCCTCTTGACAAGGTAGGAATTCCATGATAGTATATCGCCAGATGTTAGTTAAAGCTAACTTCTGCTCCGAGCCTCGCCTACGGGCGGCTGCGCTGCGTTGTTTCAGCCCATTCAGCGTATAAGCGCACGCGAGCGGTTCCATTGGATCCCTGCCGTAAGGGACACACCTCCATATTGGTCGAACCGGGCGCCATACGGTTCGACACCACCGCGGCGAGCCCCATTCTCGCCGCGGCGTTTTTTGCCGCAGCGCAGATCCCGCAGGGATCGGCGCTGCGGCGGTCTCGCTTACCGTTTTGCGTTCGTGCGGGCGAGGAAGGACTCCGCCGTGACGATGACACGCGTGTGTATGCCTGCGCCGATCTCGCCCGCCGCATCCTCCGCACGGACGGCAAAGGTGATGCTCCGACCGTCGATGGCTGTGACCCGCGCCTCTGCACGCACCTGCATGCCGACCGGTGTGGCGGACGTATGCACAAGGTCGAGCCTCGTGCCGACCGTGCTCTTGCCCTCCTCCAGCTCCGGCTGCACCAGCGTCCAGGCTGCTCGCTCCATCAGCGCCGCGAGATGCGGCGTCGCAAAGACCGGCAGCGTGCCCGAGCCAGCAGCCAGCGCGGTCAATTCTTCCGTGACGACCGTCTCCGCGATCCCCGTCATTCCGATTTCCAAAGCCATATTCGACTCCTCCTTTTTGCTCTATCATACGGGAATGTGAAAAGAAAATCAATTAAAATCAAAACTGTTGGTTGCTTTATCGCGCCGATCTGTCTATAATAAGGTCGATCCGCCCGAATTTGACAGGTGTCAAGGCAGCTTTGCCGGACATCAAGGAGATGCGCACCAATGAAAGAAAACCTGAATATGACAATGCTCTGCGATTTCTATGAGCTGACGATGGGCAACGGCTACTTCCAGCACAACTATCGCAACCGCATCACTTACTTTGACATTTTCTACCGCCAGGTGCCGGACAACGGAGGCTTTGCCATTGCGGCAGGCTTGGAACAGATGATCGACTACATCGAGGATCTGCACTTCTCCAGCAAAGACATCGACTATCTGCGCGGACGAAAGATATTCTCCGAGGAGTTTCTGGAGTATCTTGCGAATTTCAAGTTCACTGGCGACATCTGGGCTGTGCGCGAGGGCACGCCGATCTTCCCGATGGAGCCGGTCGTCATCGTGCGCGCACCTGCGATCCAGGCACAGCTACTTGAGACATACCTGCTCTTGTGCGTCAACCACCAGAGCTTGATCGCCACAAAGGCAAACCGCATCTGCCGCGCGGCGGACGGGCGCACCGTGCTCGAATTTGGTTCGCGTCGTGCGCAGGGCACCGACGGCGCCATTTTCGGCGCGCGCGCGGCCTATCTCGGCGGCTGTGCCGGCACCGCCTGCACCATCTCCGACCAGCTCTTCGGCGTAACGGCGGGCGGCACAATGGCGCACGCATGGGTACAGATGTTCGACAACCAGTATGAGGCATTCCGCGCCTACTGCGAGACGTATCCAACCAACGCGACGCTGCTCGTCGACACCTACGACACGCTCAAGAGCGGCATCCCGGACGCCATCCGCGCGTTCAACGACGTGCTCAAGCCGCTCGGCATCACAAAGTGCGGGATCCGGCTCGATTCCGGCGACCTTGCCTACCTGACGCGCAGGGCACGCAAGATGCTCGACGACGCCGGCTGGCCTGAGTGCAAGATCACCGTCTCCAACTCGCTCGACGAGTATGTGATCGAGGACATCCTGCGCCAAGGCGCATGCATCGACTGCTTCGGTGTCGGCGAGCGGATGATCACCGCGAAGTCCGAGCCGGTGTTCGGCGGCGTGTACAAGCTCGCTGCCGTCGAGGATGAAAAGGGCAACATCATTCCCAAGATCAAAATCAGCGAAAACGTGACCAAGATCACGAATCCGCACTTCAAGAAGGTCTATCGTCTGCACGACCGCGACACCGGCAAGGCCATCGCGGACTACGTCTGCATCCACGATGAGACGATCGACGATACAAAGCCGCTGACCATCTTTGACCCCGATGCGGTCTGGAAGCGCAAGACGGTCACGAACTTCACTGCTCGTGAGCTGCTCGTTCCCATCTACCGCGGCGGCAAGCTGGTCTACAAGCTGCCAACGCTGCAGGAAGCGCGCGCGTACTGCATGGCGCAGGTCGATACACTCTGGGACGAGATCAAGCGCTTTGATAATCCACAGACGTACTACGTCGACCTGAGCCAAAAGCTCTATGACATCAAAATGGAGCTGCTCAAAAACAACGGCCAGCTCACCTGAGGAGAGAAGATCGCAATGAATGCAACTGAGCGACGGCAGGCAATTCTGCAGGCACTGCAAACGGCCGTCTCCCCCGTCAGCGCAGCCCGGCTTGCCGGAGAATTCGGCGTCAGCCGTCAGATCATTGTCAGCGACATCGCGCTGCTCCGTGCGCAGGGCGAGGAGATCTCCGCCACGCCGCGCGGGTATATCCTTCCGCAGGACTCGTCGTGGCTTGTCCGCACAGTCGCCTGCTGCCACACCGCGCAGGAAATGGAGCGCGAGCTGTGCCTGATCGTCGATTACGGCTGCGTCGTGCGCGACGTCATCGTCGAGCATCCTATTTACGGCCAGCTCACCGGGCAGCTCGACCTGCACAGCCGCTTCGATGTGCGCCAGTTCGTGGAGCACACCGCCGAAGCAGAGGCCGCACCGCTCTCGGCGCTGACCGACGGAGTCCACCTGCATACGCTCCTCTGCCCCGACGAGGCCAGCTTCGGCCGCGTCTGCCGCGCGCTTGCGGAAGCTGGCTTCCGCCTGCCCGAAACAGGGGATTGACAAGCACAGGTAATTCGCTATAATGGTGTACAGTTGTCAAGACACCTGTGCACCATTTTTGTAAACCGAGGTGCTTACTATGGAGAAAATCAAGGCATTTTTAAGGCGAAAAAACATTGTGTTTTCTGCACGGCGCTATGGCGTCGACGCACTCGGCGCGATGGCGCAGGGTCTGTTCTGCACGCTGCTCGTCGGAACGATCCTCAACACCATCGGCACGCAGTTCCACGTTGGATTTCTCAACGCGACCCTGATCACCATCAGCGACACAGGCTACACCATCGGCGGCATCGCCTCACTGATGGTCGGCTCCGCCATGGCAGTCGCGATCGGCAATGCGCTGCAGGCGCCCCCGCTGGTGCTGTTTTCCCTGATCCCCATCGGCTATGGCACCAATCTCCTGGGCGGTGCGGGCGGCCCGCTGGCGGTGCTGGTCATCGCGTGCGTGGCTGCGGAGTGCGGCAAGGCCGTCTCCAAGGAAACCAAGATCGATATTCTGGTCACGCCGATCCTCACCATTCTGATCGGCATCGGGCTGGCATGGCTCATTGCGCCGACGCTCGGCGCAGCGGCAAACGCGGTCGGCACGTTCCTGCGCTGGGCCACGGAGCTACAGCCGTTCTGGATGGGCATCCTGATCTCGGTCACAGTCGGCATCGCGCTGACGCTGCCGATTTCCTCAGCCGCGATCTGTATGACGCTCGGTCTGACGGGGCTGGCCGGCGGCGCGGCGGTGGCCGGCTGCTGCGCGCAGATGGTCGGCTTCGCCGTGATGAGCTTCCGTGAAAACCGCTGGGGCGGCATCGTCTCCCAGGGCATCGGCACATCGATGCTTCAAATGAGCAACATCGTCAAGAATCCGCGTGTCTGGATCCCGCCGATCGTCGCCTCGGCCATTACCGGCCCGATCGCAACGTGTGTGTTTCGGCTGGAAATGAACGGCGCCGCCGTCAACTCCGGAATGGGTACCTGCGGTTTCTGCGGCCAGATCGGCGTATACACCGGCTGGGTCGCGGACGTCGCCTCCGGCGCGAAGGCCGCCATTACCGCGTTCGACTGGATCGGCCTGATCCTCATCAGCTTCCTTCTCCCGGCCGTACTTTGCTGGGTCGGCGGCAAGCTGCTCCGCCGCATCGGCTGGATCAAAGAGGGCGACCTGAAACTGAATTAAATACGCCTTTGACGAACCTCCCATCGCCTTTCTCGATCCCCATTCCCAATACGCCGCCGCATGATCTGCTGCAATGGCCGAACCCGATCTGACGGAGACGGTCACTGGATGGTGCACTGCGAGCTTGCCGTGTGCCGGCGGCGCTCCAAGGCTGCTTTCCCTGCCCGATCGGGGCAGTAAATCAGAGATCAGGAGGAACGAATATGGAGCTACTGGAGGCCATGAAGGCGCGGCACAGCGTCCGGCAGTACAAAAATCAGCCCATTGACGAGGAAACGCTACGGGCGCTGCGCAGCGAGATCGACGCATGTAACCAGGAGGGCAAACTGCACATCCAGCTCGTCACGAACGAGCCGAAGGCATTTGACAGCTTCTTGGCGCACTACGGGAAATTCAGCGGCGTGACAAACTACCTCGCGCTGATCGGCGAAAAGCGTGCCGGGCTGGACGAACAGTGCGGTTACTATGGCGAACGGCTGGTGCTGCGCGCGCAGCAGCTCGGACTGAACACCTGCTGGGTGGCGACGACCTATAAGAAGATCCCCGACGCGTTCATGGTGCGCCCGGGCGAGAAGCTGACCGTCGTCATCGCGCTCGGATACGGCGAAACGCAGGGCACGGCGCACAAGACCAAATCCGCGGACGCCGTCAGCCGCGCTGACAGCAGCGCACCGGATTGGTTCCATATGGGCGTCGAAGCCGCGCTGCTTGCGCCGACTGCGTTGAACCAGCAGAAATTCACCCTGTACTATGAGAACGGCGCCGTCCGCGCCAAGGCGGGCGCGGGCTTCTACACCAAGATCGACCTCGGTATCGTCAAATATCACTTTGAGCTTGGCGCAAAAAAGGAAAACCTCCGCTGGACATAAAAAATCGAGCTGCTGCAAGGATCCCTTGCAGCAGCTCTCAGCTTGTCGAAAAACCTCGTAGAATTTCGCCGCCGCAGCGGCGAACTCAAATCAGGATCGTTTTCTCCGGCGACCTGTGCGTCGGAGGAAACTCCGCTCGGCCTGGAAACGTGCGCCTTGTCCGCCATCAGTGGACACGGCGTGCGCTGCGACAGGCCGCAGTCCCTTTGTCAAAGAACGCCGCAGGCGTTCTTTGACAGTCTCCGAGCTGCTGCAAGGATCACTTGCAGCAGCTCTTTTCTTCCAGCAGGTAGACCGGATATGCCGCCCCGCGGCGGTAGCCGAGCTTTTCGGCCAGCGCGACGGAGCGCAGGTCGTGCGCGTCCCAGCTCGGGTATAGGCCGCGCTCCAGACACTCCAAAATCAAGCGCGCGCCACAGGCTGCAGCCAAGCCCTGCCTGCGGCAGTCCGGGCGCGTGTCGATCTCGATCTCAATGCCGCCGTCGTAAAGCGTGTACGAGGCAGCGCCGGCGACCAGCTCGCCAGCCCGCAGCACGGCAACCCCCAGTCCGCGCGCAAGAAAATCCGCGTCGTTCCGGAAATTGACACAGAAATCGTGCGACCAGTCCGCATCATGTGACATACGGCAAAGCTCCTTGTCGAACCGATGCAGCTCGAACCCCCTTGGCAGCGTGTCCGCAAGCGCGGCGAGGCGCGTGCGGTCGAACCTATCCGGCTCCTTCAGGGTGGCATAGCGCTCCGTCCGGCGCGCTCTGTCCCCCCCAGACGCGCGCAAGCATCGCCGCCCACGCTTCGTCTCGCGGCACAGCAATCGGCGCACCGGCGCGCGCGGCGATCGCCGCGTCGGGTCTCCCCGCGAAAAAGCAAAAGTCGCCCAGGATGATCTGCGCCGCGGTCGGAGCCTGCTCGTCGTCCACGAGCGCCGTACCCATACAGCCATCCAGATACGACCAGATCATCGTCTCCTCCCAGCCGGCAAACAGCGGAGCAATGCGCCGTGCAAGCGCTGTTTTTCCCTGTCTCATTCCGGCATCACCGTCAGGATATAAAGCGTATCGTCGCAAGTATAGTGCAGGTTCTGTGCCGCAGGCAGGCCATAACGCACCTGTGCATCACTCTGCGCCTGCAGCAGGCGCCGGCCATCGAGCAGATCCTTTTTCGCCTCGCGCCACGCCGCTGGCCCGCCAAACATCACAGACACCTCGTCCGCGCCCGCGGCAAGCTGCGACGCGTAAAGCGCATAGAAAGCCTCATAGCTGTATTCGTCCAGATACAGCCCGCCAACGCGGTAATAATTCCACTCCACCGCGGTGCACACCGGCAGAGCCTGGTCAGGCTCGACGGTGCGGGAGCGCAAAACCTGCTCGTCGGTCAGGCAGAGATAGGCGTAGCTGATGCCATAGTCCGCGCTGTCGCCGAGGTAGGATGGGTCGCCCCAGGTCGCGTCCACATGATACCAATCGCCGCCGATGCATACAAGATTCCAGGCGTGGCTGCCGCGATCCGTCTCGCCGCGCACATACAGGCAGTCCACGCCGAGCGCGCCGAGCAGGTACTGTACCGCGCGGGCGTACGCCCCGCATACGCCCTCACCATACACCAGCGAGGCGACGATATCCTGGTCGTTGATGTCATCAGAATACTCGACACGGTCGATGACATACTCATACACGCCCTTGACCTTCTCATACGCCGAGCCTTCGCCCAGCTCCTCGCACACGGCGGTACGGATCGCGTCCAGCGCCGCCTGGAGCGCGGGAACCTCCGTTTCGCTGTAGGCATAGTCCGGCGAAAAGCTGACGTTCGTGACCGCGTCGCCGAGGGTGGTCGTCGTCGCCGTGCCGCTGCCGGCATACCAGAACAGCTCCGGATGCTCCGACCAGACCGCGCGCGCCGCCGTCTTGACCGTCTCCGCATCGCAGCCGAGGCCGACGATCTCCGTCTCGCGCGCTTCGATCCCCGCGAGCAGCAGCTCGTAAAGCTCCTCCTCCGTTTTTTCCTCGGCCTGTGATGACACCGTCTGGCGCGCGTGCCCGCGCTTTTCTTCGGGGGATGACGCGCCCGCGCGCACCGTTTCCGCGGCCTGCCCCAGCAGGCTGCAGCCCGTCAGACACAGCGCCGCAAGCAGCCCCACCGCCAAGCTCCATCGTCTCCTCACTGCGTTTCTCCCTCCGGTCACAAAGCCGCTGGACGCGCCGGCGGCTTTGACCTCATGCATAATAATTGATCAGGCAGCCCGATAGGATAATATCACGATCCTCGCGGGAGAGATTGTCGATTTTCAGCTCGATCGGCCGTGTTCCGGCCGGCTGGATCAATTCGCCCGTGATGCGCTCGCAATCGCTCAAAAGCGCCGCGCGGATACCGGGAACGTAGAGCCGGTCGCCGGGCTGGATCTGATAGTACGCGATATCCGTTACGGTGAACGGCACCATGCCCCAGTTGATGACATTGGAGCGATAGCGCTTCGTCGCGTAATCCTCACAGACATTGGCGCAGCCGCCAAGCACGCGCTGACACGAGGCAGCCTGCTCGCGCGCCGAACCGTCGCCCGGACGGATGGCCATGACAAGCGAGCCGAGCCCCGTCGTATGCGGATCATATCCGGCCATTGCCTCGCGAAGCTCCGGCGCATCCGGATTCCGGCGGCGGAGCTGCTCAAGCGCCAGCGCCTTCTTTGCACGGCCGACGTAAGATGGGTCTTTGCGCGAAAGTGTGAACTCCGCGAGCTTGAGCGGATTCGAGCGGTACGACGACGTCTCGCCGGACGGGATCAGCTCGTCGGTCGTCGTCACGGGGTCGTAGATCGCGCTCGCCACATCGAGCAGCAGGTTCTCCGGCAGGGGGATCTGCGCCGGCCAGTCGGCGATGTTCGGGCCGAATACCAGCTCTTGTTCCGGATCCGGCTTGCCCGCGCCGAAATAGACGCGCGCGTCATACGGCGTACGGTCGAATTCGTACTCCATGTAGGACGGATCGACCGGCGGCTCCGGCAGATCCATCGCGGAGGTGATCGCGCCGCCATGCAAGGCGGAAGCCGCGATGGAGCGCGCGTCCATCAGCGCTACATAGGCGACCTGGCCATCCGAGGGCTTGCTGCCCTCGCGGTTCGGGAAGTTGCGCGTCGAGTGGCGGATGGAGAAGCCGCCGTTCGACGGCACGTCGCCCGCGCCGAAACACGGCCCGCAGAAGCTCGACCGCAGCGATGCGCCCGAAGCCATCAGTTTGGTCAGCGCGCCGTTTTTGGCCAGCGCAAGCGTAACGGGCTGGCTCGTCGGGTAGACCGACAGCCAAAACTCGTTCGAGCCGAGCGGCTGGCCGTTCAGGATCGCGGCGGCCTGCATCATGTTCTGGTAGGTGCCGCCTGAGCAGCCGGCGATGACGCCCTGGTCGGCGTAGAATCTTCCATTCCGGATCTTGGAGACGAGACTCTTCGGCCTCTGCTTCAGCTCGAGCTGCTGCACCGTCGTCTCGTCGATCTTGTGGAGGATGTCCTCCAGATTTTCATTGAACTCGCGGATGGTGTAGGCGTTCGACGGGTGGAACGGCAGCGCGATCATCGGCTCGACGCGGCTGAGGTCAACGCGGATCAGCGCGTCATAGTACGCGCCGGGAGCCGACTCGAGCTTCCTATAGTCGCCCTCGCGGCCATGCGCCGCAAGCGAGCGGCGCACCGTCTCATCCGTCGCCCAGACAGATGAGAGACAGCTCGTCTCCGTTGTCATGACGTCAATGCCCGAACGGTAGTCCATCGCGAGACTCGCCACGCCGGGGCCAAAGAACTCCATGATGGAATTTTTGACATAGCCCTGATGGAAGGTCGCTCCGATGAGTGCGAGCGCCACATCCTGCGGGCCGACGCCGGGACGCGGCGCGCCCTCGAGATAGATCGCGACCACGCGCGGATAAGCGATGTCGTAGGTCTTGTTCAGAAGCTGCTTGACCAACTCCGGGCCGCCCTCGCCGACGGCGAGCGTGCCGTAAGCGCCGTAGCGCGTATGAGAATCCGAGCCGATGATCATTTTGCCGCCGCCGGCATACATCTCGCGCATATAGCTGTGGATGACGGACTGGTGAGCCGGTACAAATTCGCCGCCATAGCGCTTCGCGGCGGACAGGCCGAACACATGGTCATCCTCGTTGATCGTACCGCCGACAGCACAGAGCGAATTGTGGCAGTTGGTCAACACATACGGCAGCGGGAAGCGCTCAAGCCCCGACGCCCGCGCCGTCTGGATAATGCCGACATAGGTGATATCGTGCGACGCCATCGCGTCAAAGCGGATCTTCAGGCGTTCCATCGAGCCGGATATGTTGTGATCGCGCAGGATGCCGTAGGCGATCGTCCCCTGCCGGCCGCTCTCGGGCCGCAGGCCGCGCGCAGCGCCCTCGCCCGCCGGGACAAAGCTCCCGTTTTCATAAAAGACGCCTTCGTTGAGTACGGTAATCATGGCTGTTCCTCCAGCGTATGTAGATTGGTATCATCATAGCAACTTGTCTCGGTGATTGCAACAAAAAAACCTGCGTAGCCACTCCGATCCGCCCTGATCTTCCCTGGTGCAGGTTCCCTGGAAAAGAAGGGGTTTGCGTATCGATTGCAGGATTCGCAGGATCGGCGGCAAAAGCGGGTCTATCCCACCGAAGCGGCAAAGCAGATCGCAAATGATGTACAGCGCGAGCTTTATTCGTTCGACGACCTGCTGACGCAGGGGCTTACCCCGCAGCATCTGGAGCTGCTCTACGAAGCATTGGTGCAGATGGATCGAAATCTCTCCGCCCCTTTGGGCATCAAGAGGACAGGAGGAACCGCGCAATGAGGCAGACGAGCAGCCAAACGCCGGACAAGGTCAATCCGCTCGGCAGCGCGCCTGTCGTTCGGCTGATCGGAAAATTTGCCGTTCCCGCCATCATCAGTATGCTGGTTACCTCTGCGTACAACATCACCGACCAGATCTTCATCGGCCATGTCGTTGGAATGTACGGCAACGCGGCCACCAATGTCGCCTTTCCCATCGTGACGCTGACGATGGCCTTCGCGCAGTTTATCGGGATCGGCACTGCAGCCAACTTCAATATCTGTCAGGGCGCGAAGCAGGAATCGGACGCCAAGCGCTTTATTGGCGGCGGCTTGACCCTGATCCCCATTGTGGGGCTTTTGATCCTGGCTGTCGTTTTGCTGTTCAAGCCGCAGATCCTGCTGCTGTGCGGCGCGACGGAAGCTGTGTTCCCTCTGGCAAGCCTCTATCTTGGGATCACCGCGTTTGGGATCCCCTTCTCCTTGTTTTTCAGCGCAGGGAGCTTCCTGATCCGAGCCGACGGCAGCCCGACCTACTCCATGGCCTGCACCATCAGCGGCGCTGTATTCAATGTCTTCCTGGATTGGCTGTTCATGTTCGTGTTCCACTGGGGCATTCAGGGCGCGGCTGCGGCAACAGTGACCGGACAGCTTGTCTCTGCGGCGCTCTGCCTTGGATACTTTTTCAGGTTCAAGAGCTTCCCGATCAAACTGAAGATGCTGGGTCTGAAGCTCCGCTATGTCGTCGAGATCGCGAAGCTGGGAACCTCCAATCTGATCAATCAGCTCATCATGATGCTGGTCAATATCGTGATGAACAATACGCTGACCCACTATGGCGCGCTGTCCATCTACGGACAGGATATCCCGCTGGCCGTTTCCGGCGTTGTCGCAAAGCTCAACAGCATTTTGTCGTCCTTCACAGTCGGTCTGGCACAGGGGTGCACGCCGATCCTAGGCTTCAACCTGGGCGTGAAAAACTATGACCGGGTCAAGAAAACCTTCCGAACGGCTCTCGCCGCCGCCATGGCCATCGGCCTGACCGTGTTTTTCCTGTTCCAGACGTTCCCGCGTCAGATCGTCAGCATTTTCGGTTCCGGCGAGCCGCTTTACTTTCAGTTTGCGGAACGCTACATGCGGGTCTTTTTGTTCACCGTATGCATCAACGGGATCCAGCCCCTGTCTGTGAACTATTTCACTGGGACTGGAAACGTGCGCCAGGGGATCCTGCTGTCGCTGGCGCGGCAGGGGTTTTTCCTGATCCCGCTACTGCTCCTTCTGCCGCTCCGATTTGGTCTGAACGGAGCGCTGTACGCTGAGCCGATCGCGGATGCGCTGGCCTGTGCGCTGTCCCTTACGCTTGTGCTCCGGAGCTTCCAGAAATTCGGCGTCTGCGAAACGGCAGAAACCATCTGATGCCCCGTTCCCCAGTCTGACCAGCGGGAGTTCGCAGCGCATTTGTTTCTGCGTCTGCGATCCGTTGTTATCATATGCAAAATGGAGGAATCAACCATGCACCACAGCAACCAATCGCCCTTTTCTGATCTCTATGCGCCCATCCCGGACACGGAAGCCTACCTCAGACGAATTGGCTTTACCGGCACGGCGGAGGTTTCCCTGGCCTGTCTAACCGAGCTGATGACCTGCCACCTGCGCAGCGTATCATTTGAAAACCCGGATGTCTTTCACGGCCACCAGGAACCGGCGCTGGGCACAGACGCCTTGTTTCAAAAAATCGTGCGGGAGCGGCGCGGCGGCTATTGCTTTGAACTCAACGCAATGTTCCAGCGGCTGCTTGCGGCGCTGGGCTTTACCTGCTGGAGTTCGGCCGCCCGCATCGCGCTGGGACACGACTATTTGACGCCCCAGGCACACCAGATCGTTCTGGTCGATTTTGACGAGCGTCTGTATTTCTGCGACGTGGGCTACGGCGGCTCGGTGCCGGCCTCACCTGTGGAAATCAGATATGAGGAAACCATTCAGTGTTCCGCCGGCCGCCGCTACTGGTTTTCCCTCAGCGGGACAGCGACCACGCTGTTCTTAGAACGGGACGGGACGTTTCTCCCCATGCTGGTCTTTTCCGAGCTTCCCAATGATCCTGTGGACTTTGTCCCGCTGAATACATACTGCTCCCACTCCCCGCTCGAGCCATTTCTGCACAGACAGATGGTCTGGTGCCGCACGGCCGCGGGACGGCGCTCCATCGACCGCGATCTGCTCCGCATCGAGCAGAATGGAGTCGTGACGGAAACGCGGCTTGCGTCAGACGAAGCGCTGGCGGAGGCGCTTCAGGAGCATTTTGGTATTTGCTATCCCCATCCGCTTCGGAACTGGCATTGACGTGCAGTCAGGCAAAAAAACAAGCGCCGCTTTCCGGGTACCCGGAAAGCGGCGCTTTCTATGATCTTACAGCAGGCCGATCAGGTTGAACGCAATGATCAGGCCGGAAAACACGATCGAGACGGTGGAGCAGAGCTTGATAAGGATGTTCAGGGACGGGCCGGAGGTATCCTTGAACGGGTCGCCGACGGTGTCGCCGACGACTGCGGCCTTGTGCTGCTCAGAGCCCTTGCC
>CAZJBT010000032.1:0-17758 GCA_964544345.1 uncultured Oscillospiraceae bacterium
AGGAGAGACCAGAAAATGAAAACAGCGAAAAGACTCATCGCCCTGCTGCTTGTTCTGTGCATGGTGTTCGCCATCGCAGCCTGCTCGTCAAAGGATGACGGCGACGCGCCAGCAAACGAAGGTGCGCCTGTGAGCGGCGGCGCTCCTGCGGAGAACGGTGGTGCTTCGTCCGGCGGCGCTCCGGCGGAGGGCGGTGCCCCGTCGGGTGGAGAAAAGGACACCACGCTCATCATCGGCGATGTGAACGCGCCGAACACGTTTGAAGCGACTGCCAGACAGTACTGGCACTGGGAGACCATGGTGTTTGACACTCTCGTTTTCTCCACGCCTGACGGCGAAGTGGTGCCCGGCATCGCCGAGAGCTGGGAGTATACCGACGATACCACGCTGGTGCTGCACCTGCGCGACGATGTGTTCTGCACTGGCGGCGAGCAGATCACCGCGTCCGACTGCCTATGGTCGCTGAAATTCTGGGGCTCCGAGACGGCGCAGGCCTCTACCTTCGGCGCGTATGACTTTGACAACAGCTATTGTGAGGACGACTATACGCTCGTCCTGAAGTATTCCAAGCCCTACGGCCCCGGCATCAACAGCCTCGTGACCTACTACATTTGGGATGAGGAGTGGGCGACCAACGCCAGCGGCGACGATTGGTGGGGCGCTCCGAACGGATCCGGCCCGTACACCCTTGTCGAGAACGTCGACGGTGCGTATTGCTCTTTCCGGCTCAAGGACGAGTACTGGGGCGAGATGCCTGAGGTCACCTTTGTCACCTATAAGTATTACTCTGAGCCGGCGACCATGCTGATCGATCTTGAGAACGGCGACATCGACATCGCGGTCGGCGTCCAGGCGTCTGACGCGGAGCGCATCATGGCCAACCCGGACGATTACCCGGCTCTCGCCTGGGAGAATCGTGAGCTGGTCGATCAGATGAACCTGTTCCTCTGCGACTACGTCGAGTATTTCCAGGACGAGAACGTCCGCGAGGCGATCTTCCTTGCGCTCGACGGCGATGAGATCGCGACCGGTATGTATGGCAGGCTCTTTGTGAGTGCTACCTCCGTCATGCCGAAGGGCATCCAGTACTGGAAGGAATGCGACATCCCGGCGCAGGACATTGACCGCGCGCAGGAGCTGATGGCGGCATCCGATTATCCGGACGGCTTTGATCTCCGTCTGGTCGTCACGACTGGTCAGGATCTGGCTGCGACCGTCATCCAGGCGCAGCTTGCCAAGATCGGCATCAATGTCAACGTCGAGACGTATGATCCGGGCACCGCAGTCCCGATGATGCAGGCCGGCGAGGTGGATCTGTCGCTCCGCGTCGGCATGGGCGGCGCGTCCTTCCGCGATCCGTTTATGGGCATTGGCGACGTCTTTGCCTATGGCTCTACCATGCGTGCGACCATGCAGGATGATCCCGAGTTCAATGAGAAGTGGGAAGCGTGCATGTACTCCGTCGATCCGGAGATCCGCAAGGAAAGCTGCGAGTGGATGCAGGATTGGCTGATCGGCGAGTACCATGTGTACCCGATCTGCGAGCGCTGCGTGTTCATCGCGTGGAACAAGGATAAGGTCGCGTCCTGTGCGTCTCCGGTAGCGTCCTATCTCAACGCCAAGCTCATCAAACTTGCCTGATTCAAACTGTAAAGGGGCGGCTGCCAAAGCAGCCGCCCCCTTTGATGTGCAAGAACAAGGAAGATGACAGCAAAGCAGCGCCGGAAGAAGTCTGAACTTCTTCCGGCGCTGCTTTTTGGCGCTGTACATAGGGAAACGCGGCAGTTGGAAATTGCTTGTTCAGTCTTCCTCCGATTCCGAGCCTGTGTCTGCTCCGGACGAATTGTCTGCGGGTGCGTCCTCCTTGGGTGCATCTTCCGCCGGGGTGGAGAGCGCCGGCGAAAAGAAGGAAGCCTCGGCTTGCTCGGGAATGGGGCGATCCTCCATCGCGGCCTCGAACTGCGGCCGGGTCATTGTATTGTGCGCGAGCAGGAACTGTGCGATCTGCTCGATCTTGTCCCGATTGGCGCTGACCAGTTCCTCGCAGCGCCGGTAGGCTGCATCGATCAGGCGCTTGACCTCGTCGTCGATGTCGCCTGCGATCTTCTCAGAATAGGCTTTGGTCTTTTCGTAGTCCCGGCCGATGAATACCTCGCTGTCCGAGCCATAGCTGACCGTACCGATCTTCTCGCTCATGCCGTACTTTGAAACCATCTCGCGTGCGATCTCGCTTGCGCGCTGAATGTCGTTCGACGCACCGGTGGAGATATCCTCCATCAGAAGCTGCTCCGCGACGCGGCCGCCGAGCAGGGAGACGATCTGCTCAAACATCTCATTGCGCGAGGCAAAGCTGCGATCCTCTCCGGGGAGGGAGATGGTCATACCGCCTGCGCCGCCGCGAGGCACAATGGTGATCGAGTGTACGGGGTCGTGCGTCGGAAGATGGTACATGACGACGGCATGCCCCGCCTCGTGGATGGCGGTCAGGCGGCGCTCATGCTGCGAAACGACACGGCTCTTTTTCTCCGGGCCGGCGAGAACCTTGAGCATGGCCTCCTCAATGTCGTGCATCGTGATGACCAGCCGCCCGCTGCGCGCGGCAAGCAGCGCTGCCTCGTTCATCAGATTGGCGAGATCCGCGCCTGTAAAGCCCGCGGTCGCATGGCCGACCACGTTCAGATCGACGTCCTCGGCCAATGGTTTGTTTTTCGAGTGGATCCTTAAGATCGCGGTGCGACCCTTGGAATCCGGCGTGCCGACGTAGATCTGCCGGTCGAAACGGCCTGGACGCAGCAGTGCCGGGTCGAGGATGTCCTTTCGGTTGGTGGCCGCCATGACGATCACGCCGTCGTTGCCCGTGAAGCCGTCCATTTCGACGAGAAGCTGGTTGAGCGTCTGCTCCCGTTCGTCGTGTCCGCCGCCGAGACCCGCGCCGCGCCGACGGCCGACTGCGTCGATCTCGTCGATGAACACGATGGACGGAGCGAGCTTCTTGGCTTGATCGAACAGGTCGCGCACGCGGCTCGCGCCGACGCCGACATACAGCTCGACGAAATCCGAGCCGGAGATCGACAGGAACTGCACGCCCGCCTCACCCGCGACGGCCTTGGCGAGCAGTGTCTTACCGGTGCCCGGCGGGCCGACGAGCAGCACGCCGCGCGGGATCTTCGCGCCGATGGCGCTGAATTTGCTGGGATCCTTGAGAAAGTCGACGATTTCCTCAAGCTCGGCCTTCTCCTCGTCCGCGCCGGCCACGTCGGCAAACGTGACCTTGACCGCGTCGCCTGAGAGGGTAGTGGTGCGTGCCTTGCTGAATTTCATCACGCCATTTCCTCCGCCGCCGGCGGACTTCATCATGACGTACCACAGCACCAGGATGATGACCGCGATGAGCAGATACGGCAGGAAGGCCAGCCACCACGGCGTCTCATATCCGCGCGGATAGTCGTAGGAGGTGATGATGCCGTCGGACGCCTGCTGTAAGATCCGCTCGCCCAGGTCGTAGTAAAAGACAGAAAAATTCGCCAGCTCATAGGTGATGGTCGTCTTGCCGTTATATGGCTCCTTGAGATCCATGACCAGCGTGTTATCCTCAACTGTAAACGAGTCGACCTGCTCGTTTTCAAACAGCGCGACGACCTCGGAGTAGGTGATGGGATCCTCCTTGTCCTCGCGCGTCAGAATGGAGAAGGAAACCAGCAGCACAACGAGGATCAGCCCCAGCAGGATCAGGTTGGCGATTCGGGTTTGTTTTTTCAATGAAGCGTCTCCTTGTTATGAATAGATTTCGGGCTTGAGCACCCCAACATAGGGGAGATTGCGGTATTTATCGTCATAGTCAAGCCCATAGCCGACCACGAATTCATTCGGAATGGTGAAGCCCGTGTAATCCGCCGTAATGTCCACACGGCGGCGAGCCGGCTTATCGAGCAGCGTGCAGATGCGCAGCGACGCGGCGCCGCGATGCTCGAGCAGACGACAGACCGCCTGCAAGGTCATGCCGGTGTCGAGCACATCCTCTAAAATGACGACATGGCGGCCGTGTACGTCAATGGACATATCCTTGCTGATGTTGATGTTGCCGCTCGACTCTGTGCCGGAACCGTAGGAGGAAACGGCCATAAAGTCGAACTCGCATGGGATCGGCACAGCGCGCACCATGTCGGCGTAGAAAATGACTACGCCGCGCAGCACGCCGAGGAAGATCGGGTTTTTGCCGTCATAATCGCGCGTCAACTGCTCGCCCAGCTCGGCGATCCGCGCACGGATCTGCTCCTCGGTGATCAGGATCCGTTCAATATCGTTATGAATGCTCACTGCATGTCTCTCTTTCTATCTTAAGATATAGCACGCGCTCGCCTGCGCGGGGCAGCCGGTCGCGATCGATGCCGATGCCATAGACTGCCAGCACGCCCTGCTCGTCGGCGAAGACAGGGACAAGAGCGCGGCGCGCCGCCGGGATCTTCCGATCGATCATCAGCTTTTTCAGAGTTCGCCGCCCGCCGGGCAGGCGGATCGTGTCGCCTGTCTCCCGCGGCCGCACCGTGATGGCACCGCCGGTATAGTGTACCGCAAAATCGCAGGGGATTGCGTCGAATTCGCGTGTATCTGCGATTTGGCAGCGGATTTGAAGGTGAAGCGCCGGGATCTTTGTTGTTCCCGGGATCGCAAGCACAGCCGGCGCAAACGAAGCGGGCGCGTCAGCGCGCCGGAGATACAGCAGATCGTATTCGCGCGCGGCCGTGATGCCGCCGGCGAGGTTGATCTCCGCCGCCGGATCGGACGAGGCGGTCAGCGCGCAGACAGCCTCGATCTGCCGCGCAGACAGCTCCAATACCTGATTTTCCATGAAAAACAGCCGCAGCGCGCGCCGCAGAAGCGGAGGCGCGGCCTGGCGAAGTGCTGCGCAGGACAGCCCGCCGGGCTTGCGCGCGCTGTCAAGCGCCTTTGCCGCGAGGGAATCGAGAAGCTGGTCTTCCTCCCGCAGCCTTTCCGCGGCGGCCTGTGCGCTGTGCGCGAGCGAAGGATTCTCTGCGATGAGCAGCGGGACGATGTGGCGGCGCACCCGATTGCGCAGAAATGCGTCGGAGTCGTTGCTCGTGTCGAGCCGGTATGGCGTTCCGGTCTCGGCGAGGTAGGCGAGGATCTCGCCGCGCGTCACACGCAGCAGCGGCCGCAGGATCTTCCCGCGCACCGGCGGGATGCCGGACAGGCCGCGCAGCGACGCGCCGCGGATGAGATGCATCAGCATCGTTTCCAAATTATCATTGGCGTTGTGTGCCGTCAAGAGGTAAGCATCCGGATCGACAGAGCGCAGAAACGCATAGCGCAGCCGGCGTGCGGCCTCCTCCAGGCTCTCGCCCGTTAGAGCCTCCGCCGCCACATCCGCGCCGCCGGAGACGAACGGCATGCCGAGCAGTGCGCATTGCTCCCGGACGAACCGTTCATCCGCGTCCGCATCCGCGCCGCGCAGATGGTGGTTGAAGTGGGCGCAGGTCAGACGAAGGTCAAGCGGCGTGCGAAGACAGCTCGCCGCATGCAGAAGCGCCATGGAATCCGGCCCGCCGGAGACGGCCAGCACGGCGTGCGCACCGCGCGGCAGATGCTCCGTCAGGAAGCGCCGCAGCTCATCCGTCATGCTTCCACTCCCTGTCGGAGAAGGTGGTGTACTGCGGCAGCCACTGGAGCTTGACCGTTCCGGTCTCACCATGCCGGTTCTTAGCTACGATGGCCTCAGCCACATTCTTCTCCTCGGTATTCTCGTTATAATAGTCGTCGCGGTAGAGGAAGATGACCTCGTCCGCGTCCTGCTCGATGGAGCCGGACTCACGCAGGTCGGAGAGGATGGGACGCTTGTCGCTGCGGCTCTCATTGGCGCGTGAAAGCTGGCTCAGGCAGATAACGGGCACGTTCAGCTCCTTGGCCATGATCTTCATCGCGCGCGACATCTCACCGACGGCAAGCACGCGGTTTTCCGCCTGTCGCCCAGAGCCGGCGGTCGTCATGAGCTGAAGGTAGTCAATGACGATCAGTCCGAGGTTGTCGATGCGGCGGCATTTCGCGTTCATCTCTGCGACGGTGGTAGCCGGATTATCGTCCACACGGATATCGGTCTGCGAAAGCGCGGAGGACGCGATGCCGATCTTGCTCCATTCTTCCTCCGTCAGGTTCCCGGTGACGAGCTTCTGGTTGTCCACGAAGCTCTCGTTGGAGATGAGCCGCATCGCGAGCTGTTCCTTGGACATTTCCAGCGAGAAGAATGCGACGGTCTTGTTTGTCTTTTTGGCGACGTTGAGCGTGATGTTCAGCGCCATGGAGGTTTTGCCCATGCCGGGGCGCGCCGCGATGAGGATGAGGTCAGAGCCGTTCAGGCCGTTGATCTTCCGGTCAAGGTCGATCAGGCCGGTGGACAGCCCCGCGATCTCGCTGCCGGAGCGGGATAGCTCCTTGAGCCGGTCGAAGACGCTCAGCAGTACAGTGCCGATGTGCTCGAGATCCTGCCGCCCCTGCCCCTTGCGCAGGGCGTAGACCTTTTTCTCAGCCGCCTCGAGGATCTGCTCGGCGGTGCCGACGCCATCGTAGACGGTTTCGTTGATCTCGGCTGCCGTCCGCGCGATCGCTCGCAGCAGCGCTTTGTCGCGCACAATGGCGGCGTACTCTTTGACGTTGGCCGCCGTCGGCGTGATCTCCATGAGCTGCATGACGTAATCGACCGACGATTGCTCGTTGTAGCAGCCGCGCTCTTTCATCTTGTCGAGCACGGTGATCGGGTCGATGACCTCGGAGAAGTTGAACATGGAGTAAATGGTCTCGTAGATATCGCGGTTCTGCTGGAGATAGAAATCCTCCGGCAGGAGCATGCCGATCACGTCGCCGACGCAGCGGCTGTCGATCAGCAGTGCGCCGAGCACGGACTGCTCGGCCTCGAGCGAATGCGGCGTTTGCCGCTGGAGCAGCTCGTCCATGTGCACTTCTCCTTTCTTGCCGGAGGGAACTTACAGTTCCTCCACGCGGATCTTCAGTTCTGCGGTGATCTCATAGCCGAGCTTGACCTTGACGGTGTATTCGCCGGTGGTTTTGATGGCGTCGGTCTGGACGATCTTGCGCTTGTCGACCTGCTTGCCGCACTGCTCGCTGAGCGCCTGGGCGATCTCTGCCGAGGTGATCGAGCCGAACAGCCGACCCGCGCCGCCGCCCTTGGCTCTGACGACGACGGTCTTCTCCTTCAGGAAGTCGCGCAGCTCAAGCGCCTCGGCCTTTTCGCGCGCCTGCTTCTCGGCGAGCGCCTTGTCGTTCATGCGCATGGTGTTGACGTTGTCCGCGGTCGCCTCGATGGCGAGCTTGCGCGGCAGAAGATAGTTACGGCCATAGCCGTCGGAAACCTCGATGAGCTGGCCTTTTTTGCCCTGGCCCCGGACGTCCTGCTGTAAAATCACTTTCATATGGTTCACTCCTCATAGAATTTGTCGATGGATTCCACCAGGCGGGTCAGTACCTCGCGCACCGATGCGTCCGGCACCTGCGCGCCGGCGGTCGCGGCGTTGCCGCCGCCGCCGAGCGGCTCTAGGATGACCTGCACGTTCGCGTCGCCGATGGAGCGCGCGGAAATGATGACGCGCGACTCGTCGGGATAGAGCACGAAAGAGGCCAAAATGCCCGCGATATTGAGCAGCTCGTCGGCCGCCTGCGCGGCCACCGTGCGGTTGCAGGTGTAGTCGAGCGCGGCGATCGCGATCTCGCCGCGATAGTGCTTTGCCGCCTGCAAGATCTTGTAGCGGGCGAGCGTGCTGTCCAGATCGTTCTGGAAGAGCATCTTGACGCTGACGGTGTCAGCGCCCGCGCGGCGCAGGAAGGCCGCGGCCTCGAAGGTTCGCCCGCCGGTGCGGACGCTGAAATTCTTCGTGTCGAGCACAATGCCGGCCAGCAGCGCCTCGGCGTCGATGGGCAAAATGTCGTGCGTCTCGACTGAATACTGCAGCAGCTCTGTGACCAGCTCCGAGGCAGACGAGGCAAACGGCTCGTGGAGGTTGAGCACGACCTGCTCGATAAAGTCCGCCGCGCGGCGGTGGTGGTCAATAATGGCGGTGCGGTTGATGGACTCGAGCAGCTCGATGGACTCGACCTGGTCGGGTCGGTTGGTGTCGACGACAACGAGCAGGCTGCGGGAATCGGCCAGCAGCAGCGCGTCCTGTACGGAGATGAAGCAGCCGGCATAATCCGGCGTGGCCTGCAGCCGGGTGATGAGCGACTTCGCCGCGTTTTTCTGCAGATCGATGACGATGTGCGCTTGCTTGCCGCACTTGCGGCAAATGCACGAGACGCCCACCGCCGCGCCGACCGCGTCGAGGTCGGCGTTCTTATGACCCATGACGAAAATGTGTGAGGACTGGCTGATCAGCTCACACAGCGAGCTTGCCATGACGCGGGATTTGACCTTGGTGCGCCGTTCGGTCTCCCGGGCGCGGCCGCCGTAGAAGGTAAAATTATAGCGGTTTTTGATGACGGCCTGGTCGCCGCCGCGCGCGAGCGCCGTCTCGATGGCGAGCGCGGCGAACTCATAGTTCTCCTGGAAGGTGGCGCCGTCGCGCCCGATGCCGAGGCTGATGGTCGCGGCGATACCGGACGGGTTGACGACCGTGCGGATGGAGTCGAGCAGCGAGAACTTTCCGTCGATGAACTCCTGCAGATACCGGCTCTCAAAGAGGAAGATGTAGCGGTTGCGCTCGATCTTGCGCAGCAGTCCGCCATGTCCCTCGGCCCACTCGTTGATGCGCACGTCGATGGCGGCGTTGAGCGTAGAGACATTGTTGTCGGTCAGGTTATTCGTCAGCTCGTCATAGTTGTCGATCAGAACGATCGAGACGATCGGGCGAGAGCGGACGTACTCGTCGCGCGCGTTGAGCAGATCTGTGATATCGACGAAGTAGATGGACGCGAGCATCAGAGGCTTTCCGCCGTCGTCGGAACGGACGAGGTTGCCGAGCACACGGTAGCGCCGGCCATTGAAGACCAGCTCGTCGGGCGATTCCGGCTTGCCCTCGACGAGCCAGATGATCGATAGGCTCGGAAACACGTCCTGCATTTTTTTGTTGAACAGCTCGTCGCCGCAGCCGGTGATCTGCGTGAACAGGTGGTTGCTCCAAATGATCTCGCCTGAGCGCATGCTGACGATCATCATCGGCAGCGGCATGTTGGCCGTGTCTGATGCAGCGGAGTCGGCCTCGGAGGTGGTTTCGATGTACTTGAGGATCTCTCTTTTGCGGCGGACGCTGGTCGCACGGTGGATGACGAACAGCAGGACGGTCAGCCCCGCTTCACCGGCGGCCAGCCAGGTCATATTCCAACGCCAAACCAGCGCGGCGGCGGCAAACAGCAGCATCACCACAAAATAGATCGCCATGCTTGGCTCAAGCAGCCGGTTCAATTTCTTGTTCAAGCGGCATTCTCCTTATATATGGAGTCAGACTCACATCTAATTATATAAATTCAAGATATTATATCAGGAAAACTTCTGTTTTTCAATCACACAAACGGAAATCCGTGCGCAAGGGATGGAAAAAAGCGGCCCGCAGTTGCATCGCGGTGCAAATTCCATTATAATAATCTTATCAAAGCGCAAAGGAACGTGTGGTATGAGCGGCGGGCGGTTCCGTTTTGGGAAGATCAGCGAGATGCGCGATTGCCTGTTTGGGCTTGCGATTTTCTGCATTATGGTGTTTCATTCGCCGCTTGTGCTCGAGCGGTATTCGATCCGTTTTTTCAAGGTGTTTTTGAACATCGGCGTGGAGATATTCCTGATCCTGTCGGCCGTCGGGCTGTATCGTTCGTTGGAAGGCGACGGCCGTCTCGGCCGGTTTTATTACAAGCGCGCGCTGCGCACGGTGCTGCCGCTCATGCCGGTCGTGCTGGTCTGGTTCGGGTATTTCGATCTGCTCGGCGGCGCGGGCTGGCGGGCATTTTTCGAGGACGTCACGCTGATCTCCTTCTGGACTAAGGGCTTCCGGACGGAGTGGTTCGTAGCGCTGATCCTGGTGTTGTATTTGGTCTATCCCGTGCTGCACCGGATACGCGGCGCGCGCGGCGGCGCGCTCTGGATCTGGGTGCTGATCGCCGTGTTCGCCGCGCTCAATATCGTCTGGGCGAAGCTCGACCGGGTCAGTTACGAGCGGACGGAGATCGCATTCTCGCGCATCCCTGCGTTCCTGCTTGGCCTTTGGATCGCGCCCGCGGTCTGGAAAGACCGCGCCGTACCGCGCGGCACGCTCTGGGGGTGTGCGGCGGTGTTTCTCGCCCTGTTTGTCTTTAAATTCTTCGGACGCCTGGACAAGCCCTGGTCGCGGCTTATCAACGCGCCGCTGGGCTTTCTGCTGGTGCTGATGCTTGCGCAGGCGCTTTCTGCGCTGAAGGGGCGGCCGGTCATGCGCAGGGTCGAGCAGTTCTTTGCCTTCCTGGGCGGCTTCACGCTGGAGCTGTATCTGCTGCATGAAAAGATACTGTATGCGCTGCTGAAGATGGGTCTGCCGCGCGGACCGTACGGCCTGCTTGCCGGTGCGGCGGCGATCGCGGCAGCGATCCCGGCCGCATGGCTCTACAGCCGCATCTGCGGCGCAGTGCGCGGCCGCTTGCCGGATCCGCGCGCCTGAGCCGCGGAAATTTTGTGTATACTTCCGGCGAGATCTGTGATATACTAAACTGAAATAAGCCCTGAGCGACTTACGTTTGTGTGTTGTGTACGGACAGTACAGAGAAATAACGGCGGCTGGCAGCGGCGCGTCCTGCGCGGCCTGAGCCGTCCCGGGCTGCGCCCGGCAAGTGCATAGAGCGGAGCGGAAGGTAGACGAATTCCTGCGGAACCGGCGTGACGGGGTCGGGAGCCGTGGGCGCGTGTGCATGCTTTGATGCGCGTTTTTTCTGCCGGCATCCGCCTGTCCGTCCATGATAGTACGGCCCCGAGGTCGGGGCGATCCATAATTTGCAGTCCGCCCGGGCGGCGGCGCGAAGCGGCCACTTCGCGAGAGAATAAGGAGTAGTGAATCAAATTTGGCTGAGAAATTGAAAATTATCCCGCTTGGCGGCCTCGATGAGATCGGAAAGAACATCACGGCGGTCGAGTATGGCAATGATATTATTGTCATCGACTGCGGCATGGGCTTTCCTGAGGACGACATGTACGGTGTGGATCTCGTGATCCCCGACGTGACGTATCTCATCAAAAACCAGTCTAAGCTGCGCGGCATCTTCCTGACGCATGGTCATGAGGATCACATCGGCGCGCTGCCGTATGTGCTCCAGCAGATCAAGACGCCGGTGCATTCGACACGTCTGACAATGGGTCTTGTGAAGCTCAAGCTCGAGGAGCACGGCCTGCTCGACAAGGTCAAGCTCTGCACGCATGAGGCCGGCGAGGTGGTCAAGGCCGGGTGCTTTGACGTGGAATTCATCCACGTCAACCACTCGATCGCGGATGCGGTGGCCTTCGCCATCCACACGCCGGTCGGCACAGTGCTCTTTACGGGCGATTTCAAGATCGATCCGACCCCTGCCGAGGGCGGTATGATCGATCTGGCGCGTCTCGGAGAGCTGGGCAACGAGGGCGTGCTGGCGATGCTGTCGGACTCGACGAACGTCGAGCGCCCGGGCTATACCGCGTCCGAGCGCGTCGTCTACGAGGGGCTGGACGGCCTGTTCAAGGGCTGTGAGCAGCGTATCATCGTCACCACGTTCGCCTCGAATGCGCACCGTATCCAGTCGATCCTGACGATTGCGCACAAGTATGGGCGAAAGGTCGCCGTCACGGGCCGCAGCATGGAGAATATCATCAAGGTCTCCGTGGAGCTGGGGTATCTCGACGTGCCGGAGAACACGCTCATCGAGCTGAACGCGATCAAGTCCCTGCCGAAGAACAAGGTGGTCATCGTATGCACCGGCTCGCAGGGCGAGAATATGTCGGCGCTCTACCGTATGGCCTTCTCTGGCCACAAGCAGGTGGAGATCCAGCCGGGCGACCGCGTCATTATTTCCGCGTCCGCCATTCCGGGCAACGAGGTCTCGGTCGGCAACGTCATCAACGAGCTATACCGCAAGGGCGCCAATGTCGTCTACGATAAAATGGCCGACCTGCACGTCTCCGGGCACGCCTGCCAGGAGGAGCTGAAGATCATCCACGCGCTTGTCCGCCCGAAGTTCTTCATCCCGATCCACGGCGAGCAGCGCCACCTCTGGACGCACGCGCGTCTCGCGCAGTCGATGGGGATGGATCCGCGCAACATCCTGATCGCAGACGTTGGCCGCGTCATCGAGCTGACGAACCGCACCTGCAAAATGACCGGCATCGTGCCGGCGGGCAAGGTGCTCGTCGACGGCTCTGGCGTCGGCGACATCGGCTCGGTCGTCCTGCGTGACCGCAAGCACCTGGCTGAGGACGGCATGATCGTCGTGGCGGTCAGCCTGTCGCGCGAGAACGGCGATATCGTTGCCGGGCCGGAGATCATCACGCGCGGCTTCGTGTACGTCAAGGAGTCCGAAAATTTGATGGAGGAGCTGCGCCGCGTCGCGCTTGAAGCGCTGGTGAACTGTCAGAACAAGCATATCTCAGACTGGGCCGCCATCAAGGCTGCCGTCAAGGGCGATCTGTCCGGCTATCTCTACAAGAAAACCAAACGCAGTCCCATGATCCTGCCCGTCATCATGGAAGTGTAAAACTGTCTGCCAGCCCTCCGGCGTTTTGTCCGGATGGCTGGCGTTTTTTCCGCGCAAAACGGAAAACGCAAATCACGGACGGTCTGCGACCTGATATAGTGTGCTTGCTTTCATAGAGACAGGTTTCCCTTGGCACGAAGCCGAGGATCGAGCAGAGCCGTTTACTGTTTCTGAGTGGCCACAGCGTTTGATTTCCAATTCTAATGCTGTAAGGCCAAAGGGTTTGCAATTGACTATGCGCGGTGGTACAATGCGAAGCGTGTGGAAAGAAGGCGATGAGGTTGTCTCGGAAGAAGAAAAAAAGAAGCTCGATAGGAGCTATCTCGCGATGATGGCCGTGTTCGTGCTGCTTGGCGCGGCGTGCGGTATTCTGATCGTCTCGGTGCTGGATCGGCGTGACCTGACCGGCGGTCGCGGGCGTGAATGGCTTTGGCTTCTTGCGCTGCTGCTCTGGATGTATGCCGCAATGCTTGTGCAGATCGTCCTCCACGAGGCGGGTCATCTGATCGGCGGCCTGTTGACGGGGTACCGCTTCTCGTCGTTCCGCGTCGGCTGCGTGATGCTCAGCCGCGAAAACGGAACGTTGCGCCTGCGCCGCTATTCGCTTGCAGGCACCGGTGGCCAGTGCCTGATGCTCCCGCCAGAGAAAAAAGACGGAAAAATGCCGTATATCTTGTATAATCTCGGCGGCCCGCTGATGAATCTGTTCGTGGGCGCTGTGTTCGCCTGGCTCGCAGCCCTGTTGTGGGATGCGCCGCTCGCGGGGGCGTTGTGCGCGATCATGGCAGTCGTCGGCATTGCGTTCGCACTGATCAACGGCCTGCCGCTGCGCCTTGGCGGGCTGGACAACGACGGCCGCAACGCCCGCTCGCTCGGCCGCGATCCTGCCGCGCTGCGCGCATTCTGCATCCAGATGGAGCTCAATGGCGCGCTCACCGCCGGCGCGCGGCTCCGAGACCTGCCGGAGGAGTGGTTCGCCGCTCCACCGGTCGAGCAGATGGGCAGCGCGCTGACTGCCTCTATGGGTGCGCAGGCGTGCAGCCGCTTGATGGACGAGCGGCGTTTTGAAGAGGCGGACGCGCAGATGGAGCGCCTGCTTGCGGGAAAGACCGGCCTGATCGGTCTCCACCGCAGCCAGCTCCTGTGCGACCGGCTGTTCTGCGCGCTGCTGCGCGGCGATGGAATGGCGGCGGATGCGCTTTACGACAAGGCGCTGAAAAAGTTTATGAAGTCGATGCGCGCCAACCCGTCCATTCTCCGCACACAGTATGCGCTCGCGCTTCTGCGCGACGGCGACACGGTAGCGGCGGAACGACTTCGGAAGCAGTTTGAGCGCGCTGCGCGGCGTTATCCATACCAGGACGACGCGCAGAGCGAGCGCGAGCTGATCGAACTTGTCGCGCACGCCGCACAGGAGGGGAGCACGGCGTGAAAAGTAGGGTAAAGGGAATTTTATGCATCCTGTGCGCGGCGTTCTGCTTTGCGCTGATGGGCGTGTTCATACAGCTCGCGGGCGACGTGCCGTCGCTGCAGAAGAGCTTCTTCCGCAACCTCGTCGCGGCGATCTGCGCCGGCGTCGTGCTGCTGCGGAAGCGGCCGGAGTTCCACATGACGAGGAGGAAATTCGGCCTGCTCACCGCGCGCGCCGTATTTGGCACGATCGGGCTGCTCTGCAACTTCTACGCGGTCGACCATTTGGTGCTGGCCGACGCGTCCATGCTCAATAAAATGTCGCCGTTTTTCGCGATCATCTGCTCTTGGTTCCTGCTGAAAGAGAAGCTGACGGCGCAGCAGGCCGCTGCGGTCGTCGTCGCATTTGTCGGCTGCGTGCTGGTGGTCAAGCCGACACTTTCGAATATGGATCTTATCCCGTCGCTGATCGGTCTGCTTGGCGGCTTCGGCGCGGGCGTAGCGTATACCATCGTCCGGCTGATGAAGCGATATGACGTGCCCGGCGCGGTGATCGTGTTCTTCTTCTCCGCTTTCTCCACGCTGGTGGTCACGCCGTACCTCATCGTCGTCCATGCACCGATGACGGGTATGCAACTGGTCTACCTGCTCCTGACGGGCGTTGCGGCGGCTGGCGGTCAGTTTTCCATCACAGCCGCATACACCTTCGCGCCGGCGCGCGAGCTGTCGGTCTATGACTATACGCAGGTCATTTTCTCCGCGATCCTGGGCTTTTTCCTGTTCTCTCAGGTACCGGATGTGTACAGCGTCATCGGCTATATGCTGATCATCGGCATGGCGCTTTTCATGTTCCTCTATCACCACCGTCAGGATCATCTCGCTGCGCTCGCGTCACAGGAAGACGCGCCGTGAGATGTGCGGCATGGAAAAAACAAATCCCGCTCCGGCGCAGCGCCGGAGCGGGTGCTTTATTTCTCAGCCTTTTTGTCCTTTTCCTTCGCCGGCGGCTCTTCCTTCCGGCGGAGGATCGCGAGCACCTGCTCGCAGGCGATCTTGGTCGCGCTCGAGACGACGGCGAGATCAAGCGCAAAATCGGCCAGCTCTGTTTCCTGGATCACGGGATCGACGGACTTGGCGACGTCGCTGAAGCTGATGTCCATGCGTTCTAAAAATGCGGCGTAAAACTCCGATTCCTTGCCCGGCGCGATCTCGCAGCCGAGCAGCAGCTTCATATCCTTGACAGACAGCACGTTTTTCAGCAGCGCAATGGCGATCAGATAGACCAGATGCTCACGGCTGTAGCGCTTGCCGTTGGCGCGCGGCAGCAGGCCGTCCTTGATGTAGTTGTTGATCATGGCCGAGGTCATGGGCGCGTTGCTCTCCTCATCAGCACCGATGGTCTGCCGGCGCAGATAGGAGACGACCTGATCCATATAGAGCGCAATATCTGGCAGCGCGTCCCAAGCGGCGGGGCGCTGCGTCGCCAGCATATTGCGAAGCTCGTCGAGTTCCTGCATTTTGCCGCGTTCCTCCTGTTTCCTGTCGTTTTCTGAATTATATTACATTGTATTGAAAATACCAACAACAAAAAAGTCAGGCCGCATTTTACACCCGGTTCGCGGCATATCGGAGCGCTGCATTATAGAGCAAGGGCGGCAGGATCTGCCGCCCTCGTTCGACTGTATTGGTTACACCTTTGTCAACTTCAGCGTATAGTACGAACCGGACTTGCTTCCTCTGGAGACATAGTAGTAGGTTGCTCTTTTGTTCCCCAACAAATTGATGTTGTTATAGATGTAATTCGGGCGAGTCCCTGATACGGTCAACGTCGAGGTGAGGGCGATTTCAAAATGAAGATGTGACCCGGAAGACTCGCCCGTTGATCCGACATACCCGATGACCTGTCCCTGCTTCACTGTAGCTCCGGCGCTGACCTTAGCGCTTGATTTCATATGTTGGTAAACGGCTAAATAGCCGCCGGTGTGTTCGACCTCGATATAGTTTCCGCGAGCCGAGTCGTAGCCCGTGGCTTTGACGGTGCCATTGGCGACGGCAAGGATACTTGTACCCGCACTGGCCGCGATGTCCGTGCCGACATGAACATATCCGCCGCGTACGACGCCGCTTTAGAGGATACTGTACCTGCGCCATCTGCAAGCGGCCAAATCAGGCTTGCTGTAGAAGTTGAGGAAGAGGTACTCGGACTGGAATACACAGAGAAAGTCCAAATCTGATACTTGTTTCCCTTACTGTAGGTTTGGACAGAGACATTGCTGCCGTTCTTTGAGCCGGAAGCGGTAAGCACCAGATTTTTATTATAAGCGCTGCGAATCAGGTATCCCCCCGCTTACGGCTTCCAATGTCCAACCCTGCGTACTGTGGCCGGTCTTTGACCAAAGACAGACGTTGGATCCGGACTTGGCTGTATCCCCGTAAATATTCAGCGCCTTGCTTTTTGCACACTGGGGATAGAACACATAATTCGAGCCGCTCTTCGATACAGCCCAATGTACGCCTTCTGTATAGTCGTTTTCCCAAAGGTTTACGTTCGTATTGTTGGAACTGCCATTATTCGATACGTTGAGAACTTTACTGCCGCCAACATTTTTAATGATATAGTATGTACCGTCCGTTTTGACCGGAGCGCTTGCAGCGGATGCCGGCAGAGGGAGTATTCCCACAAGACATATAGCTGCGAGAAGAAGCGCCGCGAAACGCGTGCTGATCAGACGTGCTTTTTTCATGGTTAAGAGCTCCTTTTTGGAGGCTTATCGTTTCTTTGCCAAACAGGGATCTTTTGATCCGTTTTTTGGCGTCCAGGCGTTCCCTTGCGATTTCTTCACATAACAAGTGAAAGCTGGGTAAAGTTGTACTCCCTTGTTTTTTTTCATGATCAGAAACCAATCAACGATCGTCAGAATACCGATCCAGCAAAACAATATCTTGACGATACCGTATCCAATGTTGCCGAGCATAAAGCGATCCACCCCAAGGAAGCCAAGAAACAGGGAAATCACCAAAAGAACCACAGGATTTTTTAGCTTGGTAGATGTGATCAGCTCAAATTTTGCGTCATCCGCTGCGGCGAGCTTTTCTTTCAGATAGGGAATCCTTTCGTCAGGGAAGTTTGCTTGGTTTGCCATGATGTATGCGTCGACTTTTTTCGGGTTTGCCATGTGTTGTTCTCCTCTCTAAGTCCTTGACCGGATGTCCGGAAGGACATTTTACAGCAGTATTTTACACCTGATATGGTGTAGTCAATACATCATTTCAAGTGTATGAAAAAATAGTCTCCTGGCAAAACTGCAAGGAGTTGTGATATATGAAAGAGTACTATGAGATCCTCAAGGAACTTCGGGAGGATCGCGATTATTCGCAGAGTAAGATCGCGCGGGTGCTGGGGACGACACAGCAGGTCTATTCCCGTTATGAATTAGGCATCAATGAATTGCCTCTGCGGCATCTGCGTACACTGTGTCAGTTTTATCAGGTCAGCGCAGATTATATCCTGGGCTTGAAGACAGAACAATACCGCCGCAGATGAGCCGAGCCAAAACAAAAAAGCACGGGCTGCCTGATTGACAGGCAGCCCGTGCTCAGCTTGTCGAAAAACCTCGTAGAGTTTCGCCGCCGCAGCGGCGAAATCAAA
>CAZJBT010000033.1:0-17745 GCA_964544345.1 uncultured Oscillospiraceae bacterium
ATCAGACGATGGTGAACAAGCTCATTCAGCGTATTGAAGTCCACAACAACGAGAAGAAGCACAGCCACAACGGGGTGAAAGTGGACATCTACTTCACCGCCGTGGGTATGGTGAGCATCCCCGATGAAAAGGAAATCCTCCGTATCATGGAAGCTGTGCAGGCAAAGCAAAAAGATCCCAACAAAGTTGTCCGGCTCACCGCCTGACAGAAAGAAGTGGCGCAGCCCCTTTTAGGACTGCACCACCTCTTACATAAATACTTCCTTTAGACCAAGCAGGGAAAAGCCCCGGCGTTTTTTTCGCCTGCCGGAAAAGCGATCCTGGCGGGCGCACGGCCGGAAACAACGCCCCGTCTGCGGCGGGCGCGCGATCCGCTCCCGAAGCTGGCCTCAGCCATTCAGCCGGGCCGCGCGCCCGATCGAGCGCGCTTTCCCTCCGCGCCGTACACCGCGCCCCCGGCGGTACGGTGAAATAGCACAAACCGAGATACGAATTTCCGGGCAATATTTTGTCACCGGATTGTAATTTTATCTTTTATGTAACCCTCTCGTGTGTTATAATGAAATTACTGTATCGTTCTGCGCCGCGCTGTGCGCGCGGGCGCTTTGTGTTTCGCGCGCTCCGACCCGGCCGGAGCGCTTCCCTTCCCCGGCGCGGCTGCGCCGCCGGCTGCGCGTGCCGGCTCCCGCCGCTCCCGCGTCCGCCCGCTCCCCGGGCTGCGGCGCCTTTCTTCTTCCTTACCATTCTGCTTTCAGGGAAATGAGGCCCTTTTATGATCGAATTGCTCAGCCCCGCCGGGTCGGTGGAGGCGCTTCACGCCGCCGTGCAGAACGGCGCGGACGCGGTCTACCTCGGCGCAGGGTCGTTCAATGCGCGCATGTCCGCGCGCAATTTTACAGCCGAGGAGCTGTGCGAGGCCGTCACCTACTGCCACATCCGCGGGGTGAAGGTCTACCTCACGCTCAACACGCTCGTCTCCGACCGCGAGATGCCCGCCGCCGCCGAGTCCATCACCGCCGCCGCCCGCGCCGGCGTCGACGCGTTTATCGTACAGGATCTCGGCGTCGTCTCGCTCGCCAGGCAGATGGCGCCGGGCGTGCCGCTCCACGCGTCGACGCAGATGAGCCTGCACTCGCTCGAGGGCGCGCGCGAGGCCGCCTCGCTCGGCCTGACCCGCATCGTCCCGGCGCGCGAGCTGCCGCGCGAGGAGCTTGCCTACCTCTGCCGCCACAGCCCCGTCGAAACCGAGGTGTTCTGTCACGGCGCGCTGTGCATGAGCTACTCCGGCCAGTGCTACCTCTCCGCCATGATCGGCACGCGCAGCGGCAACCGCGGTCGCTGCGCCCAGCCGTGCCGCCTGCCATACGGCTACGGCCGCGCGGAGAAAAAATATCCGCTCAGCCTGAAGGACAACTGCCTTGCCGCATATGTGTCCGACCTCGCCGCCATCGGCGTGGACTCGCTGAAGATCGAGGGCCGCATGAAGCGGCCGGAATACGTCGCCGTCGCCACGCGCATTTACCGCGACGCCATCGACGGCCACGCGCCCACGCGCGAGCAGCTCGACCAGCTCCGGCAGGTCTTTTCGCGCCAGGGCTTCACGAGCGGCTACTACGAGGGGCGCACCGGCGCGCATATGTTCGGCATCCGCACAGACGACCGCCCCGACAAGGCTCTTTTCGCGCAGGCGCGCGCAAGCTATGAATCCGGCGAGCACAAACAGATCCCGATCCGCTACTACGCCGTCGTCGCGCCGGGTCAGCCCGCGATGCTCGCGGCGGAGGACGACCAGGGCAACATCTGCAAAACGTCCGGCCCCGTGCCCGAGGCCGCGCGCACGCGCCCCCTGACCGAGGACGAGCTACGCGCTCGGCTGGCCAAGACGGGCGGCACGCCATACCGCGCCGCCGGGTGCCGCGCGATCTTAGAGCAGGGGCTGACCATCTCCGCCGCCGATCTCAACGCGATGCGGCGCGACGTGCTCTCGCACCTGACGGCCGTGCGCGGCCGGGTCGAGACGCCTGAGATCGGCCGCTACACCGAGCCGCCCAAGACCACCGGCGAGAAAAAGCGCCCCGCGCTCACCTGCGAGGTGCGCCTCGCCAGCCAGATCACGCCGGAGCTTCTGCGCCGCGCGCCCGAGACGCTCTACGTCCCGCTCAGCGAGCTGGCCGAGCATCCGGCGTGCCTGCGCGGCGTGCCCCAGGAAACCGCCGTCTGCGCCGTGCTGCCCCGCGTCATTTGGGACAGCGAGACAAAGGAAGTCCTGCGGCAGCTCGACGCCGTCTATGAGCGCGGCGTACGCCAGGCGCTCGTCGGCAACCTCGGCCATTTCACGCTCGCGCGCTCGCGCGGCTTTGCCCTCCGGGGCGACTTCGGACTGAACCTGTTCAACTCCCGCGCCATGCGCGCCCTCGCCCACGAGGGGCTGCTCAGCGCGACGGCCTCGTTCGAGATGAGCTTTCCGCAGCTCCGCGACCTGTCGAAGGAGCTGCCGTGCGAACTGATCGTCTACGGCCGCCTGCCGCTGATGCTGACGGAGAACTGCGTCATCAAAAACCGCAACGGCGTGTGCGCCTGCTCGCAGAGCTTCACCCTGACCGACCGCAAGGGCGAGAATTTCCCCGTCGTGCGCGACCCCGGCACCTGCCGGAACGTGATTTTGAACGGCAAAAAGCTGTATCTGCTCGACCGCCAGACCGAGCTGGCCGGGCTTGGGCTTTGGGCCGCGCGGCTCCGCTTCACGACGGAAAGCCCCGGCCAGATCGCCAGCACCCTCCGCGCCTGGGAAAACGCCCTCCCCTTCGACCCCGGCGCATGCACGCGGGGACTGTACGCGCGGGGCGTGGAATAGGGGCGAAGCGCGATCGTCCAGACCGCGCCATCGAAAAAACGCAAAAAGGAGACGGATCCATGTCGATCATATTGGCCTCGGGGTCGCCGCGGCGGCGGGATCTATTGACGATGCTCGGGCTTTCCTTCACAGTTCGGCCTGCGCAGACCGAGGAGCGCTTCGACCCGGGCGCGCCCCCGCAGGAAGAGGTTCTCCGCGTCGCACGGGCCAAGGCGGCCGCGGCAAACGCCGCGCCGGACAAGCTCGTCATCGCGGCGGACACGATCGTCGTGCTCGACGGGCGCGTGCTCGGCAAGCCGAGAGACGAGGCCGACGCGCTCGCCATGCTGACGGCGCTCTCAGGCCGGACGCACGAGGTGTTCACGGGCGTCAGCGTCCGCCGCGGCGAACAGGAGGCCGGGCAGACCGTGCGCTCCGCCGTCACCTTCCGGCCGTGCTCGGAGCGCGAGCTGCGCGCCTATATCGCCACCGGCGAGCCAATGGACAAGGCCGGCGCCTACGGCGCACAGGGCATCGCGTCGATCTTCGTCGAACGGATCGACGGCGACTTCTATAACGTGATGGGACTGCCGCTGTGCGCGCTCTCCGGGCTGCTCGCGCGATTCGGCGTGTCCATTGTGTAAGGCGGGATTGCTTTGAAAAAAATGATGACCACCCGCGTGCGCGCGATCCTGATCGCCGCCGTCGTACTCGCGATCCTGACCGCGCTCGCCGTGCTGATCGCCGCAGGCGGGACGACCGTCGGGCGAAATCTCGTGAACGCGGCGCTCTCGCCGCTGCGCTCCGGCACCGCCGCGCTGACAAGGCAGGCCGAGCGGCTGTATGGGTATCTGTTTGAATATGACGCGCTCGTCGCGGAAAACCGCGAGCTGAAGGCTCAGCTCGCCGAGATGGCGGCCGCCGCGCGCGACAGCGAGAGCTATCAGCGCGAGAACGAGCGGCTGCGCGAGCTGCTGAACCTCGCGGGGGAAAACGAGGATTACAGCTTCCTCCCCGCCTATGTCACGGCCAACTCCGGCTCGCACTGGTCGAACACGTTGACCATCGATAAGGGCGAGAACGCCGGGCTTGCCGCCGGCATGTGCGCGGTCACGGAGTTCGGCCAGGTCGTCGGGATCCTGACCGAGGTCGGCACGAACTGGGCCACCGTCACCACCATCCGGGACGCGGCCAGCGAGGTCGCGGCCTACGTCGCCTCGTCCGGCGACACCGGCGTCGTACAGGGCGCATGGCAGTCGGACGGCGCGTCTTCGCTGCGGCTGAGCTATCTGTCTACGACCGCCGTGCCCAAAAACGGCGACCAGGTGCTCACCACCGGCTCGACGCTCTACCCGAAGGGGCTTGTCATTGGCTTTATCGCCGGCGCGGGCTTCGACGAGACGGGCGTGTCGAAGTACGCCGACCTGACGCCCGCCGCCGACTTCGACAACCTGGAGCAGGTCTTTCTCATCACCGAGTTCCAGGAGTAACACGCACGGCAAAAGGAGGCGCGCCATATGATCCGGCAAAGAGCCTTGTCCATCCTCCGATGGGCGCTGTTCGCGGCGCTCTTTCTCGCCGCGATGATGATGCAGACCGTCGTGCTCGCCAGAAACGGGCTGTTCGGCTATACTGCGGCCTGCGTACCGGTCAGCGCCGCCTGCATCGCCATGCACGAGGGCGCGGAAAAGGGCGGCGCGTTCACGCTGGCCGCGTCGCTTATCTGGTGCCTGTCCGGCGCGAGCTACGGCAGCGTCCAGATCGTCACGCTCACGCTCATCGGCGTGCTCGCCGGCGGGCTGTGCCAGGTGATCCTGACGCGGCGCTTTCTGCCCGGCGCGGCGCTCTGTCTCGGCGCGCTCGCGCTCAACGAGGGCGTCTGCTTCCTGCTGCGGCTCTATCTCGGCAGCGCGTCGGGCGCGCAGGCGCTCAGCGTGCTGCTGCCGTCCATCGGCGTGAGCATGCTCTTCTTCCCGATCACCTATCTGCTCGCCTGGCTGATCTCCAGGATCGGCAGGGCGGCTGCGCCGGCCTGACGGCCATCTACGGAGGTTTTTATGGAACGACGTATCCGCTTCCGCATCGGCGTCCTGCTGATGCTGATCTTGATCGGCGCCGCCGGCTTAGCCGGGAGCGTCTACAAAATGCAGGCGGAGGCCAGCGCGGAGGAATCCGGCGGCTCGCTCAGCACCTACACCTACTATACGCAGGTCGCCGCCGCGCGCGGCAATATCCTCGACCGCAACGGCGTCGTGCTCGTCACAAACCGCGCCAGCTACAACCTGACCATCACGAACTATACGCTGTTCAACTCGTCTGACCCGAACGGAAGTCTGCTGCAGCTGCTCGAAACGTGCGCGGAGCTGGGCGTGGACTATGTCGACCACCTGCCCGTCAGCGACGAGCGACCCTATGCCTATACGACCGATTCGCTCTCCTCGACCTGGCAGGGCTACTTCCGCACCTATCTGCGCGAGCGCGGGTGGGACGCGGACATGTCGGCGGAAAACCTGATCCGCCAGATGCGCAAGAGCTATTCGATCCCCGACGACTGGTCTGACGAGCAAGTGCGCCGCGTCGTCGGGCTGCGCTTCGAGCTGTCGCTGCGCTACTATACGACGCTCGAGACGTACACGCTCGCCTACGACGTCTCGTCGGACGATATGGCCGCGCTGCTCGAGCTTGGTACGCCCGGCCTCTCCGTCGAGACGACGACCGTGCGCGAATACGCCACCGACCTGTGCGCGCACATCCTCGGCTCCGTCGGCCAAATGGACGCGAGCGAGTGGGAGACATACTCTGATCTGGGCTACGCCATGAACGCGATGGTCGGCAAGGACGGCGTCGAGCTGGCGTTTGAGGAATACCTCCACGGCGCCGACGGCACGCGCGTCACGACGATCGACTCTGACGGCGCGATCGTCGAGCAGCACTATTCCACCGAGCCGGTCGCGGGCAGCAACGTCGTGCTGACCATCGACATCGGCCTGCAGGCCGTCGCCGAGCAGGCGCTCGAGGACGTCATTTTGAGCCTGCGCGAAAACGGCGTCGGCCGGGACAAGGAGGGCACCGACGCCGAGGGCGGCGCCATGGTCGTTTTGGACGTCAAGACCGGCGATGTGCTCGCTTCCGCGTCGTATCCGACCTTCCACCTCGCCACCTACTCCCAGGATTTCAACGAGCTGCTCGAGGCGGACTACTCGCCGCTCTACAACCGCGTGCTGCTCGCGCCCTATGACCCCGGCTCGGTCTTCAAGATGGTCACCGCCATCGCCGCCATCGACTATGAGGGCATCGGCCGGTATTACGAGATCGAGGACAAGGGTCTTTATACGTTCTACGACGACTATCAGCCGACGTGCCTGCTGTGGAAGCAGGGTCTGACGCACGGCACCATCAATATGATGGAGGCGCTCGCCGTCTCGTGCAACTACTACTTTTTCGAGGTCGGCCGTCTCGCCGGGATCGACGCCATCGACGAGGTGTCAAAGTCGCTCGGTCTCGGCGAGGCCACCGGCGTCGAGCTGCCCGAGGAGACCGGCTCGCGCGGCAACCCCGAGACAAAGGCCGACATCTATGCCGACGATCCAAACCAGTCCGGCTGGTATGGCGCCGACACGCTCCAGGTCGCCATCGGCCAGGGCGACAACAAGTTCACGCCGATGCAGCTCGCCTGCTATACCTCCGCGCTCGTCAACAGCGGCACGCGCTACAGCGCGACCTATCTGCGCCGCGTCGTCTCCGCGGACTACAGCACCGTCATCGTCGACAACGAGCCGGAGATCCTCAGTCAGCTCGAGATCTCGGACGAAGCGCTCGCCTGCGTGCGCGAGGGCATGCGCATGGCCGTCACAGACGCCAGCGGCACGGCGTACAGCTACCTGAACGACTATCCCATCGCCGTCGCCGCCAAGACCGGCACCGCGCAGCACGGCGGCCTCGGCTCGGACAACGCGAGCTTTGTTTGCTATGCGCCGTACGACGACCCGGAGATCGCCATTGTCGTCTACGTTGAAAAGGGCGCGCAAGGCGGCTATCTCGCCACCGCGGCCCGCGCCGTCATGGACGCCTACTTCGGAGAGACGGACGGCGTCGGGACTGTCATCGTCGAAAATACCGTGCAGTGAAGCAAAGCCGCGGCCACAAGGCCGCGGCTTTCAGCTTGTCAAAAAACCTCGTAGAGTTTCGCCGCCGCAGCGGCGAACTCAAATCAGGATCGTTTTCTCCGGCGACCTGTGCGTCGGAGAAAACTCCGCTCGGCCTGAAAACGTGCGCCTTGCCCGCCAGCGGCGGACGATGCGCGCGTTTGCATGCAGGGCAGTATTTCGTAGGCCCGGCCGCCCACATGGGGCGGCTTTTTTTATACGTCCAGGGCGGCGTGATGACCCTGGTAGACAGCCTGGGTGATGGTCGCGGGACGGACACAGTCGCCGAGAAAGCGGACGAAGGGCGCACAGCCCCGCAGGGCGTCGGCGTCCGCCCGGTTGGCTCTCTGGCCAGCGGCGCAGATGACCGTTTCGCAGGGAATGAGCTTCTCGCCCTCCGGCGCGGCGCAGAGCACGCCCTCGGCCGTGACGGCCTTTCCCGTGCAGTTCAAATGGATCGCCACGCCGCGCTGTTCCAGCTCCGCGAGCAGGATCGGGCGGTGGCGCACGTTCGCATCAGGCGCGAGCGCGCCGCGCTGTTCAATGAGACACACCGATCTCCCCTCGCGCGCGAGGTGCACCGCGCACTCGCAGCCGGCCAGCCCGCCGCCGAGCACCGCGACGGTTTGGCCGACCTCATCCGCATGTCGGTACAGCTCGTTCACGACGATCGCGCGCTCGATGCCGGGCAGCGGCGGCACAATGGGCGTCGAGCCGACCGCGACAAGCAGCGCGTCGGGTTTGATCTCCTCACACAGCGCCGGCGTGACCGGCGTGTGCAGCCGTATCTCCACGCCCTCTTTTTCGCACTGAGCCGCCAGCGTCCCGGCCAGCGCAAACATTTCCCGCTTGAAGTCGATGGCCTGCTCCGCGTTCAAAATTCCGCCCAGCACGCCGGTCTTTTCGCACAGGATCACCCGGTGGCCGCGCTGCGCGGCCGTGAGCGCGGCCTGCAGGCCGCCGGGGCCTGCGCCCGCGACGAGAACCGTCTTCTTCTCCCGCGCGGGCACGACCTCCGTCCCCTCCGCCTCCCGGCCGATCAGCGGGTTGACCGCGCAGCGGCGCGTCTGCGTCTGCACGCGCTCGGCCATGCAGGTGAAGCAGCGCAGGCAGCGGCGGATCTCCTCCGGCCTGCCCGCCGCGACCTTGCGCGGGAGAAACGGATCGGCCAGCAGCGCGCGGCCTAGGTAGATCACGTCGGCCTGCCCGGAAGCGAGGATCTCCTCCATCTGCTCCGGGTCGTTCAGGCCGCCGAGCGCCGCGACCGGCGTTTTGACGTGCCGCTTGATCGCGGCGGCGAGGTGGACGTTGCGCCCGTGCGCTTCAAACATCGACGGGTGCGTGATGGCGAAGCCGTTGTGGTGCGACGCGGCGGAGACGTGGAGCAGGTCGACCTTGCCGTCGAGCGCCTTTGCGATCTCTATGCCGCCCGCGAGATCGTAGCCGCCGTCAAGATACTCTGCGCCGGACATGCGGAATTCGATGGGAAAGCCGGGGCCGACGGCGGCGCGCACCGCGTCCACGACCTCGAGCGCAAAGCGCATCCGGTTTTCGAAGCTGCCGCCGTAGCGATCTGTGCGGCGGTTGAAGGCGGGCGACAAAAACTGATTGACGAGCCAGCCGTGGCCGCCGTGGATCATGACCATCCGGTAGCCCGCACGCTTTAAAAACGCGGCGGCGCGGCCATAGCTCGCCACGATATCCGCGATCTGCGCTTCGCTCAGGGCGCGGATCTCCACGCCGTCTTCCCAATCGTCGGACGGGCCGAATTTGACCGGAGCCTCGCCCGGCCTTGTCTCCAGGCGGTACGACCCGGCGTAGCGCCCGGCGTGCGACAGCTCCGCCGACGGTACCGCGCCGTGCCGCGCAATGGCGTCCGCCGTCATGGCGAAGCTGGCCAGCGCGCCCGGCACCGCGTCGTCCGGGTGGTACATGAACGATCTGTCGGTCGCGGGGTGGACGACGCACTCCGACACCGTGACGGCGGCCGCGCCGCCCTTGGCGCGCAGCTCGTAGAACGCGGTCGAGCCGCGGCCGATCGTGCAGTCGGCCGTGATGTCCGCGCCGGACATCGGCGCGGAGAAGATGCGGCTCTGGAACGTCACAGAGCCGAGCGTAATGGGCGAGAGCAGGTGGGAAAACGTCATCTCAAAGCTCCTTCAGGATCACGCCGCGGTGCAGAACGAACGCCGGGTCGCGCAGCGCGCGGAACGTCTCATCGAGCGCGCCGTCGACCGCGACGAGATTCGCGCGGCGGCGCGGGGCGATCAGCCCCTCCTCCTCCGCGATGCCGCAGGCGCGCGCGGCGTTGATCGTGCCGGCGCAGATGATCTCGTGGATCGGAATGCCGGCGCGGTAGAGCTGGCGCATCTCGGTCGTCGGGATGCGCGCGTCGCGGTCGAAATCGTCCGAGCCGATCAGATCCGTGCCGAGCACGAGCGTGCCGCCGGCGTCGTAGAAGCGCTTGCAGTTCAGGCGGATCTCGGCCTGGCGGCGCTCGGTGTGCGCAATGAAGTCCTCCGGCGCCATTTCCATCTCGGGCGGCATCATCCCCGGAGGAGGCGGCACGATGTTCGGGTCGCCGACGGTTGTGTCCATGAAAACGCCGCGCTCCACCATGTCCGCGATCAGCTCGTCGGACATGGGATCGTCGGGCGTGTGGGCGGCCTCTAAGAAGCCCGCGCGGACGATGCGCGCGCACGACGCGCTCGTCAGCACATGCGCGGTCGACCAGACGCCGAGCGCGCGGCACGTCTGCGCGACGGCGCGGAGCTGGTCATCGTCCATTTCAGGGCGCGCCGGGCCGGGGCCGCCGGAGGCCAGGCCGATCTTGATGCCGTGCACGCCCGCGGCAGCCTCGGCGCGCACCTCGCCGGCAGCCTCGGCGGGCGTTTCGATGATGCGGCCGATCGTCTCGGCCGAGCCGGGCGCATGCGAACCATAGCCGCCCGCGACGTCGATGTACTGCCCAGCCGTCAGCACGCGGGCGAAGCCGGGGCGGTCATGCGCGCGCAGGAACGCGAGATAGTCCGCAAGATCATGCGGCGCGAGCATCCCGAGGTCGCGCACCGTCGCCACGCCATGGCGCGCCCAGGCGGAGAGCGCTTCGGTGGAGTACGCGCCCGGCGCGATGCAGACATGGACGTGCGCGTCAAGAAAGCCGGGGAACACGAGCCGCCCGCCCAGGTCGATCTCCCTCGCGCCCTCCGGCGCGGAAAGCCCGGCGCCGACCGCGAGGATTGTCTCTCCTTCCACGAGGATATCGAGCTGCTCGCCCGGGTGCAGCGCGTCGAAGATCACGCCGTTTTTCAGCAGATAATACATATCGAGTGCTCCTTTTTTGTGGAATATGTGGGTGCTGGAGGTCGTTTGTCTTCCTGTTCCGCAGCGGGACGGTCAATAATCGACATACTCCGGCATGGCGCCGGGGTATTTTTTGCACAGCTCGTCCCACGCTTTGGGCAAAACGGCTTTTTTGCAGACGGGGCCGCCGTGGTCGCCGCCGCCGAGATAGACCGTCCCCCAGTCGCGGCCGCCGACCAGAACGAACGAGTGATCCATATTCCAGAACAGCGGCGCGGAGTGCGTCAGCCCCGGCGCGGGGAACACAAGCCCTTTGCGCGGGTGGTTGTTGCCGATGGCCGCGCGCGGGATCTCGCTCGACGGGCGGCGGTTGTACTCCTTCATATACGTCAGGATATCCTGCTTGGAATAGCCCGCGTCTGCAAACAGCTTCGCCGTCTCCGGCGGCAGAACGACCATCGCGCCGACGTCGAAGCCTCCGTGCCAGACCGAGCAGAGCTTATCCAGGCACGCCGAGACGCTCGCGGTCGGAAGCTGTGTGTGCTCCGACGGCCAGAACAGCGTGATGGCGTTTTCGCCGTCCGCCAGATCATAGTCCGACGGCAGCGACGGCCACGGCGAGTTCTCCTCGTCCTCGGCCACACAGATGCCGAAGCGCGAGTCCGAGCCGGCGCCCGACATATCCTCCTGCTGGCTGCGGCAGCCGGAAATATTCATGATGATATACGCGACCGCGCGCGCGATGCACGCCTGCGGCCTCGTGTACGGCGAGAACTGGTTGCGTCCGGCGTTGATCCCGATGGCGCGGCGGATCGGGCCGGAGATCACCATGGTCGGCGCCCAGCACGAGTTCGAGCACGTCCAGCCCTCGAGCTTGATGATATCGTCGGCCATGCCCTCCACCGCCGCGATGAGCAGCGGCAGATAGGTCGGCAGACAGCCCGCCATGACCGCGTTGACCGCGATCTTCTCCACCGTCGCCTGGCCGCGCAGCGGCGGCAGCTCCGCGACGACGTGGCCGCGCGGCAGATCGGTGCCGCGGCACATCTCGGCCACGGCCTCCTCCGTCGGCGGGACGATCGGCGTGCCGTTCGTCCAGCCATGGGCGTAAAAGAGGTCGTTCAGCTCGTCCAGCGTGCCGGTGAACGTCTCGCCCGACCAGTCGCGCCGCGGCTGCGGCGCGCGCTCCTCCTCGGTCAGCGGCGCGGTCAGGCCATCCACGATCGCGGGCAGCATGGCGGCGATCTTGTCGCGGTAGACCTCGACCGTCCACGCGCCGCAGTCGACGCCGTTCGGCACGAAACCGGGGCCGTCGTAGGTCACGATGCGAAGCCCCGGATATGAGCGCGCCGACGCGCCCTTCGACGCGCTCGGCAGGTACTGCTCCTTCGACAGCAGCACGGCCGGCTTGCCGCAGGATTCAATGTACGCGAAATTGTAGCCCATGTACAGCGCGCACGAGCCCATGTCCGCGCCGACGCCGACGACGCAGTCCACGCCATTGAGCCACTCGGTAAAGGCCGGCAGATAGGTCGGATCGTCGCAGATCTCCTGCGTGTCGACGATGTAGGTGAAGTGGGAAAACTGCGTGTCCGGGAGCAGTGCGGCCATCTGGCGCTCCAGCTCGCGCATGAAAAACGGGTGATACTCCTTGAACGACGCATACAGGCCGACGGTTTTCCCGGCCAGGCCGTCAAGGCGCGGATTGATCGGCTTTTTCTCCGTGAAGCGCGTCGCCGCCCACGGGGAGAGAACAGTATATTGCATCGCGAAACCCTCCTGTCGCTTGATTGTTTTCACTGTACCGCACTTTGCCGAATCTGTCTAATCCTCATTTGACATAACGATATAACACAAATGATATGAATACAGCCGCATCCATAACATTTCAGAGAGAAGCGCATCGCTGTGCCAAAAAAAGAACGGGCTGCCCGGCGCGCGGGCAGCCCGTTGGAGAAAGCGCAGGAATCATTTCGCCCCGGCCTTACGGGAGAGCATCACGTTGGTGAGGATGCCGAGGATGAGCGCGCAGGCGACCTCGGTGATCGTGACCTTGCCGAACGAGACGGTCATGCCGCCGACGCCGGCGATCAGGATGACCGAGACGACGAATAGGTTGCGGTTCTCGTTCAGATCGACCTGCTGGATCATCTTCAGGCCGGAGACGGCGATGAAGCCGTAGAGCGCGATGCACACGCCGCCCATGACGCAGTTCGGGATGGTGGCGAGGAAGGTCGCGAACGGGCCGAAGAAGGAGATGACGATCGCGAGGACGGCGGTGGTCAGGATCGTGACGACCGAGGCGTTGCCCGAGATGGCGACGCAGCCGACGGACTCGCCGTAGGTGGTGTTCGGACAGCCGCCGAAGATGGCGCCCGCGATGGAGCCGATGCCGTCGCCGAGCAGGGTGCGGTGCAGACCCGGATCTTCCAGCAGATCCTGGCCGATGATGGTCGAGAGGTTCTTATGATCGGCGATGTGCTCGGCGAACACGACGAACGCGACCGGGACATAGGCCACGGCGATGGTGGCGACATAGGTACCGCCGATGTTCTTCACGCCCTTGAGCGCGGTCAGGAAGGTGAAGTCTGGCACCCAGGTGATGGATTTGAACAGGTCGAAGTTGATGACCTGCAGCGCCGGGACGTTGGCCGCGTTGCCGATCACAGTAAAGACGGCGGCAAGCGCATAGCCGGCCAGGATGCCGATGATGAACGGGATCATGCGGATCATCTTCTTCCCGAATACGGAGCAGAGCATGGTGACGGCCAGCGTGACGAGGCCGCAGATCAGGCAGACATAGACCGAGGCGTTCTGCACGGCGGCGTCACCGACCATGTGCGTGACGCTGCCCGTGAACAGGTCGCCGATCGCGTTGCCGGCGAGCGAGAGACCGATGATGGCAACGGTCGGGCCGATGACGACGGCGGGCATCAGCTTGTTGATCCAGCCCACGCCGACGGCCTTGACGACGATGGCCAGCACGACGTAGACAAGGCCGGCGAAAACGGCGCCGAGGATCAATCCGAAGTAGCCGGCCTGCATGGAGACGGCGCCGGCGAAGGCCGTGGCCATCGAGCCGAGAAACGCGAACGACGAGCCGAGGAACACAGGGCTGTTGAACCGGGTGAACAGCAGATAGACGATGGTACCGACGCCGGCGCCGAAGAGCGCGGCCGTCTGCGACATGCCGTTGCCGATGATGGCCGGAACCGCGATGGTCGCCGCCATAATGGCGAGAAGTTGCTGGATCGCGAACAGGATGGTCTGCCCGAATTTAGGCCGGTCATGGATGCCGTAGATCAGATTCATAAAAAAATACTCCTCCCTTTCGTATCCGTCGGAAAAAGCGGAACGAAACGGAAGGAGCTTCCCTGTCTGTTCTGTCCTTTCTCAAAACAGAAAAGGAAACCCGCCGTCCCGGGCCGCGGCCCCGGCGGCAAGCGCAAAAAAAAGAAGCACCGACCGAATCGTGCTTCGCAAAACGTGCGTCACAGTACATCGGACAGCGCCTCCCTTCTCTGAAATCCATCCGATTATATCGGACTTTGTGTCGAATTACAAGAGCCTGCCGGAAAAAAGTAAAATTTTTTTGCAGCAGTGCCGCCGCTTTCCCACATCCTTTTTCATTTGTGGTACTTCGACCCGGCCAGGATCGACTGCGCGCGGTAAATTTGCTCTAACGCCATGACGCGGAAGAGGTGGTGGGGAAACGTCATGTCGGAGACGGAAAGGCGGAAATCGGCCTGTTTTTTCAGCGTATCGTCGATCCCCTCCGACGAGCCGATCAGAAAGCACGCGCTCGGCCGTCCATTCAGCGCCGCCTTTTCGAGCAGAGCGGCGAAGCCCTCGGACGAGCGCTTCTCGCCCTCCGGCGTGAACACGCACAGCCACGCTCCCTTCGGGATTCTTGCGCGAACCGCGTCGGCCTCCGCCGCGCGCGTTTTTCCCTCGGGCAGCTCCACGATCCTCACACCGCCATAGGCGCGCAGGCGCTTTTCATACTCCGCGCACGCGTCCGCATAGAACCGCTCCTTCAGCCGCCCAACGGCGATCAGTGTGACCGGCATCACGCCGCATCCCTCCTTTTTTCCGCTATCATAGCACGATGCGGCGCGCCATGCAACGCTGAGTTCTTTATATTTAAAATATTGTATGCTCTTGCTTCGGTGCGGATAATATGTTATTATAATATAGTATCGACCGCGCGCCAGGAGCCGCGCGTTATTTTCTGTACAAGGAGGCGCACCATGTATTCTTCCGCCTACGTCTGGGGCAAGGTGCTCGGCCTGCTCGAGAGCAGCCTCACGCCGACCGTCGTCTCCACCTGGTTCGACGACGCCGAGGTCGTCGAACTGACCGACGAACGCCTGACGCTCTACACGCCGTCGGCCTATCGCAAGGATATCATCAACCGCCGCTGCCTGGATTATATCAAGGACGCCATGCGCGAGCTGTTCCATATGGAGGTCGGCGTCACCGTGCTCGACGACGACGATATGCGCGCCTGGCGCGCGCAGCGCCGCCCGGCGGATTCGTTTGAGTTCAATCCGCAGTTCACGTTCGACTCGTTCGTCGTCGGCTCGTCGAACCGCTTTGCTCACGCGGCGGCGCTCGCCGTGGCCAACGCCCCGGCGGAGAACTACAATCCCCTGCTGCTCTACGGGCAGTCCGGTCTCGGCAAGACGCACCTGCTCTACGCCATCGCCGGCGAGATCCGCCGCCAGCACCCGGAGTTCAACATCGTCTACCTCAAGGGCGACCAGTTTACCAACGAGCTGATCACCGCCATCCGCGAGGGCAAAAACGTCGAGTTCCGCAGCAAATACCGCAACGCCGACCTGTTTTTGATGGACGACATCCAGTTTATCGCAGGCAAGGACTCGACCGAGGAAGAGTTTTTCCACACCTTCAATACACTCTACGAGGCGCACAAGCAGATCGTCCTCACCAGCGACCGGCCGCCGCAGGAGATGAACACCCTGGCCGACCGCATCCGCACCCGCATCGAATGGGGTCTGCTCGCCGATATCCAGCCGCCTGACTACGAGACGCGCATGGCCATCATCAAGAACAAGTCCGAATCCATGCACCTCGCCCTGCCCGACGACGTGTGCGCGTTCATCGCGGAGAACATCACGAACAACGTCCGGCAGCTCGAGGGCACGGTCAAAAAGATATTGGCGCACCACGAGCTGGCCGGCGAGGCGATCACAGTCGAATCCGTGCAGCGCACCATCAAGGACATGTACAAGGGCAAGCCCGACACGCTGCCGACGCCGCCGCTCATCACCGCCGAGGTCGCGCGGTATTTCTCGATCGAGGAGAGCGTGCTGCGCTCGAAGAACCGGAATAAGGGCACGGCCGATGCGCGCGCCATCGCGGTCTATTTGACGCGCACCATGACGAACCTGAGCCTGCCCGAGATCGGGCGCGAGTTCGATCGCGACCACTCGACTGTACATTATACGATTGAAAAGGTCGAAAAGCTCATCAAATCCGGCGACGAGACGACGATCAACGCCGTCCGCGACATCACCGCGAACATCAACGGCCGGTTGTAACGGCTTTCCACAGCTTTTTGTGGAATCCACGGTCAAAAGCTGTAGAAAACATGCCGCCGTGTTTTTTCGCTTTTCTCTGTGGAAAAGGTTTTCCGTTTTCCACAGCCCGATGTGGAGCGGAAACGATTGGCGCGCAAGGGTTTGCGGAGTTTTCCACATAAATTTTCACTACTACCGCTATTACTACAATTGATTCTTTCTCTCTTTCTTTCTCAAGAACGGAGAAGTTTTCCGAAAGGAGCTTAACGATGAAATTTTCCTGTGAAAAAGCGCTGCTGAGCGGCGCGCTCGGCGCGGTCTCGCGCACGGTCGCGGCCAAAAGCGCGATCCCCGCGCTCGAGGGCATCCTGATCCGTGCGAGCGCCAACCTCTCGCTGACCGGCTACAACCTCGAGACCGGCATCACCGCCGCCCTCTCCGCCGACGTGATCGAGACGGGGAGCTGCGTCATGCCGGCGCGTCTGTTTTTCGACATCATCCGGAAGCTGCCCGACGAGGTCGTGACCGTCTACGTCGACGACAGCTACCGCGTCACGATCCAGTGCGGCATCTCGTCGTTTACCATCACCGCCATGACGGCGGAGGATTACCCCGACCTGCCCGACGTCGAGTATGACAGCGGCATCACCATCGCCCAGCGAGATCTGCGCGAGCTGATCAACGGCACGATCTTCGCCGTCAGCGAGAATCAGGCACGGCCAATCCACACCGGCTGCCTGTTTGAGATCGCGGACGATGTGCTGACCATGGTCGCGGTCGACGGCTACCGGCTCGCGCTGCGGCGCGCGCCCGTCGAGGCCGGCCGGCCGCTGAAGTTCGTCGTACCAGGTACGGCGCTCCGCGAGGTCGAAAAGATCCTCGGCGACACGGAGGAAAAGGCCGTCTTTACCCTCGGCACGAAGCACATCAGCTTCGCCTGCGGCGGCGTGACGCTCGTCTGCCGCCTGCTCGAGGGTGAGTTTCTCGATTGGCGCCGCGTCGTGCCGACCGAAAATCCGATCCTGCTCACCGCGAACCGCATCAAGCTCTACAACGCGATCGACCGCATGAGCCTGGTCATCTCCGAGAAGGTCAAGTCGCCCGTCCGCTGCACGTTCGACGCGAACGAGGTCGATCTGAAGACCAGCTCCACCGTCGGCGCGGCGCACGATACCTGCCCGCTCGCGGGCGACGGCAAGGGGCTCGAGATCGGCTTCAACTGCCGCTACCTGCTCGACGCCATCCGCGCCGTCCCGGCCGAGGAGGTCACGCTCGAGCTGTCGAACGCGCTTAGTCCCATCGTATTGACGCCGACCGACGATTCCAACCGCTTCGCCTATATGGTTCTGCCGGTCAGATTGAAGGCGGAATAAAGGCTCACTCTCCCGCGGCCGGCGTTTCCGCTCCGGCAGCGGGAGCGCGCGATACTTTCCTGAGATAAGGTGAAAGCATGAAGGTCAAACCCGTGAAAAAATTCTCTGCGTCGGTGGTGCAGGTCGCGATCACGACGGAATTCATCAAATTGCAGGATTTCCTGAAATTCGCCGCGGCCGTCTCGACCGGCGGCGAGGCGAAAAACGTGATCCAGGCAGGACAGGTCACAGTCAACGGCGAGGTCTGCGCTATGCGCGGCAAAAAGCTGCGTCCGGGCGACCTCGTTCACTTTGGCGGGCAGTCCTACGCCGTGACCGCAGATGCGACTTGAAGCGCTCCGCCTGGCGGGCTTTCGCAATTATAGCGGCGCGTCGTTCTCCTTCGACCCGGGCGTCAACCTGATCCTCGGACAGAATGCACAGGGCAAGACCAATCTGCTCGAGGCCGTGACGTACCTGTCCACGGGAAGGTCGTTCCGCACCCGGCGCGAGAGCGAGCTGATCGGCTTTGGCTGCGACGTGGCCGACTTGTCTGCCACGCTCTTTTC
>CAZJBT010000034.1:0-17571 GCA_964544345.1 uncultured Oscillospiraceae bacterium
GCGCGCGCGCTCGCCGTCGAGCCGGAGGTGCTGCTTATGGACGAGCCGACCAGCGCGCTCGACCCCATCTCCACTTCAAAGATCGAGGATCTCGCCGTCGAGCTGAAGGAGCGCTACACCATCGTCATCGTCACGCACAACATGCAGCAAGCGGTGCGCGTCTCCGATAAGACCGCATTTTTCCTGCTCGGCGAAATGGTCGAGTACGGCGAAACCGAGCAGATATTCTCGCTGCCGTGCGACAAGCGCACCGAGGATTACATCACAGGGAGGTTCGGATGATGAGGAACCGTTTCGACGCGCAGCTCGAGCAGCTAAACACGGAACTGATCACTATGGGCGCGCTGTGCGAGGAGGCCATTTCCACCTCAGTGCAGGCGTTGATGAACTACGAGCTGATCTCCGCCCACGCAGGCAGCGACGTCGTGCAGAGCCTGGGCGATGACGCCGCTTCGCTGCGCGAGCATGTATTTGAGATCGACAGCGAGATCGACCGCAAGGAGCGCGAGATCGAGGATCTGTGCATGAAGCTCCTGCTCCAACAGCAGCCCGTCGCGCGCGATCTGCGCGTCATCTCGTCGGCGCTGAAGATGATCTCCGACATGGAGCGCATCGGCGACCAGGCCGCCGACATCGCGGAGCTGACCGGCTCTATCCGGTCGAGCGACATCAAGCACAAGATACACCTGCGCCGGATGGCTCGGGAGACAATCAAAATGGTCTCCGACAGCATCGACTCGTTCGTTCGCAAGGATCTCGACCTCGCGCGCGCGGTCATCGAGTACGACGACGTGGTCGACAAGCTCTTCACCGACGTGAAGTCCGAGCTGATCGCCCTGCTCGCCTCCGACGCGGAAAGCGGCGAGCTGTATCTCGATCTGCTGATGGTCGCAAAGTACTTCGAGCGCATCGGCGACCACGCGACCAACATCGCCGAGTGGGTCGAATACTCCATGACCGGCGTTCGCGTCCAGAGTGAAATGCCCTTTTGAGCTGTGTTTTACACAGATTTAACAGTTCCGCCCTCTTTCATTTTACCTCTCCCATGGAAAATATCTGGAAAATAATATGATTTTTGTGTCATAGGAGATGTATGCGGATGGATCTGTTCGACCTTCTGACGCTGCTCGGCGGGCTGTCTCTGTTCCTGTTCGGCATGAATGTGATGGGCGGCGCGCTGGAAAAGCGCGCGGGCGGCAGCCTGAGAACCGTCCTCAGCCGGCTGACCAGCAGCCGGCCGGCCGGTTTTGCTCTCGGGCTTGGCGTGACGGCCGTTATCCAAAGCTCGTCGGCAACCACCGTTATGGTCGTCGGCTTCGTCAACTCCGGGCTGATGACGCTGCGGCAGGCCGTCAGCGTCATCATGGGCGCGAATGTCGGCACGACGGTCACGGCGTGGATCCTCAGTCTGACCGGCATCGACGGATCGAGCCTGATCCTGCAATTGCTCAAGCCCAGCTCATTCACGCCGGTGCTCGCGCTGGTCGGCGTCGTCTTTTCTATGTTCTGCAGAGCCGGCGCCAAAAGGGATACCGGCCTCATCCTGCTCGGCTTCGCCACGTTGATGTTCGGCATGGAGACGATGTCGAACGCCGTGGCGAGCCTGCGCGCTGTGCCGGGATTCCAGCAGAGCCTGCTCAAATTCTCCAACCCCGTGCTCGGCGTGCTCGCGGGGCTGGTGCTGACGGCCATCATTCAAAGCTCGTCTGCCTCCGTCGGCATTTTGCAGGCGCTCTCAGCCACCGGTCAGATCTCCTTCGGCAGCGCAGTTCCCATTCTGATGGGAATGGACATCGGCAGCTGCATCACGGCGCTGCTCTCGTCCATCGGCGCCAACCGCAGCGCAAAGCGCGCCGCAGTCGTTCATCTCTACTTTAACGTCATCGGTACCGCATTCTGGCTGGCCGTGTTCTACGGGGCAAACGCGATCTTCCGCTTCCCGTTTATCGGCGACGCGGTCAATCAGCTCAGCATCGCCATGATCAACACGGCGTTCAAGCTCGGCTGTGCCGCGCTGCTGCTGCCAATGAGCGGCCTGCTCGAGCAGCTCGCCTGCCTGACCGTGCCGGACGCAAAACGGCCGAGCGAGCCAACGTGCTTGACGAGCGCCTGCTCGCCACGCCGTCGGTCGCCATCGATCGCTGCCGCACCGTCGCGGGCGCGATGGCGGCCGACTCAGTCAGCGCCCTGCACAGCGCTCTGGAGCTGCTCGCGGACTATGACGCGGGCGCGGCGGCGACCATCCGCTACAAGGAGAACCAGATCGACAGGTTCGAGGACATGCTCGGCACTTACCTCGTCCACCTCAGCGGTCATGCCATGACCGAGGCCGACAGCACCGAATCGGCCAAGCTGCTGCACATCATCGGCGACTTCGAGCGCATCTCCGACCACGCGGTCGGCCTCGTCGAGTCCGTCGAGGAAATGCGTGCCAAGCAGATCAGCTTCTCGGAAAAGGCAAAGCACGAGCTGTCCGTCATCTCCGGCGCGGTCGGCGAGATCCTCTCGCTCGCGCTCCGAGCCTATCAGGACAATGATATGGAGTCCGCGCTGCTCGTCGAGCCGCTCGCACAGGTCGTCGATACGCTGAAAGAGCAGCTTCGCAGCCGCCACATCCTGCGGCTACAAAGAGGCGAGTGTACCATCGTGCTGGGCTTTGTCTGGTCGGATCTGCTGACGAACCTCGAGCGCGTGGCCGGCCACTGCTCGAACATCGCCGGCTGTGTCATCGAAATGGCGCACGCAAGCATGGAGCTGCACGGCTATGCCAGCGCCATCCGTTCTGAAAGCCCCGCGTACCACGAACACTACAAGATGTACGCCGAGAAATACAGCCTGCTGTCCGCCCGCTGAGCACGCCAAGCCGCGTCCGCTCCCTTTTGCGGTGGGCGGTTTTTTGCCGCGAGCATTGACTACAGCAAAGCCTCACCATTTTTATTTGTCAATTGGACAAATCCCCGTCCGTCCGTATATAATATGTTCGTATATAAACAATGGCGCGGATCGCGCCGGTTTTAAAAAAGGAGGATGTCACATTGATTCGTACCATCGACAAAACCACGCTCATCGAGCAGAGCTTTTCCGCTGATCGGCTCGTGATCGCCGAGGGCGCGGAGCTGCAGGCGCCCGAGGGCAAGTTCCTCACGCTGACCGTCAACGGCATGGGCCTGCCGATCGAGCCGGGCACCTATGTCGGCGACGTAAAGGTCTCCGTTGCAAAGCTGCACCATATGCCCGCGCACGGCCTGCACACCATGTCCGGCCGCACCGAGGAGCTGCACACCGCCATCGTTGTTCACAACAACGAGCTTGTCGAGGACGAGTGCACGCCCGCTATCGTCCAGGGCGGCCACGTCTGCGGCGCCAAGGCCGACGACATCTACATTGCCAGCGCTGAGGATTCCTTCAACGGCATCCTTGTCACCGGCAGCAGCGAGTACGTCATCAACAACGCGCGCATCGACTTCGACGGCGTGGGTGCGAACGACTTCATGGGCGTCGGCGCCGGCGTCGCCGCGATGGACAACGCGCGCGTCACCATCAACGACAGCCAGATCACCATGGCCGGCCGCACCCGCTGCGCCATCCATGTCGCGGGCGACTCCATCGTGGAGGTCAACAACTGCCGCATCAGCAACCACTCCTTCGACCCAGACGACTGGATGGGCGATTTCTCCTGGGGCGTCGGCTTCGATGGCAGCAACCGCCTGGTTCAGCTCTGCGACAACGGCACCGCATACTACAACAATTGCGACCTCACCACAAACGGCTGGGGCGTCTTGTCCATCGACGGCTGTGACGACTGTGTCCGCTATTTTATCAAAGACTGCCGCCTGAGCCTGTCCGGCCCGCGCACGCAGGGCTACGGCGCGTTCTGCATCGGCGACCGCAACACCGTTGTCTTTGACAACTGCAAGGTTCACGTCAACGGCTATCCGCTGATCGTCCGCGGTTTCCTTGGCCGCGCCCACGCCGAGGTCATCAACGGCACCGAGCTGTCCGGCACGCACTATGGCGTGTTTGTCATCGGCGACGTCAACACCCCGACCCATATCGCTGATTCGTCCATCATCACCGGCCGTTCGAGCTTCTTGATCAAGGCCTCCGCCGCGAACATCAATCTCGAGCGCTCCGTCCTCAAACCGGCCAATGGCACGATCTGCCAGCTCATGGACAACGACGAGGTCAACATGTGGATCACCGCGATCCCCGTCAAGGACGAGCCGGACACCTATATCGAGGGTCGCGATCTGGCTGCTATCGATCCGAGCAACGACGTCATCTTCAATTGCGCCGACATGGATCTGCACGGCAACTTCTTCAACTCCACCACGAACAACCACGCCGAGCAGGGCTGCACCTTCGGCGAGCCGACCCGTGTGCCGTTTGGCGGCATGTTTGCCGGCATGAAGCCGCCGTTCGACCTGTCGACCGCCACACCCGATATGATCATCAACGATTATGACGCGCGCAGCCCGAAGAACCTCGAGATCAACCTCAAGAACTGCCGTTTCGAGGGCATCGCCTCCTCCGCTGTCCAGAAACACCGCGACGATCTTACGGAGATCACCGAGCTGACCCGTCTCGAACTGTCGAACGTCAAGCAGACCGCCGCGCCGACCGTCAACAACGGCGTCGTCGTTCACCTTGACAAAGACACCACCTGGATCGTCACCGACACCTGCTACATCACGAAGCTCACCTTCGAGCCGGGTGCGATCCTCAAAGCGCCGGCCGGCCAGAGCGTCTATATCACCGTCGACGGGAAAGAAGTCGAATTCCCCGAGTGCGGCGGTGAGGGCGGCGAATTCGTCGGCAAGATCGTACTCAAGCTCGGCGAAAAGAAAAAGCTCCCGCCGAGAATGCCGCACTGAGACATCTGCGCTCCCTCTGCCCCGGCGCGCGCTTCCGCACGCGCCGCGGGTGAGGCCGCTTTCGCTTGCCGCAAGCTCTTGTATGCCCACCCGTTTCATTCCCACCCGTCTGCAGGCCCGAACCGCTTCTGTGGTTCGGGCCTGCGCGTTTTGCAAAAGGGACTTGACAGCCGCTTTGGTTCATGATATCCTAACTGTACTAACTCAGCTAATACAGTTAGAGCAAAGGGGTGAGCAGAATGATACCGATCAACCCGCGCTCCGGCGTCCCGATCTACGAGCAGGTCAAAAACGGCCTGCGGACAGTCATCGTCACCGGCGCGATCCAACCGGACGAGCGCCTGCCCTCCGTGCGGGAGCTGGCAGCGCAGCTTTCGATCAACCCGAACACCATCCAGCGCGCCTACCGCGAGCTGGAGCAGGAGGGGTACATCTACACGCAGGCCGGCCGCGGCGTATACTGCGCGGACTGGCACGCCGCCGCCACCGAGCGCTGCGCGCGCCTGCTCGCACAGCTCCGGGAGCTGGTGCGGGAGCTTGAGCGGCTCGGCATGACGCGTGCGGAGGTCTGCGCACAGCTTGAGAGAGGGGATGAAAGCCATGATTGAAATTCAGGATCTGAAAAAAACCTTCGACGGCTTTGCCGCGCTCGACGGCGCGTCGCTGCACGCATCACAGGGCACGGTCTACGGTCTGGTCGGCCCAAACGGCGCGGGCAAATCGACCCTGATCCGCTGCCTGACCGGCGTCTACCGCGCCGACGGCGGCACGGTCACGATCGACGGCCAGCCGGTCTGGGAAAACCCGGCGCTCAAGAGCCGCATCGCATCGATCCCGGATGAGCTGTTCTATTATTTGTCCGCCGGAACGCGCGATATGATGAAGTTCTACCGCGGTCTCTATCCGCGATTTGACATGGGCCGGTACGAAAAGCTCAAGGAGGTCTTTACCTCCATCGACGAACGCACGCCGCTCCGGCGGCTGTCGAAGGGCATGCAGAAGCAGGCGGCGTTCTGGCTGGCCATGTGCTGCAAGCCGGACGTGCTGGTGCTGGACGAGCCGGTCGATGGCCTTGATCCTGTCATGCGCCGCCAGGTCTGGTCGCTGCTGCTCGGCGACGTGGCCGAATACGGCACGACGGTGCTCGTCTCCAGCCACAACCTGCGCGAGCTGGAGGACGTCTGCGACCATGTCGGCGTCATGCACCGCGGCCGCGTGATCCTGGAGCGCAGCCTGACTGAGCTGCAGGGCGGCGTCACGAAGCTGCAGCTCGTCTTCGACGGAAGCGTGCCGCCTTGGCCGCAGGAGATCGAGCTGCTGCACGAGACGAATACGGGTCGGCTGCACACCCTGATCGTCCGCGGCGACGCCGCGTCGCTTGAAGCGCGCTTCGCGCCGCTCGGCCCCGTGTATATGGAGGCGCTGCCGCTGACGCTTGAGGAAATTTTCATCTATGAACTGGGAGGGGACGACTATGCGGTCAAAGACATACTGCTTTAACGGCTCGCTGTACCGGAAAACAGTGCTCCGGCTTTGGCCGATCTGGGCGGCGGCTGCGGCAGTTTTTTTCTTCGCTCTTCCGGCGTCGCTGTGGCGGCAATTTTCCGACGGCTGGAATAGTCTGCTCGAGCCGGGCGCACAGTATCTGTCCCAGGATTATATCTACGGCTGCATCACCCCCCTGTCCTTCGCTATGGCGCTTGTGAGCTGCATCGCCGGTCTGTTTGTCTGGAATTGGCTGTTCACCGCACGCAGCGCCAACTGCCACTTCGCCCTGCCGCTGCGGCGCGAGGGGCTGTTTCTCACAAACTATCTGGCCGGCCTGACCATCACCCTGATCCCGCTTCTGATCACCTTCGTGCTGACCGCCGTCGTCGAGCTGTGCTTCGGCGGGCTGCACCTGCCCAGTTTGCTGACGATGCTCGGCGTGGGCGCATGCTGCGCCGTGCTGTTCTTCTCGCTCGCCACGCTGTGCGCCGTCGCCACGGGCAATATCGTCGCGATGCCGGTGTTCTTCGTGATCCTGAACTTTCTGGCGCTCGGCATCTATGCGCTGCTCGTGACGCTCGGCGCGAGCTTCATCTTCGGCATGGACGTAGACGCCATCCCGCGCACCATTCGGTGGCTGACGCCGTTCCTGCGCCTGCTCGGCTGCTACGCTGAGCAAGACAGCGTCATCTTCATCAATGAGACCTACTACTATTACGGCAGTCTCTCCAACGCATGGTACTACCCGGTCTACGCCGGCGCGGGCGTCGTGCTCGCCGGCGCAGCGCTGCTCGCGTTCCGCCGCCGCCCGGCGGAGAGTGCGGGCGACATCATCGCATTCCGTTGGCTGAAGCCCGTCTTTCAGATCGGGCTGGCGCTCTGCTTCGCTGTGGCGATGGCGCTGTTCATCCAGTCGTCGTACCTGCTCAGGATCACCTTCCCCGTGACGCTTCTTCTGGTCGTGATCTGGAGCTTTGTCGGCTACTTCGGCGCGGAGATGCTGCTGCGCAAGACGTTCCGCGTATTCCGCGCCGGGCGGCTTCGTACCTGGGCCATCGTGGCCGCGGCCGCGATCGTGGCGCTCGGCGCGGCGCGGCTCGACGTGTTCGGTTACACGCGCTATATCCCGCCGGAAGACAAGGTGGAATCGATCCAGCTCTCCGCTTTCGGCACAACGCTGGACGTCGACTATGCAGCCGCCGCTGCCCTCCACCAGGCGATCCTGGACGGCAGCCGGGACGGCAGCGAATACAACGTGGATCTGCGCTATACGCTTCGCTCGGGCCGCGAGGTCTCCCGCCGCTTCTGCATCGACACAGACACGCCGGAATTTGCGGCGCTGCGGGACTGGGCCACACAGCCGGAGTCGCTCATCGGCGCCGCATTCGGCACAATGGAGTCTGCGGATCAGATCGCCTGGATCAGCGTCACCGACTGGGAGTCTTACGACAATCCCGACTATGACGGCGGCACCGAGGCGGCCGAAGCCATCTACAATGCGCTGCTCGCCGACTTTTCTGAAGGTCAGAGCGCCTTCGACTATCAGTACGGCGGCGCAACCGGGACGCTCTATTCGATCGAGATCTACTACTACCCCGAGCCGTACGACCCAACCAAATACGCCAACAACGCCGAGTACCGCTCCCTCAGCGCGATCAACGGGAGCTACCTCTACGTCAGCGAAAACATGACCCACACGGTCGCGCTGCTTTCCTCGCTCGATCAGACCAATGATAGGACTGACGAGAGGGTGGGCTGAGCCGGGCAAGCTGGGGCGCTTTCCGGCAGGGAGCGCCCCGCGCCAAATCGGAAAAAGAAAGGCGGGCGCCTGGTATGAAAGGCTTTATCCTGCTCGGATATGAATTTCTGACGGTCATGCTTCCGGCTGTTCTGTGTATTTTGACCTTCAACCGGCTGCGCTGCAGGAAAGGAAGCAAAACAGACCGCAGGTATGTTCTGTTCCTGCTGCTTTTTGCGGTCTATCTCTTTGGTATGTTTTATGTCACAGGCGCGGGCACGATATTTGACGCCAAGCGATACGGCTTGCAAATACAAACCCGGCAGATCAACCTCATTCCCTTCTCCGACGCGGACTACAGTCCGGTGGGTTATGGGCTGAATGTTCTGCTTTTTGTTCCGCTCGGTTTTCTGCTTCCGTTGATCTGGTCTGCATTTCGTAGAATCGGCTCCGTTCTGGCATTTGGCTTTTCGTTGTCCCTGCTGATCGAGCTGAGCCAACTGTTGAACAACCGAAGCACCGATATCGACGACCTGATCCTAAATACCGCCGGAACGATGCTCGGCTTTGCCCTGTTTCATCTGTACGCACATATCACAAACCAAACAACGAGACGAACAGCAGGCCGCCCCCGTGCCTGTCGATATGAAGCGGCGGTCTATGTATCCGCGCTCTTTCTGTTCCGTTTCCTGACGTTCCATGCGTTCGGCATGGCAAAACTGCTGTACGGATTTTAGCGTACCGCACGAAAAAGCCGCCCGTCTGCCAAGCAGATGGGCGGCTCTTTACCTGTCTGGATCAAAGCGTGATGATCTGGATAAAGTCATACTCCGAGGTCATGGCCTGCGATCCGATCAGGATGACGCGGTCGCCCGTTTTCAGCCCCGTCACACGGCGGCAGGCTGCGATGCAGCCTTCGCTCAGCTCCTTGCCCGATTCGTAGTGCGGTACGAGCACCGGCTCCACACCCCAGGCGAGCTGCATCTGCCGCTCGGTCATCTCGTCGTCCGTGCAGGCGATGATCTGGCAGTTTGGCCGCATGGCGGACACCAGCCGCGCCGTCCGACCCGAGTGCGTCGAAACGACGATGGCCGCCGCGCCGATGTGCAGCGCGGTATAATACGCGCCGTAGGCCAGCGGGACGTTCACGTCGTCGCGCTGTGAGAGATCGCAGAGGAAATCGTGATAGAAATCAATGTGCTTTTCCGTCTCGACCGAGATGGCGCTGAGCGCACTGACAGCTTCGACCGGATAAGCACCCATCGCGGACTCGCCGGAAAGCATCACAACGCCTGTGCCGTCGTAGACTGCGTTGGCCACGTCGGAGACCTCCGCGCGTGTCGGGCGCGCCGAGGAGATCATCGACTCGAGCATCTGGGTCGCAGTAATGACAAGCTTGCCGGCGCAGAAACAGCGGCGGATCAGATCCTTCTGGATCTGCGGCACGCTCTGGAACGGCAGCTCCACCCCCATGTCGCCCCGCGCGACCATGATGCCGTCGGCCTCGGCCAGGATCTCATCGAAGCTCTCCAGCCCCTGATTGTTCTCGATCTTGGCGATCAGTCGGATCGGGCCGGCGTTCAGCCCGGCGAGCAGCGCGCGCACTGCTTTCACATCCGCGCCGCAGCGGACGAACGAGAGCGCGATATAGTCCACATTGTTTTCCACGGCAAAGCGCAGGTCGGCGCAGTCGGCGTCGCTCAGATACGGCATCGGGATCGCGACGTTCGGGACGTTGATGCCCTTATTGTCGCGGATGCGGCCGCCGACTACGACCACACACCAGATCACATGATCGCGCACCTCGGAAACCTGCAGCTCGATCTTGCCGTCGTCAACGAGCAGCATGCTGCCCTTGCGCACATATAGATGCAGATCCGAAAACGTGATTTGACCCGACTGATGGTCGGGGATCTCCTCCTCCGAGCAGTTGACGGCGAACACTTCGCCCTCGGCCACGTCGATGCCGCCGCCCGGGAAACTGCGGAAGCGGATCTCTGGCCCCTTCGTATCGAGCAGGATGGCGATATTGCGCCGGGCGATCTGACAGGCTTTGCGGATGTTGTCGATCCGCATTTTATGCTCCTCATGCGACCCGTGCGAGAAGTTCAGCCGCGCGCAGTCCATACCGTGGTCGATCATATTCACCAGCACCGGGATCTCTGTCGTCGCCGGGCCAATGGTACAGATATTTTTTGTCTTGCGCATTGCATGCGCCCCTTTCTCAAGGTAGTTTTTTCACTCAGATTATAACACAAAACAGGCGAAAGGAAAACAATAGCCTGCGCGGCTGCAAAAGATTTTACATGGCAAACACGCCGACGCGGCAGGAACCCTGTCGAAACAGCGCGTCCGGCAGACGCGGGACAATGCTCCGTCCGCGGCCTACACGCCGCAAACTCCGCAGGATCTTTTGACAAGCGGAGAAGCCGCTGCAATCAACTGCAGCGGCTCCGTTTTCTTTTGCAGGGCGAGCGTTCTGCTCCGCGCTTTTCCGCCGTTTGGCGCGGCGCGCGGAACCGCAAAACACTGTGAGATCGCGCGCCCGGCAACGCGCCTCACCAAGTCCAGTCGGTGTCGTCCTCGTCGCGAAAGCGCTCTGGGTCGGTGGTCTGATACGGCAGCGGCGGCGCGGGGATCAGGTTGTGCGCGTCGCACTCCGCCGTCTCGGTGCTCAGGCCAAGATACGGTTTTTTCGTCTTGCGCTGCGGCTGGCACTGCTCCTTCGCGTCCGTGGAGTCCTTGAGTGCCTGCGGCGCGTTGCCGATAACGTCGTAGCACGGCTCCTCCACCCAGCCGCGCCCTTCAAAGGGCGTGTTGAGGATCTGATGCATTTCCTGCCGCCAGATACGCCACTCGCCGTCCTCCCGCACGAAGACGAAGTGATAGCGGTTGAACGACCAGAGCGCCTTGAGAGAGCCATCCGGGTTCCAGCCCGTCTCACAGCCATGTGAGGAGAACATGCAGTCGGCGGACATGCCGTCCTCCGCGACCTCGATGAGCGGGGAAACCATATCGTGCAGATACAGCCGCCCGGCCAAGTCCTCCTCCGCGTTGGTCATGCGGTGGATAAAGTGACGCTCCACGCCCTCCCATTCATCATAGATGTCGCCGTTGAAAATCAGGCGCGTGCCCGGCGTATGGCGGCAGTAAAGGTCTGCCGTTTTGCGCTGGTCGCTCGCGACGTGATAGGCCGCATAGCGCGAGAGCACGTTCTGAATGGCGTTGACCGCCTCCATCCGCTCGATGCGGCGCTGCTGATCCGCGCAAAGGCGCTCGAGCGCCTCCAGTCTTTCTTCTGTCTTCATCGCTTTCATCCTTTCTTTTCGTTGATCGCTTTTTATTCTCCGTGTGAGAACAATTTATATATAAATCATAATAACAGATCGCAGCAGGCGCGGAAAGCCGTTTCTCCGGCGGAGATATGCCGATCCTGCATAAGATCCATGCAGTGCCGGTCAATGGGATTGCAAAAACAGGCGAATCTTGGTATGATGGATTGCATGACCATCCGCATCGCCGCGGAAAAGGAGGCAGTTATGGCCTGTATTGCTTCGCTGAGCCGGTTTTCCCATCTGGTGTTCTTCGACACCGAGACGACCGGGCTGGACTTTCAGCATGACGAGATCATTGAGTTGGGCGCGGTCTCGCTGGACGGGAACGGGTGTGAGGAGAGCGCGGTGGACGACCTGATCCACCTATCGCCGGGGCGCAGCCTGCCGCCGTTCATTACAAAGCTGACCGGCATCACGCCCGAGCAGCTCCGACATGCGGGCTGTGAAAAGGCCGAGACAGCGTCACGCTTCACCGCGATGCTCGCGCAGCCGGACACGCTGCTCATCGCCTACAATGCGCAGTTCGACCTGAATTTTCTGTACTGGTTCCTGCGCGCACATGGTCAGGCGGATGCGCTGCGGGGGCTGAAATTCCTGGATGCGATGACCGTCTACCGCGACCGGCGCGACTATCCGCACAAGCTGGAGAACGCGATCGTCTCCTATGGATTGCAGGACGTCGCCGTCAACTCCCACCGCGCAGTGGACGACGCGCGCGCGATCCCGCTGCTCCTCGGCGCAATGGAGCGCGAGAAGCCCGATCTGAACCGCTACATCAACCTGTTCGGCTACAACCCGAAATACGGCGTGTCGGGCAAGCGCGTCTCCTCGATCACCTATCGGGCGCAGCCGTTCGACCGTGCGGTTCCGCTGTACGAGCGCGGCGAATGACGCGGGAAAAGCTGCGCAGACTAACCCCAAATCGATCTGGAGGGATTTCCTTTGACGCAACCAACACAAGCCGAGTGGAGCACGCTCTATGAGCGGCTGAAGGCTCGCTCCAATAAACCCGGCCACTTTTCAAGCGAGCTGGGTCTGACCGTGACAAAGATCGAGCATTTCCTCGTCGTCGGCGAGATCACGCCGGATCAGCGCATCTGCAATCCGCGCGGGATCCTGCACGGCGGCGCGCTCTACACGCTGATGGATCATGTGGCGGGGCTTGCCGCCTGCACGACCGGGCGCGGCTGCGTCACGCTGGATACGGCCGTCAACTACCTGCGCTCCGTGCCCGCCGGCAAGACGCTGACCTGCACCGCCGAGGTCGTCAAGCCCGGCAGCAACATCACCGTCTGCGCCGCGCGCGTCTGCGGCCCGGACGGCAAGACGCTTTGCTCCGGCTCGTTCACCTACTTCATGCTCGAGGATCTGATCGATACGCTCGAGCTGTGCGACCAGGTGTCGAACCATCGGTAAAAAGACCCCGGCTTCGCAGGGGCACACTTCATAAGGAAGCTTCCCCAAGGGGCGGCTCAAAGCTCCGCAAAGGACGGTGTAGCAGCAGCTACGCCGTTTTTTGCTGCTTCCGTTGGCAGCGGCTGAGCGCCGCCCCGGCCGCTATGCAGCGTCCCTGACCTCTGAAGCGCAGGCAGATCCATTGTTTGCAGCCCGGCGCGCCCGAATTCATTTTTCAGATAGTAATACCCGGAATCAGAATTTTACAAGACCGCGGCGCAATCGTTATGATACAAACATAAGATGTCTGCTCGCACCGGCGTTGATCCGGCGCGGCTCAAGAAGGGTGGCTCCGTTATGGTAGAAAAGAAATATCCGCATTTGTTCAGCCCGATCCGGATCGGTTCTCTGACGCTGAAAAACGGGATCCTTTCAGCACCGAACTCGCTGGCCGAGCTTTCGCCGCAGCACACCTATACGCCGGAGAATATCGCTTACTATGCACTGCGCGCCAGGGGTGGGGCTGCATTGGTAACTGTTGGCGATTGCGTCGTCCATCCGACCGGCCGTGCGCATGTTCGGCAGGCAATGCTGTGCGATCCGGATATCCTTCCGTCGCTGACTGAGCTTGCAGAGGCGATCCACGCGAACGGCGCGCTGGCCTCTGTTCAGCTCGATCACGGTGGCAAGCAATGTTATCCTGAGTTTGTTCCGGACGGGATCGTCTACGACCCGAGCAGTGAGATCGACAGCTACGGCGACCAGATCACAGAGATGAGCAACGACCTGATCGCTGAGGTCGTTGCCAGCTTTGCAGATGCCGCCGCAACCGCAAAGCTCGCAGGCTTTGACATGTGTCAGGTTCACGCGGGACACAACTGGCTGCTTTGCCAGTTCCTCTCACCGCTCGTCAACCGCCGAACCGATGAATATGGCGGCAGCCTGGAAAATCGGGCGCGCCTGGCGATCGAGGTGCTCGACGCAATTCGCGCCAAATGCAGCCAGAACTTCCCGATCGAGCTGCGCATCAGCGCGATCGATGCGGTGCCCGGCGGCATCACACTGGAGGATGCAGTCGAATTCTGCCGGATGGTGGAGAGCCGCGTCGATCTGATCCATGTCTCCGCTGTCGCGGGAGAGGGCGCAGAGCCGATCTACGGCGACCTGACCCCCACTTCCATGTTTTCCGAGCACGGCCGGCTCGTTCCATTTGCTGCGAAGATCAAAGAGGCCGTTACCGTTCCGGTCGGCACAGTCGGCGGCCTCGATGATCCGGCCATGATGGAGGAGATCATCGAATCCGGTAAGGCCGACGTGGTCAACCTCGGCCGGGCGCTGATCGCCGATCCGTTCCTGCCGCACAAAGCGCTGCTGGGAAAACCGGAGGAAATCACGCCGTGCCTTCGCTGCTCGGTCTGTATGTCCGGCATGAATCTGACGCGCACCATGCGCTGCACAGTCAATCCCATCATCGGCCACGAGCGGGACGGGAGCGACCCGGGCAAAGCCTCACAGAGCAGGCGCGTTCTGGTCGTCGGCGGCGGCCCAGGCGGAATGCAGGCCGCGATCACCGCCGCGCAGCGCGGTCATCAGGTCACGCTCTGCGAGAGTACGGGGTCGCTCGGCGGCGCAATGAAATTTGCTGAATACGTTGATTTTAAGCACGACCTGCACAAGTTTAGGGAAAATCTGGAGTACCGGATCAGCCGCCTGCCGATCGACGTGCGGCTGCATACGGAGATGACGCCCTCCATGATCCGCGAGATGGCGCCGGAGGTTCTGATCACGGCACTCGGCGCTGAGCCGATCATCCCGCCGATCCCCGGCGTCCGGGGCGGGAACGTCGTCACGGCGGCAGAGATGTATACCGGCGGCGCGCCGAAGGACGGGACTTATCTGATCATCGGCGGCGGACTGATCGGCTGCGAGACTGCGCTGGAGCTGGCCTCGTCCGGAAAGACCGTGACGATCATGGAGATGCTCGACACAGTCGCGCCGGACGCCAACCTCCTCCACAGAGGCGCGCTTATGCCGCGGCTCGAGGCTGCGGCGACGCTGCTGACCGGCACGCGCTGCATCCGCATCACGGAGGAGGGCGCGTATGGCGTGGATCGGGACGGACGGGAAATTTTTATCCCAGCCGATCGGATCGTGATCTCCGCCGGCCTGCGACCCAAGCGCGCGGCCGCGCAGGCGCTATGCGGCGCGGTGCTCGAGCATATCTCCATCGGAGACTGCGTAAAGACCGGCAATGTAACCGATGCGATCCGTCAGGGGTTCCACGCTGCACGGAACCTGTAACGATCAAACTATAAAAAAGGAGCGTAGGATATGACAACATTCACCACAGAGCAGTTGGCGGACAGATGGATTATCCAAAACCCGATGGGCAAGTACGTCTATTCAGGATGCAGAGAAAAGACGCCCAGATCGTCGATTCTTTCTGGGCAAAGGAGGCGCCCGACCCGTGTCTGGGCTTTCACGACGGGTATTATCGCGGGCTTGACGCCATTCGCGATTACTACCGGATCACGGACGAGGCGGTCGCAGAAAAATCCAAGCTTGTGAAATCTCTGTTTCCGGATTTTCCGGGGAAGAAAACGGAGGAGGAGCTGCACGGCGTCGGCTCGCTGATGGTAGACGCGCTGACGAATCCTGTGATCGAGCAGGCTGAGGACGGGCAGACCATCAAGGCGGTCTGGTGCGTGCTCGGCGCGGACAACGACGTTACGCCCTACGACCCGCTGACCATGTGGGCGAACGGCTGTCTCGCAGCCGACTTCATCCTGGAGGATGGACAGTGGCGGATCTGGCACCTGCTGGATCTGGAAGAGCTTTACTGCGTCGCAGGCCGCGATTGGACGAAGGCGCAGGAGCCGCTGCCCGAGCTGCCCGAATTTGCCGCGCTTCGCGGACTCAAGCAGCCCAAGCCAAACGTTCCCTGTGTCGTCCGCGAGCGCTACAGCCCGTCCAGACCGGTCTCGCCGCTGGTTCGGGTTCCGGAACCGTACCGTACTTTTTCTGAGACGTTCAGCTATGGCATTTAGGAGGTGACCAGAATGCAGAATCAAACAAAGCGATCCGACGAGGCGCGCATGGCTCGCGTCTGGGACATTGAGGCCATCAAAAATTTGGCGCATCGCCGCACCTTTTATCAGACGAACAACGAGCGCCAGCGCGAGCTTGACGATCTGTGGGTTCGTGAGCCGGAGCATCAGGCGACCGCCTCGATCGGCGCAACATGGGGCTATTACGTTGGCATGGATGAGGTTCGCCGCTATACCCTCGCGGTCAATCCGGCGCGCCCCGGCTACTCCAGCTTTATGCCGCTTTCCTCCCACGCGATCCAGATCGCGGGCGACGGCAAGACGGCGCAGGGTCTGCGGTATTCCATCGCCGAGCAGAGCAACACCGACGCCGACGGCGTGACCAAAGCCTGCTGGACGATCGGCAAGGTCGGGATCGATTTTGTCCGCGAGACGGACGGCTGGAGGATCTGGCACCTGTTCCGCGCCGGCGACGTGTACTGTGAGCCGGGCAAAAACGTGCAGGACGAGCCGGTCGATCCCGTTCCCGGCGCGCCTTATCCCTGCCCGGCGTGCGACTTCTTCGGCAAGCCGACGCTGGAAATGCAGGCGTATGTCAATCGATACAGCAATTATCCCTATCCGCCGGCGCCCACGGCGTATGAGACGTTTTCCGACATCGTGAGCAATGGGTCGGCGGGAAATCCCAAGTTTACCGGATGGGAGGAGAAAAAATGAACAAGAATCTGAGCCTCGCGCAGAAGATCCACATGGCCGAAGCTTGTCAGGAGATCGAGCAGGAATACGCCATGCACGCCTATGCGCACGCGGACGGCAGCAAACGCGCTGATCGCAGCGACGAGAAAAATGAGCACCTGATCTGCAAATGGGTCAACTCCTGTCAGGTCACCGCGACGCACAGCTATGGCTGCATGGTCGGCTTCGAGCGGCTGCACAACGAATGGGGTCTGGGACTTGTGCGGCAGGCGGAGGCGGCGTATAACGAGCTGGTAAAGGTCTACCCCGAGGTCGAGGGAATGGAATCCCAACGACGTCGCCGGCGGCGTTATGCACACGGTCTGCACCAGCATCATCGAGATCGCGGAGGACGGCAAGACCGCCCGCTCGAGCTTCTATACGCCTGGCATCATCTTCAACACGCTCAACCCCGATAAGACGCGCTATGCCGAATTCATGTGGGAGCGCTACGGCGTGGACTGGATCTTGGAGGACGGCGAGTGGCGCTATGTCAACAATCTCGTCGCGGAGGATTTCACCTGCAAGATCGACTGTGTGAACATGGCGGCCGAGTCGTACCGGGAGCTGCTGCGCACCGGCGTGGTCGTCGTCCCGCTGATGTTCATCGGCGTCAAGGTCGATATCCCCGGCCCATCCCACTTCGACTATTCCCCGGCGCAGGTCGTGCAGATCGACCCGACTTGGCCCGAGCCGTACCGCACGCTGGAGGAGCGCGAAAAGTATATCCCCAAGCCCGGCGATGGAGAGGGTCTGGTCAAGATCCTCGATATCCCCGACGCGCCGCCCCGTTCATCCGCCAGTAAGGGCGTGCGGGCAGCAGGCTGCGCCTTCCGGCGGGAAGAACACTATCTGGAGGAAAGAGAACAAGGACAATGACGCATTCGAGAGCCGAATATCAAAGGATGTACGCAGACAAGAAAGGAACCGTGCAGGAGTGTCTCGAGCTGATCCACTCG
>CAZJBT010000035.1:0-12686 GCA_964544345.1 uncultured Oscillospiraceae bacterium
CGTCGACACTCTCGAGCCGCCCGAACTCGGCGCGGATATCATCGCGGGCAGCCTGATCAAGAACCCGGGCGGCGGCCTTGCGGTCACGGGCGGCTATATCGCGGGCAGGCATGAGCTGGTCGAGGCGGCCGCGATGCGCCTGACCAGCCCCGGCATCGGCAGGGAATGCGGCGCTACGATGGGGCAGAACCGCCTGCTCTATCAGGGCTTCTTTCTTGCGCCGCATGTGACAGCGCAGGCGCTTAAGACCGCTGTGTTCTGCGCACGTATGATGGAGCTGCTCGGCTACAAGGCGCTCCCGGCCTTTGACGCGCCGCGCGCCGACATCGTGCAGATGCTCGAGTTCGGCAGACCCGAGGCGCTCGAGCGATTCTGTCGCGGCATCCAGCGCGGCGCGCCGGTCGATTCGTATGTCACGCCGGTGCCATGGGATATGCCGGGCTACGAGGATCAGGTCATCATGGCTGCGGGCGCGTTTGTTCAAGGCGCGTCGATCGAGCTGTCGGCCGACGGCCCGATGCGCCCGCCGTATATCGCCTATATGCAGGGCGGGTTGACATATGAGTCCGGCAAGACCGGTATCCTGCTGGCAGTGGAGGAACTGCGGAAGGGAGTGTGACAATGTCCCTGTTCAGGAAAAAAGCGGACTCTGTGCGCGTGCCGTATACCAGCGCCGTGATCGTCGCGGCGGGCAGCGCATCGCGAATGGAGGGCGTGGATAAGATCCTTGCGCCCATCGGTCTGGAGCCGGTGATCGTCCACGCGGCGCGTCCGTTTCAGGAGAGCGCGCTGATCCATGAGATCGTGATCGTCACGCGGGAGGATCTGCTTGTCGAAGTCAGTCGTGCCGTGCATGACGCGGGGCTTGACAAGGTGAAGATGGTCGTCGTTGGCGGAGAAACGCGCACCGCATCTGTTTCCGCGGGTCTCGACGCCGTCAGTAAAAAGACCAAGCTCGCCGCCATTCACGACGGCGCGCGTCCGTTTGTTACGACGGAGCTCATCGACCGCACCGTGCGCGAGGCTGGCATATCCGGCGCGGCCGCGCCGGCCGTTCCGGTCAAAGACACCATCAAAACTGCGTCGCGCGGCGTTGTGACGAGCACGCCGGAGCGCAGCTCGCTCTTTGCCGTGCAGACGCCGCAGGTGTTCGACTTTGATCTGCTGCGCGGCGCGATCGTCAAGGCGCAGCAGGATCGCTTTGAGGCGACGGACGACTGCGCGCTCGTCGAGCATCTCGGGATGTCTGTCCGCCTGACAGAAGGCGCGGAGGAGAACCTCAAGCTGACCACGCCGCTCGATCTCGCCGTAGCCCAGCTTATTTTCGACGGGAGGGAAGCCGATGCGTATCGGTTACGGCTATGATGTACACCGCCTCGTCCCGGATCGGAAGCTGATCCTGGGCGGCGTGGAGATCCCGTGCGAGCTGGGGCTTGACGGCCACTCCGATGCGGATGTGCTCGTGCATGCCGTGATGGACGCGCTGCTCGGCGCTGCTGCGCTCGGCGATATCGGGCGGCATTTTCCCGACAACGATCCGGCTTATGCCGGGGCGGACAGCCTGGAGCTGCTCGCCCGGGTACGGGAAAAGATCGCGCCCTGCCGCGTCGGAAACATCGACGCGACCATTGTCGCGCAGCGGCCGAAGCTCGCGGAGTTCCTGCCGCAGATGGCGGAAAACATCGCCCGCACGCTGCACATCCCGCCCGGCAGGGTCAACGTGAAGGCGACGACGGAGGAGCATCTTGGCTTTACCGGCGCGGGTCAGGGCGTCGCGGCTCACGCGGTGACGCTTCTGGAGGAATAAAAAACGGAGCTGCTGCAAAACCATTTGCGGCGGCTCCGTTTTTGTTCTTACGATCAAGGGGGATTGGACGCGCATTTTGTCAAAGTGGGGCATAGGATAGCGGGGAGGGAATCCTTTTATGTATGACTGCTATTTGACCTTTCGCTCCATTACGGCAGCGCAGCGTGGGGCGATGGTCTTGGAACGATCCGGCATCCGGCATCAGCTTGCCCGGACGCCAAAAAAAATCGCCGCACTTGGCTGCGGCTATAGCCTTCTTGTGCGGAAGGCGGACAGCGCGCAGGCAGCCGCTGCGCTGCGACAGGCCAGTGCGCCTTATTCCGCCGTCTATCGCCTTAGCGGAGACGGCGAGCTGGAGGTGACCGGCCTGTGACCTATTTTGACAACGCTGCGACGAGCCTGCAGAAGCCGCGCGCGGTGCGCCGAGCCGTACTCTATGCGATGAAGCATTATGCCAGCCCGGGACGTGGCGGTTACAGGGCGGCGATGGAGGCCGCCGGCGCGGTCTATGACTGCCGGGTGCGTGCGTCGGAGCTGTTCGACTGTGAGGCCGAACAGGTGGTCTTTACCATGAACGCCACGCACGGACTCAATCTTGCCATTAAAAGTCTGATGCCGCCAGGCGGCCATGCGGTCGTCTCCGGGTTCGAGCATAACTCCGTGACGCGCCCGCTGACCGCGCTCGGCGCCGAGCTGCAGGTCGCGGGTCGGCGGCTGTTCGACCCGGACGATACGCTCAACTGTTTTTATGATCTTGTAAAGCCAGGGACGGACGCCGTCGTCTGCACGCACGTGTCGAACGTGTTCGGGTATATCCTGCCGGTGGAGGAGATCGCGGCGCTGTGCGCCGACCGCGGCGTGCCGTTTGTACTCGACGCGTCGCAGTCTGCAGGCTGTCTGCCGATCTCGGCGCGGCGCCTGCAGGCGGCCTTTGTCGCCATGCCCGGCCACAAGGGGCTGCTCGGCCCGCAGGGCACCGGCATCCTGCTCTGCCGCGCCGACGCGAAAACGCTGCTCGAGGGTGGAACGGGCAGCTTGTCAGCGCGCGCTGAAATGCCGGAATTCTTGCCCGACCGGCTCGAGGCTGGTACGCACAACGTCGCAGGGATCTGCGGCCTGCGCGAGGGCATCCGCTTTGTGCAGGAGTATACCCCGACTGAGATCCTGCGCCATGAGCTGCGCCTGACCCGCGCTGCGGCCGCGCGATTGCGGGAGCTGCCTGGGGTGCGCTGCTTCTGCGCGGGCAACGGGACGCAGACGGGCGTGCTGTCGTTTCAGCTCGAAGGACTCGACTGCGAGACGGCGGCAGACGCGCTCGGTCGAGCCGGCTTCGCGCTGCGAGCCGGGCTGCACTGCGCGCCGCTCGCCCATGAAAGCGCCGGCACGCTGGAGAACGGGACGCTCCGTTTTTCCGCCGGAATTTTCAACACAGCGCGGGAGGCTGAGCGCTTCACCGCTGCGGTCGCCCGCTTGGCCCGGGGAAAATAAACGAAAAATCAGCGCAGACACGGTTGCTATTGCGCTGAATTTCAGGTATAATTATATAGTTTAAAGTAACAGGCAGGTGAACAGGCATGGATTCGATCATGGAGTCGTTCCGATCACTTTGGAGCGAGCTGCGCTATACGCTTCCCACCGTCGGAATTATGGACGTTGTGGATGTGCTGGTGGTGGCGTTTTTGCTCTACGAGCTGATCAATCTGATTCGAAATTCCAGCGGTGTGCGCATCGCCAAATCCATCATTCTGCTGCTGATCGTCGTGTGGTTCACCAGTGTGACGCATATGTATGCGCTGCACTTTATCCTCAGCTTTGTCATCGAGGTCGGCGCCATCGCGCTGATCATCGTGTTCCAGCCGGAGCTTCGCCGGTTCCTTGAGAAGGTCGGTAAGAAGGCGTCGCTGCACGAGCTGCTGTCCGACCATTCGCACGACGACGGGCTTGATCGCGTCATCGCCCAGACGGTGGATGCGTGTGAGATCATGTCCAAGGAAAAGACCGGCGTTCTGATCGTGTTTGAGCGCTCGATCCCGCTTGACGAGTATTTCCGAACCGGTACGGTTGTCGACGCGCAGGTCTCTGTGGAGCTGCTGCGCAACCTGTTCTTTACCAAGGCCTCGCTGCACGACGGCGCTGTCATTGTCCGCAACGCGCGGATCATCGCGGCCGGCTGCGTGCTCCCGCTGTCGGATAACGCGCATCTGAGCCGCGACCTCGGAACGCGCCATCGTGCCGGCATCGGCATCAGCGAGGAGTCTGATGCGGTCGCCGTCATCGTCTCCGAGGAGACCGGCACCATTTCCGTCGCCGTCGGCGGCATGCTCAAGCGCTATCTTGCGCCGGAGACCCTTGGCCGTCTGCTGACCAATGAGCTGATCCCTGTGCGGGAGGAGGATTCAACGCCCCGGCTTTTAAAGAAATTCCGTCAGTGGCTTCCGAAGCGGAAAGAGGACGACAATGCAAAAAAAGAGTAAGCTGTTTACGATGATTATCGCGCTGCTGATCTCCGCTGGCCTGTGGTTTTACGTGGTCACGGTGGAGAATCCGGAGATTACCATGCAGTTTTCCGACATCCCGGTGGTATTCACTGGCCTCGATGAGCTGAATGAGGATCGCGACCTGATGATCACCTCGGGGCTTGACTCGACGGTTTCGCTCCGGCTGAGCGGCAAGCGTTCTGTCATCAACAAGCTCAATGAGGAGAATATTGTCATCACGGTCGATGTCAGCAGGATCACGCGTGCGCAGAACTACACCTTGAACTATACGATCGACTATCCATCCGAGGTCAGCATCTCGTCTGTCCAGGTGGAGAACAAACAACCGTCTAACCTTTCTGTAACGGTCGCGAATGTGAAGAGCGTCTCTGTCCCGGTACGCGGCGAGCTACTCGGCGGAACGGCCGAGGGCTTCACCACCGAGCCGATGACCTTTGATTATGACGAGATCACCATTCGCGGGCCGGAGGAGCTGATCGAGCGGGTCAGCTACGCGCTCGTCACGCTGGAGCGAAGCGATCTTGAGAAAAGCGTGACGACAACGCTGCCCTATGTCCTGATGACGGAGGACGGTGAACCGGTGGAGTCCGATGAGATCACCTCCGACGTCCTGGAGATCGAGGTGACGCAGCCGGTCGTCCAGTTCAAGCAGGTTCCGCTGAGCGTCGACTTTATCGCCGGCGGCGGCGCCACGGATAAGGACGTGGTCTATGAGATCGACCCGGATGTCATCACGATTTCCGGCGACGCGTCCGCGCTCGCGATGGTCAACCAGATCAGCCTGGGCAACATCGATCTGAGCAATCTGATCCGCAGCGGGACGTATGAGTTCAATATTCTGCTGCCGAACAACGTCAAGAGCATCAGCGGGGAGGAGACGGCGACCGTTACCGTCGAGGTGCGCGGGCTGGAGACAAAGACCGTCCGTGTTTCCAATGTGGAATTCATCCAGGTGCCGGATGGCTTTGTGCCTGAAGCGATCACGCAGATGCAGCAGGTCACGATCCGCGCTTCGTCCGCAGATATCGTCAACATCACCTCCTCGAATGTGCACGCTGTGGCAGATCTGTCCGGGATCAGCGCAAATGTCGGCACCTATACCGTCCCGCTGACCATTGAGATCTATGGCTATCCGGACGCCGGAGTCATTGGTTCTTATAACGCCGTGGTCTCCCTGTCAGAGGAGCAGCCGGACATCCCGGATCCCGTTGAGGAGGAGGACTGATGCGCCAGCAGGTTCAGGTGACGCGCCTGCTTGACGAGCGCTATGCGGAGGTAACGCTCCGCCGTCAGAGCGCCTGCTCGGGCGACTGCGGCCATTGCGGCGGCTGCGGCGCGCCGGACGAGGTCATCACAGTCCGCGCCTTCAACGCCATCGGCGCCGCGCCCGGCGACCGCGTTGTCGTCGAGACGGCGGGTAAGACCGTGATCAGTGCAGCGCTGCTGGTCTATCTCGTTCCGCTCGTGCTGTTTTTCTCCGGATGGGCGGTCGGACGGGCGGTCGGTCTGCCGGGAATGGCGGCGCTTTGCTGTGCGCTCGGTTTCCTGCTTGGCATCGTGCCCGCGGCGTGCTACAACCGGTATCTGACGCGCAAAAAGCCGGTGGCATATACGATCACCGCGTTTGTCTGAGATGTTTGGCTATGTTCGACCGATGCGGGGCGTCTTGAGCGAGGAGGCCTTTGGCCATTATCAGGCGGCCTATTGCGGCCTGTGTGAGCGGCTTGGGAAGCGGCTCGGCTATGCTTCGCGCTTCACAGTCAACTATGATCTGACATTCCTGAGTGTGCTGCTCAGTTCACTCGAGCCGGAGCCGAAGTATCGGCTCTGCCGCTGCCCGGCGCGGCCTCACCGGAAGAAAAATTGTCTTGCCGGCGGCGTGGAGCAGGATTTTTGCGCCGATCTGTGTGTGATCCTCTATTACCACAAGCTGCGCGACAGTGTCTGCGACGAGCCGTTTTTCCGTTCGCTCGGCGCGCGGTTCGCGGCACGCCTGCTCCGGCGGAGCTATCGCCGCGCCGCAGGGCAGCGCCCGGCGGAAGACCGGCTTGTCCGCGAAAAGCTCAGCGCGCTGCAGTCGCTCGAGCGCGCCCGCTGCGCGAGCCTTGACCGTACGGCGGATGCGTTTGCCTCGATCCTGCGTGCCGGCGCTGCCTGTGCGGAGGACGCGCAGACGCGCCGCGTCTTGGAGCAGCTTCTCTATCACGTCGGCCGTTATATCTACTTGACCGACGCGCTTGACGATCTTGAGCGTGACTGCAAAACCGGTGCGTATAATGTGCTGACGCTGCGCTATGTGGTCAAAGACGGCGTGCTGGCTCCGGAGGATCGATCCGCGCTGCTTGCCACGATCGACGCATCCATCGGCCTTGCTGCCGCGGCATTCGAGCTGCTGCCGGTGCGTTCGGATCGCGAAATCTTGGATCATGTGATTTATCAGGGCCTTCCGGCGGTGCTGAAAAGCGTTTCCGAAGGCACCTTTCATCCAAAAAAGAAAAACAGGAGTACTAAATGAGAGATCCTTACGAAGTGCTGGGCGTGTCCCAGAATGCGTCGGATGAGGAGGTCAAACGCGCTTATCGTGATCTTGCGCGCAAGTACCATCCCGACAACTATCAGGATAACCCGCTTGCCGATCTTGCGCAGGAGAAAATGAAGGAGATCAACGAGGCGTATGATGCCATCACACGCGCTCGCGCCGGCGGCCAGTCGCAGCAGGGCGGCGCTGGCAGCTACCAGTCAGCGGGGTATCGACAGTCGGGCTACAGCTCGTCCAACACGACCTACGCGCAGGTGCGTCAGGCGATCAATGTCGGCCGATTGGAAGTGGCGGAGAGTATGCTGTCTTCGATTTCCACGCGCGACGCGGAGTGGTACTTCCTTTCCGGCTCCGTCGCCTACCGCCGGGGCTGGCTCGACGAGGCGCAGCAGAATTACCAGATCGCCTGCAATATGGCGCCGGGGAACCCCGAGTATCAGCAGGCGCTGATGATGCTTCAGCGCGGCGGGAACCCATACCGCCAGACCTATCGCGGCGGTGGCCAGCAGTGTGACGGCTGTGACTTCTGTTCGACGCTCATCGCGGCCGACTGCTGCTGTGAATGCATGGGCGGCGATCTGATCCCCTGCTGCTGATGAAAAAGCTCGGTACAAAAAAGCTGGCGTTCGGCGCTGTGCTGACGGCGTTGTCCGTCGCGCTGCTCTATTTCGGCGGGCTGCTGCCCACGGGCCGCATTGCGATGGTGGCTGTCGCTTCGCTGCTTCCGGCTGCTGCTGTGCTGCATGCGGGGCTTGGACTTGGTTTCCTGGTCTACTGCGCTTCGGCGCTGCTTTCGCTGCTTGCGCTGCCGGACAAGACCTGCGCGGTCGCTTATGCGCTGGTGCTCGGCTGGTACGGCCCGGTGAAGAGCCTGATCGAGCGACTGGATCGCCTCGCGCTCGAATGGAGCATAAAGCTCGCGTTGTTTTCTCTGGTCTCCGCCGTGTTTTATTTCGTTTTTACCGCGCTGTTTACCGCGCTGCTGCCGGTGGAGTCGCTGCCGTTTGCTGCGCTGATCATTCCGATCCTGCTGGTCGCATTCGTGCTCTATGATGTGGCGTTCACCGGCCTGATCGGCTTTTATCAGCGGCGGATTGCCCGCTATCTCAAGCTGTAGCGGCAGGTTGATGCCGCATTTCTGCTTGCCGGCGGGAGAATTTTTCGCCGCAGCGTTATCATATCGCTTTGAATGGGGGATCACATTGATTAAGAGCATGACTGGCTACGGCCGCGCCCAGATGACCTTTGGCGGCCGTGAGATCACCGTGGAGCTGCGCTCGGTGAACAATCGCTACCTCGATTGCAGCGTCAAGCTGCCGCGCATTTTCTCCTTTGCGGAGGAGCGCGTCAAGCAGCGCGTGAAAGAGCATATCACCCGCGGCAAGACCGACGTGTTCATCACGGTCAACACTGCCGAAGCGGACGATGTGAAGATATCGCTCAACCGTCCGGTGATCGAAGGCTATCTCACCGCGCTGCGTACCATCGCGGCGGATTACGGTGTGTGCGACGACATCTCAGTCTCCTCGCTGACGCGCTTTCCCGAGGTGTTCGTGGTCGAAAAGCAGGAGGAGGACGAGCAGCAGGCCTGCGCGGAGATCCTTTCCGTGCTCGACGAGGCGCTCGAGAAGTACGACCAGATGCGTGAGACGGAGGGCGCCGCGCTGGAAGCCGATCTGCGCAGCCGTGCTTCGACGATCGGCTCTCTCGTCTCCGTCGTGGAGAAGCGCTCGCCCGAGACGGTCGCAGAATACCGCGCTCGACTGACTGCCAGGATGAACGAGATCCTTGCCCCGACTACGATCGACGAAAGCCGCATCCTGGCCGAGGCCGCTATCTATGCCGACAAGGTTGCGGTCGATGAGGAGACTGTCAGACTGCGCAGCCACCTCACGCAGATGGACAAGATGCTCACGGACGGCGGCTCGGTGGGTCGCAAGCTTGATTTTCTGATGCAGGAGATGAATCGTGAGACCAATACGATCGGTTCAAAGTGCAACGATGTCGAGCTGGCTCGGGTCGTGGTGGACATGAAAGCGGAGCTGGAAAAGATCCGCGAACAGATCCAGAACATTGAATGAGGAGGCGGCGCAGTTGAAACTCATCAATATCGGCTTTGGTAATATGGTTTCGGCCAACAGGCTGCTTGCGATCGTCAGCCCGGATTCCGCGCCCATCAAGCGCATCGTGCAGGAGGCGCGGGAACGCGGTATGCTGATCGACGCGACCTACGGCCGGCGCACCCGTGCGGTCATCGTCATGGACACAGATCATGTTATCCTCTCCGCCATTCTGCCCGAGACGGTCGCCGGGCGGCTGGAGGACAAGAGCCTGCCCGACGATGCGGAGGATGACGAATGAGCGCTGGAAAGCTGCTGATCCTGTCGGGGCCGTCCGGCGTCGGAAAGAGTACAGTCGTCGCGGAGCTGCTTCGGCGCTGCCCGGATCTGTATTTTTCGATATCTGCGACGACGCGGCCGCAGCGTCCCGGCGAAAAAAACGGCGTGAACTACTGGTTTGTGACGCGCGAGGAATTCGACGCGCTGCTTGAGCGCGACGCGCTGCTCGAGCATGCGGAGTATGTCGGAAACTGTTATGGCACGCCGGCGGAGCCGATCGACGCAGCGCTCGCTGCCGGACGCGACGTGCTGCTCGATATCGAGGTGCAGGGCGCGATGCAGGTCAAGCAAAAGCGCCCAAATGCCGTGACGGTGTTTCTCGCTGCGCCGAGCTTTTCTGAGCTGTCCCGCCGGCTGGCCGGCCGCGGCGACACTGCGCCTGACAAGGTGCGCCGCCGTCTGGAGACTGCCCGCTGGGAATACAGCCAGGCCGGCAGCTACGAATATATTGTGGTCAACGAAAGGGTCGAGACCGCCGCTGTAGAGCTGATGGCGATCCTGCAGGCCGAAAAGTGCCGGACAAAAGACCGGCTGGACTTATTGAAGGAGGACTAATTTATGCTTTACCCGCCCATGTCTGAGCTGCTCAACTATATCGACAGCCGCTATCTGCTTGTCAATGTCGTCGCGCGCCGCGCGCGCCAGATCGCAATTGAGGAAGAGGAGTTCGGCGTCGTCTCCGACGAAAAGCCTGTTACGCAGGCCATCCGAGAGGTCGCGGAGGGCAAGCTGACCGCCACGCTGAAGCCTGAGTATATGTAAACCCGCGCGCAGCGGGCCGCAGCGGATGAACTGCGGCCCGCTGCGGCGTCGTGATTGCAGGGAGTGACTGCCGTTTATGATCGCGAAGCTCGCCGTCTCGGCGGCGGTCTATTCAATTGACAAACCGTATGATTACCGCGTTCCGGACTCGCTTGCAGAGCGCTGCCGCCCCGGCGTGCGCGTCACCGCACCGTTTGGCCGCGGCAACCGCACGGCGGAGGGCGTCGTGCTGGCGGTCGAGCCGGGGCGGGGCGAAGCGCTCAAGCCCATCAGCGCAGTGCTTGATGAAGAGCCTGTGCTCGACGAGGAGATGCTCCGTCTCGCCGCGTTCGTGCGCGAGCGGTATTTCTGTACCTACTATGACGCTGCGCGCGCGATCCTGCCTGCCGGACTGTGGTTCACTGCGAAGCAGACCTACTCGATCGCCGATACCGCCGGCGATTGGCGCGCGCTCATTGCGAAACAGCCTGAGACGCTTTCGGTGATGGAGGCCATCGCTGCGCTTGGCGGAAGGGCGGAGGAAGCCGACCTGAAAAAGCAGTTTCCCGAGGAAACGCTGACAAAAGCGCTTCGCAGTCTTCTGGGGAAAGGGCTTTTGACGGCTGACACCGACCTGCTGCGCCGTGTCGGCGATAAGACTGAGCAGATCGTCTCGCTGGCCGTCCCGGCGGAGGAGGCCGCGGAATACGCTGCCCGCTGCCGCAAGCGCGCGCCGCTGCAGGCCGCCGTGCTCGAGCTGCTTGCCGTGGTCGGCAGCGGCTGCGTCAAGGAGATCGGCTACTTCACCGGCGCGTCGGGCGCGACGTTCCGCCGCATGGCGGAGCTTGGCTACCTTGAGCTTTCCGAACGGGAGGTGCTGCGCCGCCCGCGTTTGACGGCGGACAAGCCTCCGGAGCATGTTACACTCAATGCTGAGCAGCAGGCCGCCTTCGATGGGCTGAGCGCCCAGAGCAGAGAGCCTTCTCCTGGCGTCGCGCTGCTCTACGGCGTGACCGGCTCGGGCAAGACGGCGGTTTATCTCTCTCTTATCCGCGCCTGCTTGGACGAGGGAAAGAGCGCGCTGTTCCTGGTTCCGGAGATCGCGCTGACGCCGCAATTGCTTGAGCTGTTTACCGCGCAGTTCGGCGAGCTGGTCGGCGTGCTGCACTCGTCGCTGCGTGTCGGCGAGCGCTATGATGAGTGGAAGCGCATCCGCTCCGGCGCGGCGCGCGTTGTGATCGGCACGCGCTCGGCGGTATTCGCTCCGATCCAAGCGCTCGGCCTGCTCATCGTGGACGAGGAGCAGGAGCACACCTATAAATCCGAAAACAACCCGCGTTATCACGCGCGAGAGATCGCCATCTGGCGCGGTGCGCGCGCCCATGCGCTTGTCGTGCTCGGCTCGGCCACCCCGTCGGTGGAGTCGATGTACCGCGCAAAGATGGGCGTGTACAGTCTCTATACCATCCGCGGCCGCTACAACGGCCGTCCGCTTCCCGCCGTCACCATCACGGATATGAAGCAGGAGCTTCGCTCCGGCAATAGCTCTGCGATCGGCTCCGATGTCCGCAGCGGAATTGCGGAAAACCTTGCGCATGACCGTCAAACCATTCTGCTGCTCAATCGCCGCGGCGCGAGCCGGCTGCTGCTCTGCGTGGACTGCGGCGATGTGCCGCAGTGTCCGCGCTGCAGCGTCAACCTGACCTACCATTTGGCCAATGGGCGGCTGATGTGCCACTACTGCGGGCACTCCGAGCCTGCCCCTGCTCGCTGCCCGGCCTGCGGCGGCCACCTCAAGCCGGTCGGTACGGGCACGCAGCGTGCCGAGCTTGAGCTATACGAGCAGTTCCCGGATCTGCGGGTGCTGCGCATGGATGCAGATACTGTCTCCGCGTCCAACTCGCATGAGAAGATCTTGACTGCGTTCCGTGAAAAAAAAGCGGACGTGCTGATCGGCACGCAGATGGTGGCCAAGGGGCTGAATTTTGACAATGTCACACTCGTCGGCGTACTCGACGCGGATTCGTCGCTGTATGTGGACAACTATCGTGCATCTGAGACGACGTTTTCGATGCTGACGCAGGTCATCGGCCGCGCTGGGCGCGGCGAGGCGGAGGGGCGCGCTGTCATCCAGACCATGACGCCGGACAACGCGGTGATCCGGCTGGCTGCCGCACAGGATTACGACGGCTTTTTTGAGATGGAGCTGGGCGTGCGCGAGCTGCGCGGCTGCCCGCCATTTTCCGACTTGTTCACCATCACGTTCACAGGTCGGCTCGAAACGCAGGTGGAGGAGGGGGCGCTCCGTTTTCGCTCGCAGCTCGCTGCGCGCCTGAGCGACCCGGCCGGGCCTGGCTTCGCTGCGCAGGTACTTGGCCCTGCGCCTGCGCCGGTCGCTAAGATCAACAACACCTACCGCTACCGCCTGACGCTGAGCTGCCGCAATGCCCGTCCCATGCGCGACCTGCTGCGCGATCTGCTCCGGCAATTTGCGAAAGAGAAGGAAAACCGTGGCGTATCGGCCTTTGCCGACGTCAACAGCTACGAATAGGAGGACTTTGCAATGGCAATCCGCAATATCCTGACCGAGGGCGATGAGACCCTTTATAAAACGTCCCGTCCGGTGAAAGACTTTAATGAGCGGCTTTTTACGCTGCTCGACGATATGCATGAGACGCTGGCCGATGCGAACGGCGTCGGTC
>CAZJBT010000035.1:12696-17421 GCA_964544345.1 uncultured Oscillospiraceae bacterium
TCGGTCTGGCTGCGCCGCAGGTCGGCGTGCTGCGTCGTGTCGTGCTCGTTGACAACGGCGAGACAGTGCTTGAACTGATCAATCCTGAGATATTGGAGACCTCCGGCGAGCAGGACGGGCCAGAGGGATGCCTGAGCGTGCCGGGCAAGTACGGCATGGTCAAGCGCCCGAACTTTGTCCGCGTCCGCGCGCAGGATCGCACCGGCGCCTGGCACGAGTATGAGGGTACTGAGCTGACCGCCCGCTGCTTCTGCCACGAGATCGAGCACCTTGACGGCCACCTGTACACCGAGCACGTCACGCATTTTATGACCGATGAGGAGCTGGACGCATACTACGGGGAGGAATAAGAGTTGCGCATTGTCTTCATGGGGACGCCGCAGATCGCGGCGACGAGCCTTGCGCGCCTGATCGATGACGGCTGCGACATCGTCGGCGTCTACACCAAGCCGGATACGCCGAAAAACCGCGGCATGAAGCTGCTGCCGAGTGAGGTGAAGCAGCTCGCGGCCGCGCATGACCTGCCGGTGTTCCAGCCCATGACCTTTCGCGACGAGGCGGTAGTGGCCGAGCTGCGCGCGCTCCGCCCGGATCTGATCCTGGTGGTCGCCTACGGGAAGCTCCTGCCGCAGTCGGTACTGGATATCCCGCCGCTCGGTTGTATCAACATCCATGCGAGCCTGCTGCCGCGCCTGCGCGGCGCTGGCCCCATCCAATGGTCGATTTTAAATGGCGACACCGAAACTGGCGTGACTGCCATGTATATGGCAGCCGCGCTCGACTCCGGCGATATCATTGAGATGCGCCGGACTCCGATCATGGACGACGACACGAGCGCAACGCTGACCGGGCGGCTCGCGGAGCTGGGCGCGGCGCTGCTGTCCGACACCGTGAGGGCGGTGGGCGAGGGAAGCGTGACCCGCACATCCCAGTGCGAGGCCGACGCGACTTACGCGCCGATGCTGACCAAGGCGCTCTGTCCGATCGACTGGAGCTGCACTTACCGCGAGATCTCCTGCCAGGTGCGCGGCCTGATTCCTTGGCCGGTCGCCACGGCGGAGCTGGGCGGCGTCCGCTTCAAGATATTCTCCGTCGAGCCTGCGGAGAACCTGGACGGCAAGGCGCCGGGAACGCTGCTCGCGCTCGATAAGCGCGGCGTCGTCGTCGCCTGCTCGGGCGGCGCGGTGCGCATCCTGGAATTGCAGGCCGACGGCGGCAAGCGGATGAGGGCGCCCGACTATTTCCGCGGCCATCCCATCAAGTTCGAAGGGTGATCGTATGAACGCACGCGATACCGCGCTATCCGCGCTTCTGGCCTGCCGCCGGCAGCACGCTTGGTCGGACGGCGTTTTAAAGGAGTATATCCGCCGTGACGGGCTTGACCGGCGCGATGCTGCGCTGTCGAGCCGCCTGTGCTACGGCGTGCTCCAGAACCGCCTGCTGCTCGACTTCTATGTGCAGTCGTTTTTGCACGGCAGGCTGAAGGAGCTTCAGCCGATCGTGCTGGACATTTTGCGCCTGGGCGCGTACCAGATCGTGTTTTTGGACAAGATCCCGCCGTCCGCCGCCGTCAATGGTGCGGTGGAGCAGACGAAAAGGTACGCCAATCAGAAGGCGGCAGGTCTGACAAACGGCGTTTTGCGCGCTATGTCGCGCGCGGAGAAGCTACCTGAGCCGCCTGATCTTTCGACGAAGTATTCCCATCCGCCTGCGCTGACCGCGCTGCTGCGGGACGCCGTCGGCGACGACGAGCTGGAAGCGCTTCTCCGCGCTGACAACGCTGTCCCTGAGACCGCTGTGCAGGTCAATACCCTTCGAGTCCCGTTTGCGGAAGCCGAGGCGGCTCTGATCGCCTGCGGCGCCGCGTGCCGCCGCCATCCGCTCGTGCCGGATTGTCTGCTCGTCACCGGCACAGGCTCGGTCGAACTGCTCGAGCCGTTCCGCCGCGGCTGGATCTATGTGCAGGATGCGGGCGCGCACCTTGCTGCGCTGGCTGCGTCTCCCGCGCCGAACCAGACGGTGCTTGACGCCTGTGCTGCGCCCGGCGGCAAGAGCTTTGCGGCTGCTGTCGCCATGCGCGACACCGGCTCGATCCTTGCCTGTGACCTGCACGCACACAAGATCAAGCTGATCGAGTCGGGCGCGGATCGCTTGGGTCTGACGTGTATTGAGGCGAGCAAGCGCGATGCCAGCGTGTTCGAGCCGAATTGGGAGGGCAAATTTGATCTGGTTATCGCCGATGTTCCGTGCTCCGGTCTCGGCGTCATCCGCAAGAAGCCGGATATCCGCTATAAGGATATGGCCGAGCTGGAGGGGCTGCCGGCGGTGCAGCTCCGTATTCTCTGCAACGTCTCGCGCTATGTGCGCCCCGGCGGCGTGCTGCTTTACAGCACCTGCACATTGCTCCGTCGGGAGAATCAGGACGTGGTGCGTGCATTTTTGCAGATGTGCCCGTCGTTCCATCCGGAGACGCTGCCGATTCCTATTCCGGAGGATGAGCCGGGCGTGCTGACGCTCTGGCCGCACAAGTATGAGACGGACGGCTTTTTCCTCTGCCGCCTTCGGAGGTCTGAATGAAACAGGAGATCAAATCTCTCACGCTGCCCGAGCTGACCGAGGCGCTATGCGCCATGGACGAGCCGGCCTTTCGCGGGAAGCAGGTCTACACCTGGCTTCACCGCGGCGCGCGCAGCTTTGAGGAAATGACGAACTTGTCCAAGGCGCTGCGCGAGAAGCTGAGTACCCGTTGGACGATCACGGTTCCCAAGGTCGCGCGCAAGCAGGTCTCCAAGCGCGACGGTACCATCAAATACCTCTGGGAGCTGGCCGACGGCAACTGCGTCGAGACGGTGCTTATGCGCTATCACCACGGCAATACAGTCTGCATCTCATCGCAGGTCGGTTGCCGAATGGGCTGCCGCTTCTGCGCCTCGACCATAGGAGGCAAGGTGCGCGATCTCTCGGCCTCGGAAATGCTTGACGAGGTGCTTTTTACCCAGCTTGATTCCGGACTGCCTGTCTCCAATATCGTGCTCATGGGTATCGGTGAGCCGCTAGACAATTTTGACACTGTGCTGCGTTTCCTCTCGCTCGTCAACAGCGCCGAGGGCATGAACATCGGCATGCGCCATATCAGCCTATCTACATGCGGTGTCGTACCCCAAATTGACAAACTGGCCACTTATGGGTTACAATTGACATTATCCGTTTCCCTGCACGCGCCGGACGACGAAACGCGCAGCCGGATCATGCCCATCAACCGGCGCTACAATGTGGAGACGTTGCTGGCCGCCTGCCGCCGCTATTTTGACGCGACGGGTCGGCGCATTTCGTTTGAATATTCGATGATCAGCGGCGTGAATGACGCGCCGGAGCAGGCGGAGATGCTCTGCAGCCTGCTCGCCGGTATGGGCGCTCACGTCAATCTGATCCCGCTCAATCATGTCGAGGAAAGTCCGCTCCAGCCCAGCTCGCGTGAGGCCATCGCGGCGTTTCAGGCGATCCTGGAGCGGCACGGCGTGACCGCGACGGTGCGGCGCAGCCTGGGCGGAGATATCGACGCGTCCTGCGGCCAGCTTCGCCGTAAGCAGATACAGCAGCAGAAAAAGTAGAGAGGAGTGGTACGATGCAGGCGTGGTCTCTTTCCGACACCGGCCTCGTCCGGGAACAGAATCAGGATTACTGCGACATCGTCCGCTTTTCCGATGCGCAGCTCCTGGTGATCGTCTGTGACGGGATGGGCGGCGCGCGCGCCGGCAACGTCGCGAGCCGCCTGGCCTGCGAGGTGTTCGCCGGCGAGGTACGCCGCACAATCCATCCGGACATGACGCAGACGGAGATCGCCTCAATGATGATCGCCGCCGCCGACCTGGCGAACGCCACGGTCTATGAGCAGTCGCACCTCGGCGCGGAGTTTCAGGGGATGGGGACGACGCTCGTCGCGGCGTTTCTGAGCGCCCGTGAGGCGACCATCGCTAATATCGGCGACAGCCGGGCATACTATATGAACCGGAGCGGTATCACGCGCATCACGGTCGACCATTCGGTGGTTGAGGATATGGTGCGCCGCGGCGAGCTGACGCCCGATCAGGCGCGCAGGCACCCGCGCAAAAACCTCATCACTCGCGCCGTCGGCACAGAGCGGGAGGTCATCTGTGACGTGTTTACCAAAACGCTCGCGGCAGGCGATTTCCTGCTGCTGTGTACGGATGGGCTGTCCAACGTGGTCAGCGACCAGGAGATCCTGTTCGAGGTCGTCCACGGCGCGAATCACGCCAACTGCTGCCGGCGGCTGCTCGCCATCGCAAATAGCGCGGGTGCGCCGGATAATGTCACCATGGTTCTGGTCAGAGCCTGAACGCGCGACTAAAAATAAACGGACTCTCGTCCATGGCGAGAGCCCGATCGGAAGGTTACGGAGCAAGTATGGACAAATACATAGGACGTCTGCTTGACAACCGATATGAGATCCTCGACGAGATCGGCAGCGGCGGCATGGCCGTCGTCTACCGTGCGCGCTGCCATCGGCTCAACCGTCTCGTCGCCGTCAAGATCCTGAAGGACGAGTACTCCCGGGATGACGAGTTCCGCCGCCGTTTCCAGGCGGAGTCTCAGGCGGTCGCCATGCTTTCGCACCCGAATATCGTCAGCGTCTACGACGTATCCAAATCCGACGACATCGATTACATCGTGATGGAGCTGATCGACGGGCTGACGCTCAAGCAG
>CAZJBT010000036.1:0-17139 GCA_964544345.1 uncultured Oscillospiraceae bacterium
TTATACCGCCAGCTATGCGAATAATATCGACGCGCTATGGGAGGACATTGAGTTCTATACCAGTATGATGGCACAGGGGGGAGGCGGCGTCTGATAAGGAAAACCCCCGCAATGCGGCGCAGTTCCTGGCGCGAGCCGCGGAATGCGCGGCGGGCACTGACGGTGCGGTGGCCGTGTGGGCAAGCGCCGAGACGCTGCGACAGTATGTCGACGCGGATGGAAACTCGAATGGAGGAGATCAAGTCATCGCCAGCATGGCACAGATTATGGCGCGAAACTATTTGCTGGCGGAATATGTGGCAAACAACAGCACATATCATGTTTCGGAGGATGCACTGGAACAGTTGAAAAGCTATCAGGCGGCGGTTGATGATTTGTTCCATCGCCTGCTTACAGGTGAGGGGCTAAACCTTTATGAGTCTTCTATGGGCGGTGATTTGGATGCTTTGAGAACTGCCGCCGCAAACTATATTGCAGTAGTGGATGGCAGAAGCCAGGCTCAGGCGGACGCAGAGGCTTTCTACGCGCTGATGAGTACGATCGATGCGGCTTCCACAAGCGATGCGGATGGGAACGTGGCGCATGACACGGCGGACAGCGATGAATATATGGCGTCGATGCGCGCATACGCCAACATGATAGGCGCCGTATTGAACAATCAAGTGTCGGCAGGTGATGTTTCCGAAGTGAACGCCAAGATCGACGCCAGCGATTCCGTGGTCGTGATCTGCGCCACCAAGACCAACGGCGTGCTGAGCTTCACCGTCAGCCCTGCGGACGCTGATCCGAGAGACAGCGGGGACAGCGGGGAAACCGAAAAAGTAGCGCCGACAGATAAAACGACAAGCATTGCAGCCACAATCACAGAAGATAGCATTGTTATTACACCATCCACGATTGCAACAAAGTATGGTTCGAATGCGCTTATTGCTACACTAACGGCACCCGATGGGTGGACAATTGACGTGGATGAGTCAGGCGCTATAGCGTCCGACACAAAACTCTTTGAGGTCAAGATTTATGAATATAGAGGTGGTACAAGGCGGCTTTCTATTCAGCAGGGTGCCTATGGTCAAGGAACATGGGGAAGTGCAACCATTGCTGTTGTATTGAAAAATTCTACAGACAGCTCCGTGACAAAGACACTCTCTACAACAATTGATTTGTACGCGCTGAATTAACCAATATAAATACGGGAAAGTGGGGGCGGCCGTGGCGAAATATCGCTTGAGCGCGGAGGTAAGAGCAAGGCAAAATACAAGCGCGATCTACACAGGAGGTTCTGTGAGTTCCCTTCCATCCCGCACCAGAGGCTCCTCTCCCAGCACCAGCGGATCGTGAAGAAAATAAAAAATCGGCAAGCTCCAAAAGGGGCTTGCCGATTGAGACTGTCAAAGAACGCCCGTGGCGTTCTTCGACAAGGGACTGCGGCCTGTCGCAGCGCACGAATCGTGCGTCGACGCCGCACGATCCGCACGTTTATAGGCCGCCGCATCAGTACTGATGCGGCGAGTTTTTTACCCTCTCACCTTCTGCGCGTTGTTCTCTGCGATTCGGTCGGTAAAGGAAAGCCGGTCAGACCTGCGGCGGAGCCGCTCGGTAAATCGGCTGGAATAGGCAATGAAAATGCAGTACGCATACGGCATGCCAAGATTGGTCTCCAGCAGAGAATTCACCGCGAGCGTCAGCAGCTTATCGCCCGCGGACGCAAAGCCCGCGCTGCGGATGCCGCCGAGCAGCAGTCCCGCCTCCCAGCCAAACTGCACAAGAACGCCGATCGCCAGCAGCCAGAGCAGCGGCGCCCGCTTTTGCCGATCGCTCTGAAACAGATTGTACACGATGATCCCCAAATAGCCGATGAATAAGATCGCAGCCATATACCCATGATAGGCGCCGGTCGTGCGCTCGATCACAATCATCGCGCCGCCGTTCGAGAAAGTCTGCGTAAGAAGCGGACAGCAGAACCACCAACTCAGAATGAGCAGCGACCACTCGAGCAGATGTTCGTCCTTCTTCATCCAAAGCCAGATCCAGGTGAAATTCGTGAAGCCGTAGCTCATGGACATCCAGAGCAGTACCCAGAACAGGCTGTACCCCTCGGATATTGAGCGGGTATGGAGCAAAAGATGGAAAACACCGTGTCCACCAGCATGTAGACGATCCCCATTACAAATCCGACGATCACCGTCATATACTGCTTTCTGCGGAGCAGCAGCACACAGTAGACCAACAAAAAAGCGAGATCGAGCCAGATGTAGAGCGGCGCAAACTGCCGCCTTGCAATGAGTTCCATCCAAATTTCTCCTCCCAACCTGCCGATCGGCCGGCAAACGCTTTTCAGTGTACCTTTTTTGCCGAACCCTGTCAAGTTATGCGATAAAAAAGCCATGCAGTCAGAGACGACTGCATGGCTTTGAGCCTGTCAAAGAACGCCTGCGGCGTTCTTTGACAGGGGGGGACTGCGGGCCTGTCGCAGCGCACGCCTTGCCCGCTGAAAGCGGACAAGGCGCACGTTTACAGGCCGAGCAGTGTTTTTTCCGACGCACAGGTCGCCGGAAAAAACAATTCTGATTTGATTTCGCCGCTGCGGCGGCGAAACTCTGCGAGGCTTTTTTGACAAGCTGAAAGCCATGCAGTCAAAAACGACTGCATGGCTTTTTTATGTTTGGCGTTTCAGGCGACTGTCAGGACGCCGCCGCCGGGGAGCTTATACTCGCCCGAGAGCGTGCAGCCCTCGCCCGCTTCGGCTGCGATGGTCACGCCAGCCGGAGCGTCAATCTGACTCACGCGGACGCCGCCGACCAGGACGACCCGGCTGTCTGCCGTTGCTGTCCAGCGAGACGCGCCGTCCATCGCCAGATACGCATCCAAAACCGCGCCCTTGAGTGTGGAAGCGGTGAGCGTCACCTTCATAGTGCGGTCGGTATCCTCGTTGAGGATGCTGCCCTCGGCCTGCATCGCGGCGAGAACGATGTTGTTGCCGAAAACATCTTTTTCACCGACCTTGGTCGCACACTCGTCCGGATTCACGATCGCGCGGGCCAGGACGCCGGACTTGCTGGCGATCCGCGCGCCAACTATGTCGATGTAGGTGTTGCAGCTACGCAGCAGCAAAAACTCCTCGCCGCAGACGAAGCTGCCGCCGCGGACAAAGAGCTGGCCGATCTCGGTGTCGATGCCCATGACATCGTGGATCATAGCGCCATATTTGCCGGACTCCGCCGTGCAGTTGTTCCAGGCAAGATCACACTCGCCAGCCAGGATGGCCGTGTGTGTGGCCGTGTGGAAGCGGCAGTTGTTCAGAACAACATGGCAGTCGCCATCGGAATATGTGCCATAGCCTTTGTCCTTGACCGTGACATCGCAGTTGTTCGCCTCGAGATAGACATAACCGTTGCCAGCGTCCGTCGAGAGTCCCGCCCAGCCGGCGGCAATGATCGTGGAATCATAGAAATAGGTTCTGGAATTGTCCATCGACAGATGGCAGCGGCTGGTGCCGCCGATTTCCAGCGCGGCAGGCGGCTCAAGCATGCCCATGCCGATCCTCGGCACATAGTCCGCAGGAAGCTCGCCGCCGTCAGCGGTCAAGCGGCAGTTGCGGATGATGGCTGTGCTGCCGCCCGTAACCTCAGTCGCGCTGCGCGCAGCGCCGGCCATATGAATATCCAGATTTTCGAGCACAACGTCGCTCTGCTTATTGACCAGAACGCCCGCGCCGATCCCAGCAAAATCGTCCTCGCCGACGCCGGACATATCGATTTTGCTGTCTCTGACCGTATAGGCCTTGCAGCTTTCAAGATAAATGCCATTTAGCTTTTCCTGTTCGGACTCGATCGTAATGCCGGAAATGCCTGTGGCAATGGCATTCGGTTCGCCCTCTGTGATTTTCAGCTCAGATTTCTCTTCCACATAGGTGTTGTTCTCCACACGGAGCACCGCCGTAAGCGGCTTGTTCAGATCCGGCCAGCCCCAGCCGTCTTCTGGATAGACAAGCTCCGGCTTGTTCTGGATGCCGCCTGTCGACTGCATGCCGAACGGCGGCTGCACAGATGGGAACACTTTAGATTTTGCGTCAATCAGCTTCACGAATTATCCTCCTTCATGATTTGAGAAATTTGGGGATTCCCCTCTTTTTTTGGGAATTCTCTTCTTATATTTTAAATGGATTATCGCATGAAGTAAAGAATTATTTTCCCCAAGCTCATGTTTTTCTCGTTCGCGGTAATACTATCGCCACAAGGCGGTGTGTGTAATGAATGGCTTTTCCTGTCACACAAGGATTTTCTCAGGCGTCGATGCGCTGACCTACCTGGACGGGCTGCAGTGCTCGCGCGTGCTGGTGGTCACGGATTCGTTTTTCGCCGGGAACGGAACAGCGGAGCGGCTGGCCGCGCGGGTCTCAGGTGCAAAAGCGTGCATATTCGGCGATGTGACGCCGGATCCGGATCTCGCGCTCGTCGCGCGCGGTGTACAGATCCTGGATGAGTTTCAGCCGGACTGCATTTTGGCGCTCGGCGGCGGCAGCCCAATGGACTGCGCTAAGGCGATGCGATATCTCTCCGAGCGCCGCATAACTCTTGTCGCGATCCCGACCACCTCGGGCACCGGCAGCGAAGTCACGACGTTCGCCATCGTCACAAAGGACGGCGCGAAGCTGCCGCTCGTTGACGACGCGCTTGCGCCGGAGGTCGCTCTGCTCGATCCGTCACTTTTGCAGGAGCTGCCGAAAGGTCTAATCGCGGACGCAGGCTTTGACATCCTCGCCCATTGTCTCGAAGCTGCAGCGGCGACCGGCGCGACGGCAATGAGCGCCGCGCTGGCCGGGCAGGCGTTCGCTTGCGCCTATGCCTCCCTTACCGCATCGTACCGCGGTGACACTTCCGTGCGTCTTGCCATCCATGAGGCGGCCTGCATGGCCGGCATTGCGTTCAACAGCGCGGGGCTGGGCGCATGCCATGCGCTCTCGCACGCACTTGGCGGACAGTTCCACACGGCACATGGGCGGCTCAATGCCATTCTTCTGCCGCAGGTCATCGAGCGAAACGCAGACGCAGCGCTCCCGGCGTATGGCGCGCTGGCCATACAGGCCGGGATCTCCGGGGCAACGGATCGGATGCGGCTGCGCAATCTGCTCTCCGGGCTGCGGCGGCTGCGGAGTACGCTTGGGCTTCCCGAGACGCTCGCGCAGGCTGGGATCGCCCGGCCGGAGCTGATAGGTTCGCTGGACAGGCTATGCCGCACGGCGCTGGCTGATCGATGCCTGAGCACCAACCCAGTCCCGCTTGACGCAGCGGAGCTGGAAGCGATCCTGCGGGCGGTGGCGGGATGACAGAGGAAATTCTTTCGGTCGGCATCGACATTGGAACGAGCACAACGCAGCTCATTCTCTCTCGTCTGACGCTGGAAAACCGCGCCGCAGCATTCACCATTCCCAGGTTTTCCATCACGGACAAAGAAATTCTCTACAAAAGCGCCATCCACTTCACACCGCTCAAATCCGACACCGTCATTGACACTGAAGGCGTGCGCGACATTGTCGACGCGGAGTATCGTGCCTCCGGCATCGACCGGAACGCCATCGGCACAGGCGCTGTCATCATCACGGGCGAGACGGCGCGAAAAGAAAATGCACGCGAAGTGCTCCAGGCGCTCTCTGGCTATGCGGGCGACTTTGTCGTCGCCACCGCGGGGCCAGACCTTGAGAGTGTACTGGCCGCAAGAGGCGCCGGCATCGACCGGTATTCGGAAGAACACGCGTGCTGCGTCCTCAATTTCGACATCGGCGGCGGCACTTCCAACCTCGCGCTTTTTTGCGCCGGGGAACTGACTGGCGCGGGCTGTATGAACGTCGGCGGGCGGCTCATCAAGCTCTCCAAAGAAGGCTCGATCACCTATCTTTCTCCGGTGCTCGAAGGCCGCTTTCCCCTTCGTGTGGGGCAAAAGGTCTCCAGCGGTGATCTCCTGCCCGTCGTGCGCGAGTTGGTACAGGCGCTGGAGGAAGCCGCCGGGCTGAAACCACGCGGGGAAGTTTTCGGCCATTATCTAACCACGAACGCGCCCGAGATTCCGGAATCGGCATTGTTCTCCTTTTCCGGCGGCGTGGCCGACCTCATCTACTCAGACGACCCGCCGGATTGGCTGGAGTTTGGCGACATCGGCGTTTTGCTCGGTCAGGCGATCCGTACCAGCGCGCTGTTTGCCGCGCCGCACATCCGTGGTACTGAGACCATTCGCGCCACCGTGGTCGGCGCAGGAGCACACGCCACCGACGTCTCCGGCAGCACGATCCGATACGAGGGCGCGGAGTTTCCGGTCAAGAACCTGCCGGTCGTATCCGTTTCAGACTCCGAGAGCAGGCCGGAGCAGCTCGCCGTCATTATCCGCGAGCGGTTGGAGTGGCACCGCGAGGACGGAGCGCTCTCCCCTGTTGCGCTCGCGCTCACAGGGCCTCGCAATCCGCGCTTTTCCGAGGTTCGCTCGCTTGCGGAAGTCATCGCGGACGGAATGCGTGAATATCTCGCGGCCGGGCTGACGCTTTTTGTTGTGACGGAACACGATATGGCCAAGGCGCTTGGGCAGTGCCTGCTGCCGTTGCTGCCAGAGCCAAAAAAGCTCGTCTGTTTTGACTCGCTGCGCGTGCAGACGGGGCAGTACCTCGACATCGGCGCGCCGGTCGCAGGCGGAAGCGTGCTTCCTGTCGTCATCAAAACTCTGATTTTTACATCGTGAGGTGTTGAATTTGATTTTAAAAACGAAGCTATTCGGCCATGTCTATGCCTTCCGCGACGTGAAAGACGTACTGGCCAAGGCCAACGAATACAAGTCCGGCGACCAGCTCGCCGGCGTCGCCGCAGAGAATGCCGAGGAACGCGTCGCAGCTAAGGTCGTCCTCTCAGAACTGACGATGGCCGATCTGCGCGCGTATCCGGCCGTGGACTATGACAAAGATGAGGTCACGCGCATTATCCAAGATGACATCAACGAGAAAATCTACAGCGAGATCCAAAACTGGACGGTTTCCGAGCTGCGCGAATATCTGCTCGCAGAAACGACGTCAGAGGCGGATATCCACCGCATTTCACGCGGTCTGACCTCGGAGATGATCGCGGCTGTGGCCAAGCTGATGAGCAATCTTGACCTCATCTATGGCGCGAAAAAGATTCGAGTGACCGCACACTGCAACACAACGATCGGCCTGCCGGGGACGCTCTCGTGCCGCCTGCAACCGAACCATACCACCGATGACCCAGACGGCGTGATGGCTTCGCTTGTTGAGGGCCTGAGCTTCGGCGCCGGCGACGCAGTGCTGGGTCTCAACCCGGTCGACGACTCAGTCGAAAGCGTCTCCCGCATCCTCAAGCGCTTTGACGAGGTGAAGCGGAAGTGGGAGATCCCAACGCAGACCTGCGTCCTGGCGCATGTCACCACACAGATGGACGCGATCCACGCCGGTGCGCCGGCTGACCTCATCTTCCAGTCCATCGCCGGCAGCGAAAAGGGCAACGAAGCGTTCGGATTCAACGCCGCGACCATCGAAGAGGCACGCCAGATCGCGCTGCACGAGGGCACCGCTGTGGGGCCGAACGTCATGTATTTTGAGACAGGCCAAGGCTCCGAGCTTTCCAGCGAGGCGCACTATGACGCAGATCAGGTCACAATGGAAGCACGCTGCTACGGCTTCGCGCGGCACTTTGCTCCGTTTCTCGTCAACACAGTCGTCGGCTTCATCGGGCCGGAGTATCTCTACGATTCCAAGCAGGTCATCCGCGCGGGGCTGGAGGATCACTTCATGGGGAAGCTGTCCGGTATTCCCATGGGCTGCGACGCCTGCTACACCAACCACATGAAAGCCGACCAGAACGACATTGAAAACCTGGCGGTGCTGCTGACCGCTGCGGGCTGCAACTACTTCATGGGGATCCCGCACGGCGATGACATCATGCTCAACTATCAGACAACGGGCTTCCACGAGACGGCTGCGCTGCGCGAGATCTTTGGGCTGACCGCGATCGAGCCATTCCAGTACTGGTTGGAAAAAATGGGCTTTGTTGAAAACGGCCGTCTGACTGTGCGCGCCGGCGACGGCTCGATTCTGCTCTCATAAAGGAGGAGCGCCATGAACAGAGAAGAACTCAAGACTATGGTTGCCGAGCTGCTGCGCGACATGCAGAACGGCGGAGCGCCCGCCGTGCCGTCTCCTGCGGCAATAGCGCCGGAACCGGATGCGGCAGACAGCAGCGAGATGCTCCCGGATATCACGGAGATCGACCTGCGCAAGCAGTATCTGGTCGAGCACCCGGAGCAGCCGGAGAAGTTTTTACAGCTCAAGTCGCGCACGCCGGCGAGGATCGGCGTCGGACGCGCCGGCGCGCGCTACAAGACAGTGACACAGCTTCGCATGCGCGCCGACCATGCCGCTGCGCAAGACAGCGTGTTCTCCGACGTGCCGGAAGAATTCTGGATCAAGAACGATCTACAATTTGTGCAGACGATGTGCAAGGACAAGGACGAATATCTGACGCGCCCCGACCTTGGACGGCGCTTTGACGAAACGCAGCAGGCTGTCATCCGCCAAACCTGCGGAGAAAAACCGCGCGTGCTGATCGTCATCGGCGACGGACTCTCCTCCGCCGCCATCGAAGCAAACTCCATCGACTGTGCTTCTGCAATCGAACAGGGCTTAAACGGCTATGGAATCCCGGTCGGAAAAAAACTATTTGTCAAATACTGCCGCGTCGGCGCGTCGGATGCCATCGGCGCGGTCACAGACTGTGAGCTGGTATGCCTGCTTGTCGGCGAGCGCCCCGGCCTTGTCACAGCAGAGAGCATGTCGGCCTATATCACCTATCGTCCACGACCCGGCATCGCGGAGTCAAAACGCACCGTCGTCTCAAACATTCACGCGCAGGGCACGCCCGCCGTCGAGGCAGGCGCTCACATCGCCGATCTGCTCAAAATGATCCTTGAGCGGAAGGCCTCCGGCGTTGATCTGAGGGAGGCGGCAGGATGATCGGAGATGTGATCCCCGTCACCGTGCTGGCGGTGCAGATGATCGCAAACGTCTCTCCGTCGCTCGCTTCGCGGCTGAAGCTGGATGCGCGCCATCGCGCCATTGGGCTGATCTCGACCGATTGCGACGACGCGACGTACCTCGCGCTCGACGAGGCGACGAAGGCGTCAGACGTTGATGTGGTCTATGCACACAGTCTCTACGCAGGCGCATCAAACGCCTCGACAAGGCTGGCCGGCGAAGTCATCGGCATTCTGGCCGGGCCAAGCCCGTCCGAGGTGACGAGCGGACTGGACAGCGCGCTGCGGTTTCTGAGCAGCGGGGCGGGCTTCCGCACTGCGAACGACGCGGGCGACATTGTCTACCTCGCACACTGCGTCTCATCCACAGGAACGTATCTGTCCGAGTTGGCCGGCGTGCGGCGGGGCGAGGCACTCGCCTATCTGATCGCGCCGCCGGTCGAGGCGGTCATTGCGCTCGACGCGGCGCTCAAGGCATCCGACGTTGAAATGACGACATTTTTTGAACCGCCGAGCGAAACAAACTTTGCCGGCGGTCTGCTGACCGGCACGCAGTCGGCCTGCATGGCAGCATGTGAGGCGTTCGCGGAGGCCGTGCGTGCCGTGGCGGCCAATCCGCAGCATTACGGAGGGTAACAGAATGGAATTAGACAAGGATCTACGCTCCCGTCAGGAGGTACGGACGCTCTGCATACAGGCGCAGAAGGCGCAGGAGCAGTTGGCCTCTTTTACACAGGAGCAGCTTGACCGTATCTGCGAGGCCATAGCCGCGGCAGGCATGGCGCACGCAGCGGAGCTTGGCCGCATGGCCTTCGAGGAGACCGGCTTCGGCAAGCCGGAGGATAAAGCGATCAAAAACCAGTTTGCTTCGGAACGCATCATGGCCGCCATCCGCGGGATGAAGGTCGTAGGCACACTGGCGGAGGACAGAGAAAAGAAAACCATCGACATCGGCGTGCCGGTCGGCGTGGTTGCAGGCATCGTGCCGTCCACAAACCCGACCTCCACAGTCATTTATAAGACTCTCATTTCGCTCAAAAGCGGCAATACCATCGTCTTTTCGCCGCACCCCAACGCGGTGCGATGCTCCCGCCGCGCCGCGCAGATCCTGATGGCGGCGGCGCGCTCTGCCGGATGCCCGGACGGCGCCATCGGCTGCATCAGCACGCCGACGATGGACGCGATCGACGAGCTGCTGCACCACAGCTCCGTACGGCTGATCCTCGCGACCGGCGGCAGCGCGATGGTGCGCGCGGCCTACTCGTCCGGCACGCCTGCCATCGGCGTCGGTGCAGGCAATGGGCCGGCCTATATCCACGCGACTGCCGACGTGCATAAAGCCGTTTCGCGGATCCTTGCTTCAAAGACCTTCGACAATGGCACGATCTGCGCGTCTGAACAGAGCATCGTCATCGTCCGCGCAATGGAGACCGCCGTGCTGCGGGAGCTGCAGGCGCAGCATGCCGTGCTGCTCTCTGATGAGGAAGCCAAGGCGCTTTCCGGTTTTATTCTGCGCGCAAACGGCACGATGAATCCGGCCATTGTCGGCAAATCGGCTCACTGCATCGCGCAGATGGCGGGATTGACGCGCGTGCCGGAGGACGCGAGCATTCTCATCGCGCGCGAGCAGAATGTCGGCGCGAAGTTCCCCTATTCCAACGAAAAGCTCTGTCCGATCCTCGCGCTCTATGTGGAGCCAGATGAGGAAGCTGCGCTTGCACGCTGCTGCGAGATCCTGCGCTTTGAGGGCAGCGGCCACACCTTCTCCCTGCACGCAGAAGACCGTGCTGTGGTCGAAAAATTCGCCGCTGCCGTGCCCGTTTCGCGGATCCTGGTCAACACGCCATCCGCACTGGGCGGCATCGGCGCGACCACCGGGCTTTTTCCCGCCCTGACGCTCGGCTGCGGCGCAGTCGGCGGCAGTTCGTCGTCGAACAACATCGGGCCATTCGATCTTATCAACCTTCGGCGCGTCGCCTGGGGCGTGCGGGATAGCGTCTCGTTTGCAGGGCATACTAATGCTGCGGCACAGCCGCAGATCGAAATTTCCGAGGAAATGATTCGGCTTTTGGCCGATCAGATCATTCAAAAACTCAGTTAAGGAGCGATTTCAATGACAAATACAAATGCACTCGGTATGGTGGAAACCCGCGGCCTGGTTGGCGCGATCGAGGCAGCCGACGCAATGGTCAAGGCCGCAAATGTGCAGCTTGTCGGCAAGGAACAGGTCGGCGGCGGTCTGGTGACCGTGATGGTGCGCGGCGACGTCGGCGCGGTCAAATCTGCGACGGACGCCGGAGCGGCGGCAGCTGAAAAGGTCGGCGAGCTGCTCTCCGTCCACGTGATCCCGCGGCCGCATTCTGAAGTCGACGCGATCTTGCCGCACGGCCACGAGATTGCAGAGAGCGGGATGTAAATGGCGCTGCTGACCGAACGGGACGTGCAGGCCAATCTTCGCGTCCGGGACGGCCAGCGCGTGCTCTACCTCGCAAAGGGCGATCACCTCACCCCATCTGCGCGCGACTGGCTCGACCACCGGCGTATCCCGATCCTCACAGGCGAAACGAGCGGCGCACCGGACAAGGCGCCGACTTATCGAACCCTCTTCGGCGCAGTGCTGCATGAAAAACCGGAGCATATGACGCACCTGCGCGCCGATATTCTGGTCTTTAAGGATCATCCGCGGATCCGGTTCCGCGGCATGATCGACGCACTCGAGGCAGAGCTTCTGCTCTGTCAGGCGGAAGCCGCAGGAGAAAAGCGTGGCACGCTGGTCGGCGAGCTGCAGGAAATGTTGGAGTTCGTGCGCGGGCTGATCCCCTGCGATGTGCTGGAAAAGCCGCTGGAGTCTGTAAATCTCTGCGGACTGGATGAAGCGCAGCTTCGCGAGCAGAGCCACCATCCCGAGAAATACTTCGGCCAGCCGCACTTTATGCCGGATTTTCACGATTCCCGATCGCTGCTCGCTGTCAATCGGCTGCGCACCGTCGTACGGCAGACCGAGCTGGCCGCTTACGAGGCGTTCCGCGACGAAAACGGCGCGGTCACGCGAGACGACATCATCTTAGGCCTGAACCGTCTGTCCAGCCTGTGCTGGATCCAGATGTGCAAGCTGAAAGCGGGGCGGTATCCACATGACTGAATTAGCAGCGCGGATCGCGGACGAGCTGCGGCGGCTTCTGTTCATCGAGATCGAGGCCTCGGGTCGCCACGTGCATCTGACAAAGCGCGATGCGCAGCTCCTGTTTGGACACCCGCTGACGAAAAAGGCTCCGCTCTCACAGCCGGGACAATTCGTGACGGAAGAACGCGTTACGCTGATCGGCCCAAGGGGCGAGCTGGAGCGCGTGGCCGTACTTGGCCCCGAGCGCGACCGCAGTCAGGTGGAGATCTCACTGACCGATGCGAGACTGCTTGGTATCGACGCGCCCGTTCGGCTCTCCGGCGACCTGAGCGGCACGCCTGGCCTGCGCCTTCGCGGCGAATTTGGAGAAATCGAATTGCCGGACGGTGTGATCGTAGCGCAGCGTCATCTGCATATTACACCGCCGGACGCAGAACGGTTCGGCGTGACGGACGGACAGGAGATCCGGCTGCGCGCGCTGTCCGAGCGGCCGACCATTTTTGACGGCGTCAAGGTACGGGTGAGCAGCAAGGCAGCCACCCGCGTCCACATCGACTACGACGAGGCCAACGCCTGCGGCTTCCGCAAAGGCGACCTGGGGCTGATCGTGTCATGAACGACGCTATGGTAGAACGCGTTACAGACGAGGTGCTGCGGCGGTTGGGGGAAGGCCGGCCGCGCGCGCTGTTGATCGGAAACTGCCCGGACACCAACTGCGGTTATGAGCTGGTTCGGGAAATGCCGTACGAGGCGGTCGTTATCGGTTCGCTCTCGCTCTCTGAGCTACTGCATTTTGACTGCGAGCCGGCGCTGACCGCATTGTTGGAGGACAAGCCGGTCTATCTCGCGGAATCAGGGCTTGCTTCGCGCCGCTACCGAACGACGAGAAACCGGGTGCTCTGGAGCAGGCTGCAGGAGGCGGAGCGGCAGCTCCGGCAGCTCGGCGTGCAGCTACTCGCCGAACCGGACAGCCGCCGCGTCATCACGGCACAGCAGGCTCGTGCGCTGCTGCAGCAGGGCCGCAGCGCTCCGCAGGGCGCGGTACTCACGCCGCTCGCACGCGACATTCTGGAGGGAAAAAGCGAATGAGGATCGGCATTGTCACCGGCTCGGTCTGGGCCACAAGGAAGTGTGCGCCGCTGTCCGGTCATACGCTGCTCGTCACGCAGCTTGGAGCTGAGGCACTCGTCGCCATGGATCTGGTCGGCGCGGGCGTGGGCGACGCAGTCCTGATCGCGCGCGGCTCCTGCGTCCGCGCACTGACCGACGCGCCGGTCGACGCGGCGATCGTCGCCATTCTCGATCAAATGGAGGAGTCCCATGTCAGTCAATGAAATCATCGTCTATCTGATGGTCGTCTTTATGGTGCTCGGCGCGCTCGACCGCATCTTCGGCGGGCGGTTTGGGCTGGCCGCTGAGTTTGAAAACGGCATTATGGCGCTCGGGTCGCTTGCGCTGGCCATGGTCGGTATCATCTCCCTTGCGCCCGTGCTGGCCAACGTGCTCCGGCCGGCGCTGGTACCGGTCTTTCGTTTCCTGGGCGCGGATCCGGCGATGTTTGCAGGCTCGATCCTCGCCAACGACATGGGCGGCGCGCCGCTTGCCGCTGAGCTGGCCTTGACGCCGGAGGCCGGTCAATTCGGCGGTCTGATCGTCGGCTCGATGCTCGGGCCAACGATCGTATTCACCATTCCGGTGGCGCTTGGGATCATAGCCCCGGAGGATCGGAAATATCTTGCCAAGGGCGTGCTGGCCGGCGTCATCACGATCCCCATCGGCTCGTTTGTCGGCGGCCTAATCGCAGGCTTCAGCGTCCTGATGGTCGCGCGCAATCTGATCCCCATCGTGATCTTTGCGCTGCTCATCGCGCTGGGTCTGTGGAAGGCGGAAAACGCCATGATAAAGGGCTTTACGATCTTCGGGCGCTTTGTCGTCATCGTCATCACAGTCGGTCTCGCCTGCGCGATCATCGAACGTCTGACGGGATTTGTAATCATACCAGGGATGACGCCCATCTCGGATGGCATTGAGGTCGTCGGCGATATCGCGATCGTGCTGGCCGGTGCGTTCCCGCTCGTCTATGCCATTACGAAGGTGTTCAAAAAACCGCTGCTGGGGCTTGGCCGCGCGCTTGGCATGAACGACACGGCTGCGACCGGCATGGTGGCCAGCCTGGCCAATTCGATCCCGATGTTCGGCATGATGAAAGATATGGACGAGCGCGGCAAGATCATCAACGTGGCCTTCGCCGTCTCTGCCGCCTTTGTATTCGGCGACCATCTCGGCTTCACGGCCGGGTTTGCGCCGGACATGATCGCACCGATGATCGTCGGCAAGCTGGTCGGCGGCGTGACCGCCGTTGCACTGGCGATGTGGATGACAAAAGGAGGCAGCAATGAATCGAAACGAGCTTGAAGCAATCATCCGTGAGGTTCTTGCGGAAACAATGGCGCAGGAAACAGAGGGTGTACGCGCCGTGCCGCTGCAGTCGATCCGCGTCTCAGAGCATGACCGGCTGGATACCGGCAACCCCACCGACCAAGTCTACACGCACGACCTGTTCACGCTGACTGAGAGTCCCCGGCTCGGCGCGGGCATCATGGAGATGACGCGCTCGGACTTTCCGTGGGAGCTGCAATACGACGAGATCGACTATGTGATCTCGGGCGAGCTGACCATCGTCCACGCGGGCGGCGAAGCCACGGCGAAAGCCGGCGAGCTGATCTTGATCCCGAAGGGCAGCAAGATCCACTTCCGCGTGAACGAGTTTGCGCGCTTTCTCTATGTGACCTACCCGGCCGACTGGCAAAACACATAAGGCCGTGTAGTGAAAAGCCCGGCTTCCGATCGGATCGGAAGCCGGGCTATTGAATATTTGTTACCGCATCAGGCCGACACAATCGAAGTATGGCTTGGCCGCGATCAGTTCCCTTTTTTCCCGGAACGGCGTGTGCGCAAGGGTGATAACGGAGTAATCGCAGGCGGCGATCGCTTCTTCAAGCGAATGATTGGCAAAGCCGGCCACATCGCCCTGGATGAACGGTTCGCAGGCGATGACCTCATAGCCGCGCTCTTTCAGAAGGTTGGCAAATTCGATGGACGGGCTTTCACGCGTGTCGTCGATGTCTGCCTTGAACGACAAGCCGAGCACCGCGACCTTCGCGCCGGGCTTGATATCGCACGCGATGCGGTCGGCGACCCACTCCGGCTTTCCGTCATTGATGAGCCGCGCCTCGTAGATGAGCGGAGTGATGTCTTCAAATTTTTCGTGCAGGAACCACGGGTCAACCGCGATGCAGTGTCCGCCGACGCCAACGCCCGGCGTGTGGACATTGACGCGCGGATGACAGTTGGCAAGCTGGATCAGGTTGAACACGTCGATGCCGAGGCGGTCGCAGACCTTGCTCAACTCATTGGCATAAGCGATATTGATATCGCGGAACGTGTTCTCAACGAGCTTGCACATCTCAGCCGTCAAATCGTCGGTCGTGCGGATGGTACCATGGGTCACGACCTTGGAATAGATCTCCTTCGCATATTCGGCGGCCTCAGGACGGTTCGAGCCGATAATGCGGTCATTCTCCCGCAATTCGATCAGCATCCGGCCCGGGATAATGCGCTCCGGGCAATGCGCGGTCATGAACTGCGCTTTCTCCATGCCGGAGCGCTCTGCGACGATGCGCTCGACCTCGCGCGTTGACCCCGGAGGAGAGGTGGATTCGAGCACGACCAGGTCGCCCGGCTTCGCAACGGAGCCGACAGACGCCGCAGCAGACTCGACATACTTCATCTCCGAAACCTTCTTGCCGTTCACGACCTTGTAAGGCGTCTGTACGGCAATGATAAATACATCAGCTTTCTCCGGCGTGCTGGAAAAATGCAGCCGGCCGGTTGAGAGAGCTTCGGTCATCGCCTCCTGCAGCCCTGGCTCCACAATGTGGATCTTGCCGGAATTGAGCGTATCGACGACGGTTTGATTGATGTCGAAACCGCAGACCTCATAGCCCGCCAGCGTGAATGTGACTGCGGTCGGCAGGCCGATGTATCCGCAGCCCATGATCTCGATTTTTTTCATCTGTATGCCTCCTCAGGCTTTCGCAAGCAGATCCTCAATGCGATCCACGCGCTCCCACGGCAGATCCAGCTCCGGACGGCCGAAGTGACCGTAGGCAGCCGTCTGCGCGTAAATCGGGCGGCGCAGACCCAAATACGAAATGATGGCGGCCGGACGAAGATCGAACACCTCCTGAACAAGCTGCGACAGGCGATCGTCCGGCAGCGTTCCTGTGCCGAATGTATCGACCGTGACGGAGACCGGCTTCGCCACGCCAATGGCATAGGCCACCTCGATCTGGCACTTCGATGCCAGCCTCGCCGCAACGAGGTTTTTGGCGATGTGGCGCGCCATGTACGCGGCGCTTCGATCGACCTTGGTCGGATCCTTGCCGGAAAAGCAGCCGCCGCCGTGGCAGGCATAGCCGCCATAGGTATCGACAATGATCTTCCGGCCGGTCAGACCGGAATCCCCCACCGGGCCGCCGACCACAAAACGGCCGGTCGGATTGACAAAGAATTTCGTGTCACGGTCAAGCAGGTTCGCCGGCAGGGTCGGCTTGATGACCGATTCAACAATGGCCTCGCGCAATTCCGCGATCGAAATATCCGGATCGTGCTGCGCGGAGACGACGACCGTATCAATGCGTGCCACGCGGCCGTTCTCATCGTAGCCGACTGTGACCTGCGACTTGCCATCAGGTCGGAGCCAGCCCAGCTCGCCGGTCTTGCGAGCCTCGGCAAGCCTGTGCGCGAGCTGATGTGAAAAGGAGATCGGCGCCGGCATCAGCTCCGGCGTCTCGGTGCAGGCAAAGCCGAACATCATGCCCTGGTCGCCGGCGCCGACATCGTTCCCATCCTCAAAGGAGTGGTCGACGCCCATGGCGATATCGGGACTCTGCTCATCGATGGCAGTCAGGACAGAGCAGGAC
>CAZJBT010000037.1:0-16893 GCA_964544345.1 uncultured Oscillospiraceae bacterium
CGTCGGAAAGACCAAGGAAATCAAGGCGAGAGTTCTGCATTTGTAAGATACCGGACGAAGCTGCGCCGCCCCTTCATCCGGGAGAGTGCGCACGCCGCTCGGCGCATATTCGCTGTACATATGGTATTTTTTCCGGCGTGCAGACCACTGAAAAAGCAAGCTAAATTTTTTCGGCTCTGCAGAGCTGGGACTCTGTGAGGCGGGACGCGGTAAGGCGCTGCGGCGTTCCGGTAAGGAGAAAACAGGAATGAACTATGCCACTATCAAACCGCGCGATATTGCCAACGGGCCAGGCGTGCGCGTGAGCCTGTTCGTGTCCGGCTGCCGCCGGCACTGCAAAAACTGCTTCAATCCCGAGACGTGGGACTTCTGCTATGGCAAGCCCTTCACGCAGGAGACGGTCGATGAGATCCTGCGTCTGGTCGAACCGGACTACATCCGCGGTCTGACCGTACTCGGCGGTGAGCCGTTCGAGCCGGAAAACCAGCCTGCCGTGCTTGACCTGACCCGCCAGGTCAAAGCGCGTTTCCCCGAAAAGGAGATCTGGGCCTTTACCGGCAACCGTTTTGACGACGACCTGCTGGCGAAAAAGTGCGGCCCGTGGGAGATCACGGAACAACTGCTCGGCCAGATCGATATCCTCGTCGACGGCGCGTTTGTCGAGGAGCTGAAGGATATGGGTCTGCGCTTCCGCGGCTCGTCGAACCAGCGCATCATCGATGTGAAGCGCTCGCTGGCCGAGGGAAAAGTCGTCGCATGGGATGGGGTGATGCACATATGAACGCGCCTGTCATCCGGGTCAAAAAGCTTGACCCGCGAGCTCAGCTTCCTGCGTTCGGCTCGGAGTGGGCCGCGGGCGCCGACCTGCGCGTCTGCCTCGACGAGCCTCTGATCATTGCGCCTGGGCAGACCGTGCTGCTGCATACCGGTCTGGCGCTCGAAATCCCGGCGGGCTACGCCGGGCTGGTCTACGCCCGCTCGGGACTGGCCACAAAGCGCGGTCTCGCGCCGGCAAACAAGGTCGGCGTCGTCGACGCGGATTACCGCGGCGAGCTGATGGTCGCCCTGCATAACCATGGCGGAGAGCCGCAAACCATCGAGCATGGCGAACGTGTCGCGCAGCTCGTCGTCACGCCGTTCCTACCGGCGTGCTATGAGGAGGCGGACGAGCTGTCCGACACTGTGCGCGGCGCGGGCGGCTTCGGCTCCACCGGCACGCGCTGATTTGAAAAAGCTCCCGCTGTTCCCCGGCGGGAACAGCGGGAGCTTTTTTTGACCCGGGCGCGGGCAGAACAATGGAACGGCTTCCCGAACCGGAACATGATCGGGCGTGCGGAGGGGGGAAAAACGGGAGAACGATACAAAAACCAGAATATCCTGTAAAATTGAATAAAAAAATTGTAAAACTTGAGCTTGAACTATATTAACTGTATTTCAGGAGCGGCGTGCGGGTGGACGCGCTGCTTGGAGGAGGGAATGCTTTTGAGTGGAACAAAGACCATTGCACGGCTGGAGCAGATCGTCAAAGTTTTCCCCGGCGTGCGCGCGCTCGATGGAGTCAGCTTTGATGTGCGGAAGGGCGAGATCCACGCCCTGTGCGGCGAGAACGGCGCTGGAAAATCCACGCTCATCAAGGTGATGACCGGCGCGCATGCGTCCGACGGCGGCCGATACTTCCTTGACGACGCCGAGGTGCACTTCCGGTCGACGCAGGAGGCCATCGCTGCCGGCGTGTCGTGTGTGTACCAGGAGCTGTCCATTGCACCGCAGCTCGATGTGGCGAAGAACCTCTTCATTGGCAACCTGCCGATGCGCGGGCCGCTGATCGACTACAAAAAGCTCTATGCCGACGCGAAGGATATTCTCGATCAGCTCGGTATGGCGGTATCGCCCAAGCAGCTTGCCGGCAGCCTGTCAGTCGGCCAGCAGCAGATGATCGAGATCGGCCGTGCGCTGACGCGCAATGCGCGCATCATTATCATGGACGAGCCGACTTCATCGCTGTCCGAGGCGGAGACGGAGACGCTGTTCCGTATCATCCGCCTGCTGACGAGCCGCGGCATTGCGATCGTGTACATCTCCCACAAGCTCGACGAGGTCATGGAGCTGGCAGACCGCATCACGGTCATTCGAGACGGCCAGAACATCATCACCATGGACAAGACGGCCACCACGCAGGATGAGCTGATCGCGCATATGATCGGCCGCAGTCTGGAGAATCTGTACCAGAAGGTGCCGGCAGAGATCGGCGAGCCAGTGCTGCAGGTCAGGGGCTTGACGAGGGACGGCGTGTTTTCCGACGTATCCTTCGAGGCGCGGCGCGGCGAGATCTTGGGCTTCTTCGGCCTGGTCGGCGCCGGCCGGTCGGAGATCATGCGCGCCATCTTCGGCGCGGATCGCTACAACGCCGGCGAGGTCGTGCTCGACGGGAAAAAGCTGCGCGGCGGCGATCCGGCGGCTTCCATCGAGGCCGGCGTCGGCTTCTGCACAGAGGATCGAAAGTCGGAGGGGCTTGCGCTCAGGCTGTCCATTCTGCAGAACATGACGCTCGTCCGGCTGCCGAAGCTGGCCAAGGCCGGCGTCATCAACCGCACGGCGCAGAAAAAGGCCGCGGACGAATATGTGGAGTCCATCTCCATCAAAACGCCGTCGGTCTCGCAGCTCGCCGGCAACCTCTCGGGCGGAAACCAGCAGAAGGTCGTCGTGGCCAAGTGGCTGATGATGGATCCGAAGGTACTGATCGTCGACGAGCCGACGCGCGGCATCGACGTCGGTTCAAAGTCTGAGATCTACGGCCTGCTCAGCGCACTTGCGCAGACCGGAATGGCGATCATCGTCGTCTCGAGCGAGATCGAGGAGATCATGGGCATCTGCGACCGGGTCATCACCGTGTGCGAGGGCCGCCTGACAGCGGAGTTCCCGGTGAAGGGACTTGACAGTGAACGGGTACTGGCCGCCGCGCTGGGAAAACTGGAGCAGGTGGACGGTGCGAAAGGAGGCGGCGGGCATGAAGAATAGCCTTGAGGAAAAGCGCGGCCTGTCGGGTCTCTGGCGCGCGTATATCTCCAAGCCCGGCGCGGGCGTGTTCCTCGCGCTGATCGCGTTTATCATTTTGGTTTCCATCCTCGCCCCGCAGATCACGGGCGGCAACTTCCTGACCTGGTCGAACGTCATCAACGTGTTCCGCCAGCAAACGTACATCGGCATCATCGCCTGCGGCATGACGCTCGTAATGATCACCGGCAACATCGACCTGTCGGTCGGCAGCCAGCTCACGCTGATGAGCGTCATGTGCGCGCAGCTCAGCCGCCGGATGGGCGACCCTGCGATCGTGCTCACGCTGCTCATCGGTCTCGTGTGCGGCCTGATCAATGGCTTGCTCGTCAGCGGCCTGCGGCTCAATGCGTTCATCACCACGCTCGGCACCGGCTCGGTCTACGGCGCGCTGACGCTGATCCTGGCGTCGGGGCAGAGCGTTCGCGCGGAGACGGCGCTCTTTGAGAGCATCGGCTTCGGCAGTCTGTTCGGCGTCATCCCGGTGCCGGTCATCATCCTGCTCGCGGTTGTGATCGTGTTCGCGTTCGTGCTCTCGCGCACGGTGTTCGGCCAGCGGCTCTACGCCATCGGCGCAAACCCGACTGCGGCGCGTTTCTCCGGCATCCACAGCCGCCGCGATGTGGCGATCACCTATGTGCTCAACGGCTTGTGCTGCGCCATCGCCGCGGTCACGCTTGTTGCGCGCTCTGTCTCGGTCAACCCGCAGATCGGCGCGAGCAAGGAAATGGATATCATCCTGGCCGTCGTCCTCGGCGGCACCAGCATCCTCGGCGGCAAGGGTAGCGTCTGGGGCACGGTCGTGGGCTTCCTGTTCATCGGCTTCATGTCCTCTGGCTTCACATTCCTGAACTACAGCCAGTATACGCAGTGGATCGTCATGGGCGTGATCCTGATCGTCGCGCTGGCGATCGACGTTCTGAGTGAAAGGGGGGTCAAGCTGTGGAAAAGAAAAAGCAACTGAGCGCGCCGGGCAAGGCGAAGGATCTGCTGCTGAGCTATAATTCCGCGCTGATCCTCGTGGCGCTGCTGGTTGTCGGTACCTTTGTTGTCGACAAGCTCCCGCGCAACTTTGACACGATCATTTTTGAGTCGAGCATCTATGGCTGTATCGCCATTGGCCTCTCGCTGGTGATGGTCACGGGCAACATCGACCTGTCCGTCGGCTTCCAGGCGGCGCTGAGCGCCGTTGTGGCCGTGGTCGTCATCACGGCCACCGGCTCCATCGTGCTCGGCGTGGCGGTCGCGCTGCTCACCGGCGTGGTGATGGGCTGTATCAACGGCTTCGCGGTCACCGGCCTGGGCATCAGTCCCCTGATCGCGACCATTGCGACCAATTACATCTACAAGGGCATCGTCTACTACTTCACGAAGGACGGCTCGATCTATCCGCCGGATCGCGACGCGCTGAAAAGCAGCATCGCCAAGCTGCAGTTCTTTGACAGCAAGTTCTTCTCGCTGACGGTCATCCTCGTGGCAGTGATCCTGATCGTGCTGGCGTTTGTGATGCGCAAAACCAACTTCGGCAATCATCTCTACATCACCGGCGACAACGCCGAGGCCGGCAAGCTCGCCGGCATCAATACGAAGCGCACCGCGTTCCTCGCCTATGTGATCTGCGGCGTTCTGTGCGCGCTCGCGGGCGTGTTCATGGCGTCGAATCAGGGCGCCGCGATCTACACGCTCGGCGAAGGACGCGACGTGTTCGCGATCTCGGCCTGTGTCATCGGCGGCATCAAGATGGCGGGCGGCAAGGGCACGATGCTCAATATCCTGATCGGCATTTTGATCATGCGCCTGATCTCCACGGCGATGAATCTGCTCCTGGTTCCGGTCGCCTGGGTCGATTTCATCTCGGGCGCGCTGCTCATCGTGGTGCTGATCATCGACCGCTTTACCTCGGGTGAGAAACAGGCCGCTTGACCTGATGATATGACAGCCGCGGAGGACGGCATCATATAACACTTAACACTGATTGAAAGGAAGTTATCTTGTGAAAAATGTGAACAAGCTCATCGCGTTGCTCCTGGCGCTCTCGCTGGTCTTTGCGCTGGCCGCTTGCGGCGGTAAGGATGAGGGCGGCTCGGACGAAACGCTGGCTGCCGACCGCAACGGAGACGGCAAAGTGACCATCGCCTATTCCGCCATTGCCTACAACATCGCGCTCCTGCCGCAGTATCTCTACTCGAACCTCGAGCAGACCTGCAAGGATCGCGGCTGGGAGTTCACACCGCTGGCGGCTGAGGGCGACGCCATGCTCCAGGGCGAGCAGGTCGACACCCTGATCCAGCAGGATCCGGATTACTTCGTCCTGTTCCCGGCCGACCCGGCGCTCGCGGTCGACTGGGTCAAGAACATCGCTGACGCCGGGATCCCGTGCATCACTCTGCACACCGACGTCGCCGCCGAGGGGCAGGAGTATGTTGAGGCATACTGCGGCCCGAACAACTACACGATGGCTGAGGACATCGCCAAGGCGCTCGTCGAAAAGCATGGCACCGACGCCGGCCTGAAGATCGTCGAGATCGGCGGCGTTCCGGTGCAGTCCGACTACATCGACCGTGTCGCGGGCTTCGACACCTACATCACCGAGAACACCAACTATGAGATCCTTGGCATCGAGTGGGCCTACTCCAGCCGCGCCGACGCGCAGACCATCATGGAGAACTTTATCTCCACCTACGGCGACGAGATCGACGTGCTGATGGGCTTTGACGATGACCTGACGCTTGGCGGCGTGAACGCGCTGCAGGCCGATGGCATGACCGACGTCGAGGTCTACTCCATCACCGGCCAGAAGGACGCTGTGCAGGCGATCCAGGACGGCAAGATGACGCTGACCGCGTTCTACTCCACCGCCACCGCTGTGGAGGGCGTGTTCGAGGTCATCGACGCGCTTGCCGACGGCGAGAGCGTGGATTACTTCCACTACACCAACGTCCCGCACATCACCGCGGACAACGCCGACGATTACACCGATAAGCTCGAGTTCTGATCCAATACCGATGGAGCCGCTGCAATCGAGATTGCAGCGGCTCCGTTTTGCTCGTTTGGAGAAGCGCTTTGCACCCAAAAATATCGGAAAGCATCGCTTGACAGATAATACTATGTGTAGTATAGTATGGCGCGAAGGGAGGTATGACATGGATATTCAGCTCAAACGCGGTCTGCTTGAGGTTTGTGTTCTCGCAGCGATCAAGAACGAGGCTTCGTATGGGTATCAGATCATCAAGGATCTCAAGCCTTATGTGACGATTTCCGAATCGACGCTCTATCCCATCCTGCGCCGGCTGGAGACGGCGGAGCTGCTGACCGTCCGCTCCGTGGAGCACAGCGGCCGCCTGCGGAAGTATTATCACATCACGCCCGCGGGCAGCGCGCGCATCGCTGCTTTTCTGGAGGAATGGAAGGAGATCGTGTCGATCTACCAGTTTATTGTCAGGGAGGAGAAGCGTGATGAATAAAGCGCAATTTCTGTCCGCCGTGCGCGAGCGGCTCGCAGGTCTGCCGCAGGGCGATCTGGAGCGCGCGATCGAATATTACGGCGAGATGATCGACGACCGCATGGAGGACGGCCTGAGCGAGGAGGCCGCCGTCGCGGTGATAGGCTCAGTAGAGGACGTCTGCTCGCAGATCCTGGCGGAGATGCCGCTGCCGCGCCTGGTGTGCGAGAAGGTGCGGCCGGCACGCGCGCTGCGTGTCTGGGAAATCATTCTGCTTGTCCTCGGCTCGCCGGTGTGGGTGCCGCTGCTGCTGGCCGCGGCGGTCGTGATGCTGGCGGTCTATGTCGTCATCTGGACGCTCGTGGTCTGCCTGTACGCGGTGGATCTCAGCTTGGCTGCGGCGGCGCTCAGCGGCCTGGCCGGTACGGCGTTCGCCGTCTGGCAGTGGACGGCGGCGCATGCCATGCTGATGCTCGGCGCGGGGCTGGTCTGCGCGGGGTTGTGCATCCTGCTGTTTTTGGGCTGTAATCAGACGGCGCTGGCCATCGGCCGCATCAGCCGCGCCTTCGTACTGTGGGTGAAGGCTCGGTTCCTGAAAAGGAGGGACTAAGATGAGAAAGGGTACAAAATATGCGCTGCGGATCGCGGGCGGCTGCATCGCCGCGGGCGCGGTGCTCCTGATCGCGACGCTGCTGGTGTTCCGATTCGACTTTTCCCGCCTGAATACCACGGGCGATCAGTCGGCACAGACCTACAATGTGGCCGAGCCGTTCGACAGCCTTGATGTGCAGACGAGCGCGAGCGATATCCGGCTTCGTCCATCTGAGGACGGCGCGTGCCGGGTGGTCTGTGTTGAGAACGATACGGTTTCCCATTCCGTCACAGTTGAAAACGGGACGCTTTACATCCGCGCCGCGGATGTGCGGGACTGGAAGCGTCATATTGGCATCTACTGGGGCGGGATGGCCGAGCTGTCGGTGACGGTCTACCTGCCGGAGAGCCAGTATGGATCGCTGCGCCTCAAGAGCACCAGCGGTGACATTGACGTTGCAGATGGCTTTGCGTTCGCGCAGGCCGGGTTGGAGAGCACCAGCGGTGAGATCGCCTTCACCGGCGCGGTCGACGATGAGCTGACCGCCGGAACAACAAGCGGCAGTGTGGAGATCATGGATGCGGCGTGCGGCGCGCTGACCGTCTCGTCGACCAGCGGCGATGTCACGCTGCGTGATCTCAGCGCCGCGCGCGTCACAGCCGGTACCACCAGCGGCGAAGTGGAGCTTCTCAATGCGGAGCTGACCGGGATGCTGACGCTCTCGTCCGTCAGCGGCGACCAGTCGTTGGAAAACGTCTCGGCGGACAGCCTGAGCGCGTCGGCGACGAGCGGCGAGTTCACGGCGCGCGCCCTGTTCGTCCGCGGCGCCCTCGCGGTGGGGACGACCAGCGGCGATATCTGCCTGGCAGGCTGTGACGGAGGAAGCCTGGAGCTGGAGTCCACCAGCGGCTCGGTCACAGGCAGCCTGACCTCGACAAATATCTTTTCCGCGCGCTCAAAGAGCGGAGAGATCGACGTGCCGCCGTCCGTTACGGACGCCGGGCTATGTGAGATCACAACGACGAGCGGCGACATCGATTTCACCGTGGCGCAGCCCTGACCGCGCCGCCGAAGAAGCGCCCGGATTTTCCAAAAATTTTGGGCTGATTGCCGCTAGGCATTTCCCACCGAATGGTATATGATTGGCCATATTTCTGATGAAATGAGGCGGCGGGGTGGTGGAGCTTTCGTTCTGGATGATCGTGCTGGTCTGTGCCGGTACGTTCCTCGGCGGGCTGATCGATGCGATGGCGGGCGGCGGCGGACTCATCACACTGCCGGTGTATTTCCTGACCGGTATGCCCGCGCATATGGTGCTCGGCACAAACAAGGTATCGGCCAACTGCGGCGCGGTCATTTCCAGCCTGCGCTACGCCAAGAACCGCTGCGTCGTGTGGCGTTATGCGCTGCCGGGGATGGCGGCGTCGGTGCTTGGTTCGCTGCTCGGCGCGCGGCTTGTGCTGTTGGTGGACGACCGGTATCTGCGCTATCTGATGATCGTGCTTCTGCCGGTCATTGCGTTCGTCGTCCTGCGCGACAAGAACATGGACGCGCCCGCAGGAAGCTGTTCGCGCGGGCGGATGACGGTGCTGCTGGCGCTGCTGTTTGTGGTCGGACTCTACGACGGGTTCTACGGCCCCGGAGCCGGGACATTCTATCTGCTCCTGCTCGTCAAGCTCGGCCGGCTTGATACGCGGAACGCCTCCGGCGCAATGAGGTGGATCAACCTCGGCTCGGGGCTGGGCAGCCTGGTCGTGTTTGTTGCGACGGGGCAGGCGCTGCTCTGGCTCGGCCTGATCGCCGGCGCCTTTTCGGTGGTCGGGAGCTATGTCGGCACCGGGCTGGTGATCCGGTGCGGGGCGAAGGCGGTTCGGCCGGTCATCCTGATTGTCCTGGCTTTCCTGTTTGTCAAAATTGTCTGGGGATTTTTCTGATGCGGCCTTGCGCCGGCTCAAGCGAAATGGTATCCTGAGAATAACAGGGAGGTGTACCATGGGTGGATTTTTCATGTTTTTGATTCTGCTCGTCGTCGGTGTGATCAACCTGCTTTCTCCGGAGACGGCGTGGAACATGAGTGAGGGCTGGAAGTTCAAAGACGCCGAACTGTCGGAGCATGCGCTGCTCTGGAGCCGCATCGTTGGTGTGATCTGCCTGATCGCCGCAGTTGTTATTTTGATAAAGATGTAAAAAAGCAGCCTGTGATTTCAAAATCACAGGCTGCTTTTGTATGGCGTTATCGGCGCGCAGCAGATTTACACAGCATTCTGGGTTCGGTTTCAGATCTGAGAGAAAACCTGACCAATCGGCGCGTGAATGGTGAGATCGGCCTCGCCGTCGGCGGGCGTCGGATCCTTATTGATGAGGACGAGCCGGTGTCCGCGATAGTATCGGATCAGACCGGCGGCGGGGTAGACGGTCAGGCTCGTGCCGCCGATGATGAGCATATCGGCCTGCGCAATGGCGCGCACGGCGCCGTTGATACAATCCTCATCTAAGCCCTCCTCATAAAGGACGACATCCGGCTTGACGATGCCGCCGCAGGTGCAGCGCGGCACGCCAGCGCTGTCGCGGATGAACTCTGACCCGTAGAACTTCCGGCAGCGCATGCAGTAATTGCGGTAGCACGAGCCGTGCAGCTCAAAGACGTTCTTGGAGCCTGCCTTGGTGTGCAGGCCGTCAACGTTCTGCGTGACGATGGCCTTCAGCTTGCCCTGCGACTCCCACTCCGCGAGCTTTTTGTGCGCCGCGTTTGGCTCAAAGTCGAGCGGCAGCAGCTTGTCACGGTAGAAGTCGTAAAATTCCTCTGTATGGCTCTCAAAAAATGAGTGGCTGAGCATCGTCTCCGGCGGGTATTTGAACTTCATCGAGTACAGCCCATCCACACTGCGGAAATCCTTGATGCCCGACTCGGTCGAGACGCCCGCGCCGCCGAAAAAGACGATGTTGTCCGATTCTTCGACCCACTGCTTCAGGGTCTCAATGGTACGATCCATTGGTTTCTTCCTCCTCGAGCTGCGCAAGCAGCTTTTTGTCCTCCTTCGATGACAGATCCAGCTTTTCATACATGTCCGGCCGCCGCGCCCGGGTGCGCGCGATCGCCATTTTTCGCCGCCATTTACGGATGTTCTCGTGGTGGCCGGAGAGAAGGATGGGCGGCACGCGCAGGCCGTGCCAGACCTCGGGGCGCGAATACTGCGGGTATTCGAGCAGGCCGTTGTAGTGGCTCTCATCCTCAAAGCATTCGGGGTCAGGCAGCACGCCCGGCACCATGCGCGCAACGCAGTCCGCCACGGCCATGGCCGGGATCTCGCCGCCGGTCAGTACAAAATCGCCGATCGAGATCTCCTCGTCGACGCATTCTTCAATAAAGCGCTCGTCGATGCCCTCATAGTGGCCGCAGACAAGCACGAGATTGTCATATTGCAGCAACTCGCGCGCTTTCTCCTGCGTAAAGGTCTGTCCGGCGGGCGAAAGATAAATGGTGTGTACCGGGCCGCCCGCTTCGTCGCAGATATGCGTCCAGCAATTGTAGAGCGGATCAGCCTGCAGCAGTGCGCCGCGCCCGCCGCCATAGGGGTAGTCGTCGACCTGGTTCTGCTTGTTGGTCGTGTAGTCGCGGATCTGGTGCGCTTCGATCTTGATGTAGCCGCGCTCCTGTGCGCGGCCGAGGATCGACTCATTCATCATGTCGCCGACTGTCTCGTCGAAGAGGGTCATAATATCAATCCGCATCGGTGCGCATCCCTTCGATCAGCCGGACGCGGACAAAGCCGCCCGGCACGTTGACCTCCTCGACGAATTCCTTTACCGCAGGGATCATATATACATGCTCGCCCCGGACGACGTACACATCGTTGGCCGGCGGCTGGAGCACCTCGGAGATCGTGCCGATCTCCTGCTCGCCGCAGAGAACCCTGAGGCCGATGAGGTCGGCGAGAAACACCGCGCCAGCGGGGAGCCGTGCGTCGGCTCGGTCGATGCTGACGATCTTGTCCTTGAGCGCCATGGCTTGGTTCACATCGTCGATGCCGACGAGCTTGCAGAGCACGCAGGAGCCGTGGACACGCGCGTGTTCGACCCGGTATGGCTCGCCGCCGATGTAAAACAGCTCGAAGCCGAGCAGAAACTGCGGCGAGTCCGCCCAGGGCAGGATCTTGACCTCGCCGCGGGTGCCGTGCGTCGAGACGATCTTGCCGGTTTCCAGAAATTGCTGCATGAAAAAGTCCCCCTTCGGTCGTGATCGAGAAAAAACGTGCCATTCCGGGCCGGAACAAAGGCGCGCTCTCCGGCAGGAGAGTGCGCCCAGGCCGGAAGCCTTGGAATGACACGCTGCGGTGCGCTTGCCGTCAAATGGGTCAATCGACGATGTCGACCGAGACCTTCTTGCCCTGGCGCTGTGCCACGGATCTGATCACCGTGCGGATCTCACGCGCGATCCGGCCTTGGCGGCCGATGACCTTGCCCATATCCTCGGGCGCAACGCGGAGCTGCAGCACGGTCTCCTCGCCCTCGATCTCGGTGACGGAGACAGCCTCGGGATTGTCCACCAGATTTCGTGCGATGTAGAGCAAAAGTTCCTTCATAGCTGGCTCTCCTTACAGAGCGCCGGCTTTTTTCAGAAGCTCTCTGACCGTATCGGTGGGCTGAGCGCCGTTCTTGACCCAGTACTGGGCGCGCTCGACGTCGACCGTAACGGCGGCCGGGTCGTTCAGCGGGTTGTAGGTGCCGATCTCCTCGATGCAGCGGCCATCGCGCGGGCTGCGGGAGTCAGCGACAACGATTCTGTAGAAGGGAGCCTTCTTCGCACCCATTCTGCGCAGTCTGATTTTCACCATGGGTATCACCTCCAAAAAATCTGTGTGGATCTTTCTATTCGTAAAGCTGATTGGCTTGATACGACGTGTCAAAAGCCGGGGATGTTGAAGCCGCCGCGGCCGCCGCCGCCGAGACCTGCCAGGTTGCCGGGCAGACCCTTGAGCTTCTTTTTCTTCTTGCCGGTCGCCGTCATCTGCTTGACGAGCGACTGCATCATGTTGAACTGCTTGAGCAGTTGGTTGATCTGCTCGACCTTGACGCCCGCACCGGCGGAGATGCGCTGCTTGCGGGAGTGGTTGAGCACGTTTGGATTCTCGCGCTCATACGGCGTCATCGAGAGGATGATGGCCTCGGTGCGCGCCATGGCCTTCTCGTCGACCTGGACGTTCTTCAGGTTGCCCATACCGGGCATCATGCCAAGCACGTCCTCGAGCGAGCCCATGCTCTTGAGCTGAACGAGCTGATCGTAGTAATCCTGTAAGGTGAACTTGTTCGAGCGCAGGCGCGCCTCCAGCTCTTTTGCCTTCTTCTCGTCGTACGACTGCTCAGCCTTTTCGATGAGCGTGAGCATATCGCCCATGCCGAGGATGCGGCTGGCCATGCGGTCGGGGTAAAACGGTTCGATCTGGTCGAGCTTCTCGCCGGTGCCGGAGAATTTGATCGGCTTGCCGGTGACAGCCTTGACAGAGAGCGCCGCACCGCCGCGTGCGTCACCGTCGAGCTTGGTCAGCATCACGCCGTCGACGTCGAGCCATTCGTTGAACGACTGCGCGGCGTTGACCGCGTCCTGGCCGGTCATCGCGTCGATGACGAGCAGGATCTCGTCCGGCTGGACGGCGGCCTTGATGTTCTTCAGCTCCTCCATGAGCGTCTCGTCGACATGCAAACGGCCGGCAGTATCGAGGAATACCATGTCGTTGCCGTGCTTGCCGGCGTACTCGACCGCGGCCTTTGCGATGTCGACGGGGTTGGTCTGACCCATCTGGAACACCGGAATGCCGAGCTTTTCGCCGACGACCTCGAGCTGACGGATGGCGGCCGGGCGGTAGATGTCGCACGCGACGAGCAGCGGATTTTTGCCCTGCTTTTTGAACAGACCGGCGAGCTTGGCGCCGTTCGTCGTCTTGCCCGCGCCCTGCAGGCCGACCAGCATCACGACGGTGGGAGGCCTGGAGGAGAGATTGATTTTCGTATTCTCGCTGCCCATGAGCTTTGTCAGCTCTTCGTCGACGATCTTGATGATCATCTGTGCGGGCGAGAGCGCCTCGAGCACGTCGGAACCGACGCAGCGCTCTGTGACCTGCTTGACAAAGTCCTTGACGACCTTGTAGCTGACGTCGGCTTCGAGCAGCGCCAGACGTACCTCGCGCATAGCCTCTTTGACGTCGGCCTCGGTCAGGCGACCCTTGCCGCGCAGTTTTTTGAATGCGTTGGAGAGTTTTTCAGTCAGACCCTCAAATGCCATAGCTTACTCCTTCAGAGAATCGACGGCAGCCAGGATAGCTGCGCGCTGGCTGGATGCCGGAAGCTCCGCCGCGGCAGAGCGGATGATGCTGAGCGCGCGGTCGACCTGCGCGGCGCGGGCGATGGTTCCGGTTTTTTCCTCAAATTCCTGCAGCGTGTGCGCGGCGCGGGCGATGGTGTCGTGAACACCCTGCCGCGAGATGCCGGACAGCTCTGCGATCTCGGCCAGGCTGTAGTCCTGGTTGTAGTACAGGTCGAAAACGCCGCGCTGTTTCTCCGTCAGCAGGCCGCCGTAATAGTCGTACAGCAGCGACATGGAAACCGCGTCGTTTTTCAATCGAGCCACCTCCGCTGTGAAGGGTTTTCCCTTGACAGCTCTGTTATTCTATCCAATTGTGCATGGATTGTCAAGTAAAAAATCTTGACAGACGCAGGTTGCCCCTTTCTTTTTGCCTAAATGTGTGTTAACATAATACCATTCCAAGCAAAACAGGAGGTTTTCCCATGAAACGACGAGCTTTGCGCCTGACGGCGCTTTTGATGGCGCTGGCGCTGCTGGCGCAGGCCGCGTCGGCCGCGGTGTTGGGCGGCACGCTGCGGAGCGAGGGCATGGCGGTGGGAAGCGGCATGAACTATGCGTCCGCTGCGTACTGGAGCACAGCGGCAAATGGCAGGCAGACGGAGCACTACTATACATACCAAGCGAACGACACGGTCACACCGATGGTCTATTACGGTACGACGCTCTACGGCCGCAGCACGCTCGACACGCTGGCGTCGTCGCTGATCGCCTCGGGCCGGACGATCGTGGCCGCGGTGAACGGCAGCTTTTTCGAGATGGCGAGCGGCGTGCCCTACGGTCTGATCGTCACAGACGGGCTGCTCCGCTCGTCCGGCGACATCAACTCAGTCGGCTTCTATGCCGACGGCTCCGCCGTCATCGGAAAACCGGGTCTGACGGTACGCATGACGGCCGGAAGCACCAGCTTCAGCGTCCACTACAACAAGGCGCTGTCCGAACAGAGCGGCGTGATCGTCTATTCGCGTGACTATGACACGCATACGAAAGGCACCATCCGTGCGTACAATGTGATCGTCCGGCCGGAGTCGGCGGCGCTGACCTTGTCCGGCGAGGTGAAAGCCGAGGTGCTCTACAGCGGAGAGGCGTACTCGGCGGAGATCCCGGAGGGATGCTTTACCATCTCCATGGCGCTGAGCACGCCCTATACCAGCACGCTCGCGGTGCTCCAGGCGCTGACTGCGGGTGATATCGTGACCATCACCACTTCATGTGACGCGGCGTGGGAAGCGGTGCGTTATGCCTGCGGCGGCGACGATCTGCTCGTGGAGAACGGCACGGCGCGCAGCACGTTCACGCTCGACAGCGCGGACAAGCGCACGAGCCGCACTGCGATCGGCCTGAAGGCCGACGGTACGCTCGTCGTCTACACGGTCGATGGGCTGCAGACGGGCTACAGCCTCGGCGTCACGCTCTCTGAGCTGGCCGACCGGATGGTCGAGCTTGGCTGCGTGACGGCGCTGAACCTCGACGGCGGCGGCTCTACCACGGCAGGGTTGCGCTATCCGGGCTACGATGTGCTGAGTACGATCAACTCGCCCTCGGGCGGGCAGCAGCGCAAATGCGCGAACTTCATCTTCTTCACCATGCCGACAAAGGCGGCGGATGCGGCTGAGCAGATCTTCCTGTATCCGCAGCAGGCCGTCGCGCTGCCGAACGCGAAGATCTCCTACGCCACGCGCGCGACGGACGGCAGCTTCCGTACTGCGGCAGTGCCGTCTGACGTGCGCTACAGCACCACCGACGGATCGGTGACGGAAACAGGCGTTCTGACCGTGGGCGAACCCGGCGTCACCACAGTGACGGCGGAGGGCGGCGGCGCGTTCGGCACGGCGACGGTGTCGGTCATCAAGGCGCCCACGTCCATCGCCATCCAGAATGACTCGGTCACTGTGACCGGCGGCACGGTTTCCGTCTCCTATGGAAAGAGCGTGGACTTTTCCGCGTCGGCCGTCTATTCCGGCTTCCCGGTCTTTAGCTCCGACCGCAGCTTCACCTGGTCTGTCACAGGCGACATTGGTTCGATCGACGACGACGGCGTTTTTACGGCGAACGGCACGGGGACAGAGGGAACCGTAACAGCTTCGTGCGGCGGCGTCTCGGCCAGCGTCACGGTTCGGATCACGGATCCGGACACCGCGCCGCCGCTGATTTCCGTCCGGCTGACAGACGGCACGCTGACTGCCCAGATCACGGACGATCTGAGTGGCATCGCGGAGCTGAAGCTGACCTGCGACGACGAGCCGGCGGAATTCGACTGGGACGGCCAAACGCTGACGGCGAAGATCACGGACGGCGTGACGATCGTCAAGCTGACTGCGGCGGACAAGCTCGGCAACCGTGCCGGCGCGGTCGTCGAGACGGGCTATCAGGCTCAGAACGTGTTTGCCGACATGGAGGAAAGCTGGGCGTCGAAGTACGTCAACTACCTCTATGGCCGCGGTGTGCTGCAGGGCGCATACAACGGCGCGGGTGAGCTGATCTACTCGCCGAACGCGGCGATGACGCGGCAGGCGTTCATTACGGCGCTTATCCGCTACCTCGGCGTCGACACGAGTGAATATGACGGCGTGGCGCTGCCGTTTGCGGACGTTTCCTCGATCTCTGCCTATGCGCTGCCGGCTGTTCGCGCGGCCTATGCGCTCGGTTACCTGAACGGGATGAACGTGGACGGCCAGCTCTACGCAAAGCCCGGCGCGACGATCACACGGCAGGAGGCCATGGCGATCCTCGGCCGCTCGCAGGAGCCGGGCTACGCCGAGGACGACCTGTCGGCGTTCTCCGACGCGTCGAGTGTGAGCAATTATGCGCGCAGCTATATCGCGCAGATGGTCACGCGCGGCATCATCTCAGGCTCGAACGGAAAGCTCAATCCGCGCGGCGCCGTCACCCGTGCGCAGGTGGCGAAGATGCTGTATTATCTGACCTAACACAATTGCCCGTGGCAGCGCTGGCTGCCACGGGCATCATAATAAGCAAACGCTTGGTGGATCACCTTATACTTATGATAAGGAGGACCCCGATCAGTATGACGGCGATCGTTCCGATTATCGCGTTGATCGTTCGGCTTTCTGCATCCTCCCGATTTTCCAGATAATAATAGACCGCTGTTTCTGCAACAGAAACGATCGCGCCGAACGCAATTGATCCGCCGAGATTGCCAAAGCCTGCCAGATAGAAAAGGACTGCCGCAACGATTGTCGTGAAGACGGCGATCCCAAGAGCGGTCTGCTCCTGCTTCCTGTTTTCTCTGCCGAGCCATACCGCGGTTTGCAGAGCCTCGGCGATATCTGTGTTATGGCTGTTTTCCGCCTTTTCTGCCCGCATGATCTCGAGGACGCTGAGCCCTAACGCATTTGCCAATGGTTCGATTGTATGGATGTCCGGGAACCCCTTTCCGGTTTCACACAATTAAAGATATTGTTTCCGTCTGAGTGCCAAGCGTA
>CAZJBT010000038.1:0-4215 GCA_964544345.1 uncultured Oscillospiraceae bacterium
GACAAGGCGTGCGCTGCGGCAGGCCGCAGTCCCCTGTCAAAGAACGCCTGCGGCGTTCTTTGACAGTCTCACCATGACCTCCGGTCATGGTATCACATATTTATTGCGAAGAGAGAGGAACCTGCTTGCACCTATGAAGAAGATCGAAATGACGACGCCTTTGGTCGAGATGGACGGCGACGAGATGACGCGCGTGCTCTGGGCGGAGATCAAGCGAGAGCTGATCGAGCCGTTCGTCGCGCTGAAAACGGTGTACTATGATCTTGGCCTGCCCGAGCGCGACCGTACGCGTGATCAGGTGACGCTGGATGCGGCTGAGGCGATCAAACGGTACGGTGTCGGCGTCAAGTGCGCCACCATCACGCCGAACGCACAGCGCATGAGCGAGTATGGTCTGACCGAGATGTGGAAAAGCCCAAATGGCACCATCCGTGCGGCGCTCGACGGCACCGTGTTTCGTGCGCCGATTTTGCTGGACGGCATCAGCCCGGTCGTGAGGAATTGGAAAAAACCGATCACGCTTGCGCGCCATGCCTATGGAGATGTGTATAAGGCTGCCGAGCTGCGCGTGCCAGAGGGCAAGGCCGAGCTGGTCTTTACAGATCGGGACGGCAACGAAACGCGCAGAACGATCTATGAATTTGAGTGCCCGGGCGTCGTGTCAGGACAGTATAACAAGGATTCGTCGATCGAATCATTTGCCCGCGCCTGCTTCGCCTATGCACTGTCTGTGAGACAGGATCTCTGGTTTTCGACGAAGGACACCATCGCCAAGGTCTACGACGGCTGTTTCAAGGAGACGTTCGCCGAAATTTACGATCGGGAGTACCGCGATGCATTTGAACAGGCTGGGCTGACCTACTTCTACACGCTCATTGACGACGCCGTCGCGCGTGTCATGCGCTCGTCCGGCGGTTTTATCTGGGCCTGCAAGAACTACGACGGCGACGTGATGAGCGACATGGTCTCGACTGCGTTCGGCTCGCTTGCGATGATGACCTCGGTGCTTGTGTCGCCGGACGGCAAGTACGAGTATGAGGCCGCGCATGGCACCGTGACGCGCCACTACTACCGCTACTTAAAGGGCGAGCAGACCTCGACCAACCCAATGGCGACCATTTTCGCCTGGTCTGGCGCGTTGCGCCGCCGCGGCGAGATGGACGGCCTGCCGGAGCTGACCGGGTTCGCAGACCGGCTCGAGCGCGCGTGCATCGGCACGATCGAGTCCGGCATCATGACGGGCGACCTCGCCGCGCTCTGGGAAAAGGGGACACCGCAGGTCGTGACGAGCACGGGCTTTTTGACCGCAGTTCGGGAAAAATTGGAGACTGAGCCGGCCTGATCCCTCATATACTATGTATGCATCGCTGGATTTTTGGGAATGCTGTGGGGAGAAGGGTCGACAGAATCACCGAAAGTGCAAAAATAGACAAAAAACTGTTGTCAGGTCGGTTGGACAGGTATATAATTAAAAGAGCGTGCAAGGGCGAAAGGGTCTGTTTTGCAGGTGTTTTTTTGCTGCTTGCCGGGAATGCTGGGTAACAAGGGTGTGCTGTATGGCAAAGGCCAAACAATCCGAAAAAGCGGAAAAGACTGAACTGGTGATTCCGCAGCAGTTGCAGGCGCTGATCAAGCGCGGCAAGAAGGATGGCGTCATCCGGTCGAACGAGCTGCTCTCTGCACTCGAGAGCATGGCGCTTTCCGTGGAGAAAATTGAAGAGATCTACGATGTGCTGGAGTCCATGGGTATCCAGATCGCGGGCGAAGAGCTGGTGCTTGACACCACGGAGGATTCTGCGCCCGCGGAGGAGGAGGCTGAGCTGATCGATCCGGTCGAGCTTGCGGCGGAGTATAGCCTTGACGACCCGGTTCGCATGTACCTCAAGGAGATCGGTCAGGTGCCGCTCCTGTCCGTGGAGGAGGAGCAGGCGCTCGCCAAGCGTGTCGCCGAGGGAGATGAGAAGGCCAAGGCCAAGCTCATCGAGTCCAATCTGCGGCTTGTCGTCTCCATCGCCAAGAAATATTCCGGCCGGGGCATGCATATCCTGGATCTGATCCAGGAGGGCAATACCGGTCTCATTCGCGCTGTCGAGAAATTCGACTATACAAAGGGAAACAAATTCTCTACATATGCGACCTGGTGGATCCGGCAGGCGGTCACGCGCGCCATCGCCGATCAGGCGAGGACGATCCGGGTTCCGGTGCATATGGTGGAGGTCATCAACAAGGCCACGCGCTGCAGCCGCCAGCTCACGCAGCAGCTCGGCCGCGAACCGACCATGGAGGAGGTCGCGGAGGAGCTGAATCTGCCGTATGACAAAGTCGCCGAAGCGCTGCGCACTGCGGCCGATACGCTCTCGCTCGACACGCCGGTCGGCGATGAGGAGGATACGACCATTGGCTCGTTCGTCGAGGATGAGAACATGCTTGGCCCGGCTGAGGCGACCGCCAACATGCTGCTCGCCGAGGCGCTCGACGATCTGCTTGGTACGCTGACCGAGCGCGAGGCTGAGGTGCTCCGCATGCGCTACGGTCTCTACGATGGCCGCCAGCACACACTCGAGGAGGTCGGCAAGATGTTTGGCGTCACGCGCGAGCGCATCCGCCAGATCGAAAACAAGGCGATCCGTAAGCTGCGCCATCCGTCTCGCGCGCGAAAGATCCGCGATTTCTACGCATAAGGATATAGCGGTTTTGTGCCGTCAAAAGGCGGCCTCTGACGAAATAATAAAACGCCCCGAAGCTTGCTTCGGGGCGTTTCAGCTTGTCGAACAACCTCGTAGAGTTTCGCCGCCGCAGCGGCGAAATCAAATCAGGATCGTTTTCTCCGGCGACCAGTGCGTCGGAGAAAACACCGCTCGGCCTGTAAACGTGCGCCTTGTCCGCCATCAGCGGACAAGGCGTGCGCTGCGGCAGGCCGCAGTCCCCGCCTGTCGAAGAACGCCTGCGGCGTTCTTCGACAGCGTCAAACGCTCCGAAGCATCTTGCTTCGGGGCGTTTTTTCGTTAGATACCAAGCAGCAGCGTAGCGACCTGGAAATAGACCAGCAGCGAAAGCGCATCCACGATGGTGGTGATAAACGGGCTGGCCATGACGGCCGGGTCGAACCCGATTTTTTTGGCCAGCATCGGCAGCGAACAGCCGACGATCTTGGCGAGCAGCACGGTGATCGCCATCGTGATGCAGACCACGAAGGAAACCAGGACTGTGACGTCGCTGTTGCCGAGCAGCAAGCGGTCGATCAGCATGATCTTGACAAAAGTGGCGCCGGCCAGACACAGGCCGCAGAGCACGGCGACGCGGATCTCTTTCCAGATGATCTGCAGCAGGTCGCGGAACTCGATTTCGCCGAGCGAAATGCCGCGGATGATGGTGACAGACGACTGCGAGCCGGAGTTGCCGGCGGTGTCCATCAGCATGGGAATAAAGCCGACGAGCGCGACCTGCGCGGCCAGCGCCGTCTCGAATTTCGTAATGATGATCCCGGTAAAGGTCGCCGAAACCATCAGCAGGAGCAGCCACGGGATGCGGTTGCGCCAGATGGAGAATACGCTCGATCGCATGTACGACTTGTCTGACGGCAGAATGGCGGCCATCTTTTCGATATCCTCAGTGGCCTCTTCCTCCATGACGTCGAGCGCGTCGTCGACGGTGGCGATGCCAACGAGACGGTTCTCCCGGTCGACGACCGGCAGCGCGAGGAAGCCGTATTTGGAAAACATCTGGGCGACCTCTTCCTTGTCGGTCTGCGTATTGACGGTGATGACGTTGGTCTCCATGATATCAGAGATCTCTTCATCGTCATCGGCCAGCAGCAGCGTGCGGATTGAGATCATGCCGATCAGTGTTTTGTCCTGGGTGACGTAGCAGTTGTAGATGGTCTCCTTGTCGACGCCGGTTCGCCGGATGCGCTTGATCGCTTCGCCGACGGTCATGTGCGGGCGGAGCGTGACATACTCGGTCGTCATGATCGAGCCGGCGGAATCCTCGGGATAGCGCAGGATCTCGTTGATCATCGTGCGCATTTCCGGATCGGCCTGGCGCAGAATGCGCTTGACCACGTTGGCGGGCATCTCTTCGACCAGGTCGACGGCGTCGTCGACATAGAGCTCGTCGAGCACTTCCTTCAGCTCGTTATCGGAGAAACCCTGGATGAGCAGCTCCTGCGCCTCTGGCTCCATTTCCACGAAGGTCTCGGCCGCCAGCTCCTTCGGC
>CAZJBT010000038.1:4225-16384 GCA_964544345.1 uncultured Oscillospiraceae bacterium
AGCAGCCGGAACAGAAGGGGCAGCCGCTCTTGTACAAGCTCTTCAAAGACTGCGGCGATATCGGCCGGATTCATTGTGGTGAGGATATCGCGCAGGGACGCGTACTTTTTCTCATCGAGCAGCGCGGAGATCGCGCTCTCGACGGTGATGGTATGTTCTGCCATTTGCTTTCCTCCTTTACTTATTTTGCCGGGGTAAGTATCGGAAGTAAAAGCGCAATGAGCGGCCGACGCCAGGCGTTATGTCATTGGGAACAAAACGCCGGAGAGCGATGCATATCGTCGGCCTGCGATTGTGCCGTTACTACTTCCAGCGTCCATTCTGTTCCCTCCTTTATTATATACAAATTGGCGAAACCATGGTCATAGTATGTCATTTTGCGTTTTTTGTCAATCGTTCCGCTGTAAAATCTCCGGCGGGATTTGCACGCGATGCGGAAAAATGTCACAAAATTGAGTGCGTTTTTATTCAAATTCAAGCGCTTTTGATCAAAAAACGCTTTTTGAATGAGAGTTGAGACGAAACTTGCAAAAAATGAGGTGAAAATTCGGAAATAAGTGGAATGGTCTCTTGAAATTTGCAAGAAGATGAGGTATAATTATTCTAACGCCGCAGAAGAGAGCGGCGCGCAGCGGACGATTTATGCAACTGAATGGTGTATATTATGCCCCTGCGCTTGCAGCAAAAAACGAGAGGAGCCTCTTCCTGATGATCAAATTGGTCAATGTTAATAAATGCTTTGGCGATCTCCATGTCCTCAAGGATGTGAATCTCACCGTGGGCGAGGGCGAAAAGCTGGTGATCATCGGGCCGTCCGGCTCCGGCAAATCGACCACGGTTCGCTGTATGAACTTCCTTGAGACGCCGACAAGCGGTGAGGTCTACATCGACGGCGAGCTGCTCACGCCGAAGAATAAAACGCGCATCAACCGCACCAAGATCTCGATGGTGTTCCAGCAGTTCAACCTCTATCCGCACAAGACGGTGCTCGAAAACTTGACGCTCGCGCCGATCAAGCTGCAGAAGAAGTCGAAGAAAGAGGCCGCGGAGCTGGCGCAGCACTATCTTGAGGTCGTCGGTCTGACGAGCAAGGCCGGCGTCTATCCGTCCACGCTCTCCGGCGGCCAGCAGCAGCGCGTCGCCATCGCGCGGGCGCTTTGTACACAGAGTCCCATCGTTTTGTTCGACGAGCCGACCAGCGCGCTCGACCCGGAGATGGTACAGGAGGTGCTCGACGTCATGATCAAGCTCTCCAAGGAGAACATCACCATGGTAGTCGTCACGCATGAGATGGGCTTCGCCCGCCAGGTCGCCGACCGCGTCATTTTTATGGACGACGGCCGCATCCTGGAGGAGGGCACGCCGGAACATTTCTTTGAAAGTCCGGAGAATCCGCGCGCGAAAGCGTTCCTGAGCAAGATTCTCCGCTGATCGCTTGCGACGTGCAGCTTCGCGCGTACAAGATATTTAAGCCATAGGAGGAAACCACAATGAAACTGAAAAGACTGCTTGCGCTTCTGCTTGCGCTGATGCTTGTGTTCGCCCTGGCCGCATGCGGCTCCGACGATACGGCGGATACCAACGCCGGCTCCGATGCGGCGGACAACGCCGGGACAGGCGCCGACGTCAGCGGCGAAGCTGATACGTTTGCCGACGGCGGCACCTTCCGCGTCGGCGTCAAGAACGCCGTGCAGGGCTTCGGCTATCAGGATACCCTGACCGGCGAGTACGAGGGCATGGAGATCGACCTCGCGAATATGCTGGCCGAGGCGCTCGGCTATGACGATGTGGAGTTTACCACTGTCACTGCCGCTACCCGCACCGAGCTGCTCGATGCAGGCGATATCGACTGCGTCATCGCGACCTTTACCATCACCGACGAGCGCAAGGAATCGTGGGATTTCTCAACGCCGTACTATACGGACGCCATCACCGTTCTGGTCGAGGACTCGTCCGGCATCGCCTCGCTGGCCGATTTGAAGGACAAGACCGTCGGCGTCTCCTCCGGTTCCACGTCCGCCAAGGCGCTTGTTGAGGCCATGATCGACGCGGGCGTCATTTCCGGCGATAATTTCAATGCCGACGCCTTTGAGATCGACACCTGGACTGACGGCGTCAAGTTCCAGCAGTATGCCGATTATCCGGATATCTCCACTGCGCTGGCCGCGGGTGAGATCGATGCGTTCTGCGTCGATAAGTCCATCCTTGCCATCTACAAGACCGACGGCCGTAGCTACATCGAGGAGAACTTCTCTCCGCAGGAGTACGGCGTTGCCACAAAGAAGGGCGCTGCGCTCTCCGCGGAGATCGAGACGCTCATCACCGGCTGGCTGGAGGATGGAACCATCGACGGCCTGGTCGATAAGTGGGGACTGGACTGATCCCACACAAGCTGCATAACTTCAGGGCAGGAACCCGACGGCTCCTGCCCGCAGCGGAGGCGCGCGGGCTACGGGCGCTTCCGCTGCTGAAATCGGAAAGGGGGGATCGCACTTGCATGGACTGTTAAGCGCCGATAAATGGATCAAGGTCTGGGTCTACCGCAATACGTTTCTCAATGGCCTGCTCAACACCGTCGAAACAGCCGTGGTTGCGCTTCTGCTTGCGCTCGTCATTGGTCTTGTGATCGGCTTGATGAGCACGAGCGGCAAGAAGGCACTGCGCGGTATCGCACGTGTTTATGTTGAGCTCATCCAAAATACACCGCTGCTGCTGCAGGTGCTGTTCATCTACTATGCGCTCGCATTCTCAGGTCACAGCCTGGGTGTGATCCGTACCGGTATGATCGGTCTTGGCATCTACCATGGCGCGTATATGTCCGAGGTCATTCGTGCCGGTATTCAGTCGATCCCCGCCGGGCAGTTTGACGCCGCTCATTCGCAGGGCTTCGGCTACGTTGGCCTGATGTACCACATTATCGTCCCGCAGACCACCAAAATCATTTTGCCGCCCATGGTCAATCAGGTGGTGGCGCTCATTAAAAATACCTCGTGTCTGTATATCATCGGCGGCGCAGACCTCATCTCCGCGACATACAGCTTTGTCACCGGCGCACAGACCGGCGGCGCGTACGCGCCGGCATATCTCGTCAGCGGCGTGATTTTCTTCCTTGTCTGTTTTCCGCTCTCCACGCTGGCCAGTCGCTGGGAGGCCAACCTCAAGTCGCGCGATCAGCGCGTTACGGTGGCCGTCAATGCGCAGCCGGAGATCACAGATGCCGAGCTGGACGCGCTGATCAAGGCCGAGCACCTCGACGAGCCTGCCCCGCACTCTGACGAAGGGACGGTGGATGCGCCATGACGAATTTTAAGGGCAGTCTCTCTATGATCGCCAACGGCGCACTGCTGCAGTACCTGGCCAAGGGTCTTGCGTTCACGCTGATCGTCTCGCTGATCGCCGTCGTGGTAGGCGTGCTGTTCGGCTCAGTGCTCGCGCTCTGCCGCAACTACTGCAAGGGAAAGACCCGCGTCTTCAAGTGGCTCGCGACCGCTTATATCGAAGTTTTCCGCAATACGCCGTTGCTGCTGTGGATCTTTATTTGCCTGGTCTTTATCCCCAGCCCGTTTACGGGCAAGCACTTCGGACTCTCGAGCGTCGATGTGGGACAACTGTTCAAGGCGACCATTGCGCTCGTGCTGTTCACCTCGTCGGTCATTGCGGAGATCGTCCGCGGCGGCCTGAACGCTGTGGCGAGCGGCCAGTTCGAGGCCGGCCACTCGCAGGGCTTCAGTACCGTGCAGATCATGCTCCATATCGTTCTGCCGCAGGCCTACCGCAGCATCATCCCGACCCTGCTCAGCCAGGTCATCACGACGGTCAAGGATTCGTCGTACCTTGCCAACATCGCTACGATCGAGCTGATGAGCCGCTTCAAGCAGATCCTTGCCACTGCCAACCGCTACAACGGTACCGGTACGGTCAACACGTCCGATGTATTTGTGCTGTTTGGCCTGGCGGCTGTGATCTATTTCATCATCAACTTTGCCCTGTCGTGCTTGGTTCGCTGGTATCAGCGCCGTCTGTCGATCGCCAAGACCTGACGGAGAAAGAAAAATACGGGCGCGGCGTTCCCTGTAGGAGCGCCGCGCTTTTTCACCCTCCCGGCGTAACTCCCGGCAGATTGCAGTGGAATCTTTGACAGTGCGGTGGTATAATCAGGTCAGGATTCTTTTGGAGGAAACTACATGGAAACAGAAAAGCTGTACTATGTCGACGCGTTCCAGACGGAATGCACGGCGCGAGTCGTCTCCTGCGCGGAGGGAAAGACGGGCTATGAGGTCGTGCTCGACCGCACGGTGTTTTATCCCGAGGGCGGCGGCCAGCCGGGCGACACGGGTTATCTGAACGAGGTGCGTGTGACTGACACGCATGAGAAGGGCGGACAAGTGGTGCATTCCTGCACCGCGCCGCTTGCGCCGGGCGGCACGGTCGCGGCAAAGATCGACTGGGCGCGCCGCTTTGACCTGATGCAACAGCATTCGGGCGAACACATTTTCTCCGGCCTGGTGCATGAGAAGTACGGCTATCATAACGTCGGCTTTCACCTTGGCGCGGACACAGTGACGATCGACTTTGATGGGGAGATCGACGAGGCCGGCCTGCGTGAGATCGAGCTGAAAGCGAACGAGGCCGTCTGGCGGGACGATCCGGCCGAGATATTCTATCCATCGCCGGATGAGCTGGCCGGGCTTGCATACCGCAGCAAGAAGGCGCTGACGGGGCAGGTGCGGATCGTCCGCTTTCCGCAGAGCGACGTATGCGCTTGCTGCGGCACGCATGTGCGGTCGACTGGTCAGATCGGACTGATCCAAGCGATCTCTTGCCAGAAGTTCCATGAGGGCGTGCGCATCGAACTGGTCTGCGGCCGTCGAGCCTATGATTTTGCCCGTATGAACGCGGAGCAGAATCACGGCGTCTCAGTTCTCCTGAGCGCAAAGCTGAATGAGACGGCGGCGCTCGTTGAACGGACGCTCGGCGAAAAGGCCGCTCTGGCACAGCGTGTAACGGTGCTCGAGAACGCCTCATTTGAAAAGATCGCGCAGGAGGTCAAGGGGCGCGGCGACGTATTCATGGTTCGCGAGCCGATGAGCCCGGACGCAGTGCGCCGCCTGGCCGACGCAGTGCTGGGTACCTGCGGCGGCCGCTGCGCGGTGTTCGCCGGCAGCGACGCAGAGGGCTATAAATACGCCATTGGCGACCCGGATGGCGACGTGCGCGAACTGGTCAAGCGTGTGAACGAGGCGCTCCGCGGCCGCGGCGGCGGCAAGCCCGGCTTCGCCCAAGGCTCTGTCCAGGCGACCGCCGATGAGATCGACGCCTTTTTTGGCTGATGGCACGGGTCGCGGCTCAACGGTTGTGTCTGGTCAAAGCATAACAAAGTCTCCGCATGGCTGCAGCCATGCGGAGACTTTGTTATGGCGCGAGCGCCAGGATCTGGCCAGGCGTCAGCGTCTGGCCGTTGAGATCGGCAAGCTCAGAGACGGTGACGAATTGCCAGCCCCTGGCCTGAAGCGTATCGATGACGCGGAAGGCCGCGTCGGCAGAGGTGCGATAGAGGTCGTGCAGCAGTACCACGTCGCCGGATCTGGCTTTTGCGAGGATGCGCTGCGCGATCACGGCGGCGTCGTGGTCGCGCCAGTCCTCCGGATCGACGTTCCAGAGCACGACGGACAGCCCATTCGCCTCTGCCGCGGCAAGCGTCGCCTCGGAGTATAGCCCGCCGGGAGGCCGGAAGGTGTGTACGCGCACGCCGGATAGCTCGGCGATCAGCTCCGCCGTCCCGGCAAGCTCTTTGTCGATTTCAGCCTGTTCCATCGTATTCAAATACGCGTGCGTGAAGCCGTGGACAGCCAACTCGTGTCCGTCTGCCGCGATGGTGGAGACAAGCGACGGGTACAGCTCGATGCGGTAGCCGCACAGGAAAAACGTCGCCGGGACGCCGCGCTCGCGCAGGCCGTCGAGCAGATACTCTGTCGCGCCGGCGGTCGGCCCGTCGTCGAAGGTCAATGCAAGGTAGCCTGCCGGCACGCCGCCGCCGGTCTCGGCGATCCCGGATGCGCCTGCCTGCACAGAGAAAAGCTGGAAGCAGAAAAAAACCAGCGCGGCTCCAAGAATGGAGCCGCGCAGAACGGTACGTTTCAAATCAAATCACCTACGATACAGATTCCGCCTGTACAATGCTGCCGCCGGATTGGCTGCTGGCGGTGATGGTTACGTCATCGCCGACATTGAGAATGACGGCATTCTCACATTCGACGGCGCTGACGCGGTAGAAGATATCCTCGCCCTCCAGGCGCAGGTAATAGTAGGTTGTGCCATCCAAGACGGCAGTGCGAATCTCATCGAGGCGGCCCGTGACCGTTTTTGCCTCGTTTGGCACGTCCGTTCCGGCGACGTCGGCCGTGATGTTGTTCTCGCGCAGCAGAGCGAGATAGTTCTGTTCACAGGCGACGACAGTCGCGCCGGTCGCGACGATCTGGTACTGCTGGATGTTGACCATCGCATATTGCTTCACGAGGTTGGAGTAGTCCTTGAGCGCCATGAAGTAGGTCGGCTGCCCGCCGATGTTGAGAAGCAGCGGGAAGGTGGCCGTGTACGAAAACTGCTGCACTGCGCCCTCGGCCGAGTCCATCGCGGAATATTCCTCGGCGCCAGCGCAGGAGTAGTAGCGAGCCTCCTTGGTGCGCTGGTTGACCAGAATGAAGCCGATGTTGCCCTGGTCGCCGCCAACGGAGGTGATACCGGTGTAGAGCCATACGTCGTCGCTTTGGGCGATATAATTGTAGCCGTCGGTCGTGACGGTGCAGTCGGTCTGGCCGAACAGTGAGTTCCAGAACCCGTTGTGGTATTGGCCATAGTAGTCGTACTGGTCGATGATGAGGTCGGCGTTGTACACGCGGTCGCACCAGGTCGGTACGTCGGCCGTATCATAGTAGGTCGTTTCGCCCGTCACCGCGTCGCACAGCACGGCGCCGATGATATCCTCGCCGCCGAACAGCCCGATGGTGCGCGTGCTGACCGAGGCGACCCACCACGGATGGCCGTTCTCGTCGATCTCAAAGTTGACGTCGGAGAACATCTTGGTCGGATAGGCGAAGCGCAGATGACGCATCAGGTCGTGGTTGAACAGCTCGGATGGCGAATAGTGCATGCCCTCGCTCAGGCGGATGACGGAGACTTCCTGCGTCACCATGTCGGTGACAAGATAGGCCGGGATGCCCTTGGAACGGTTATTCCACCACTTGAAAAAGTCGCCGTAGTTGAGATAGGTCACACGTACGGGCCGGTTCAGGTAATTGATCTGAACCGAGGACGCGTCCACCTCAAACTGGCTGACCAGGTCGCTCAGCTCGCCGAGCTTGCGCGTGGCAAGCACATTGGCCGAGTCGCTGTCGAGCATCGGGATCTGGTCGAACGAGATCTGTTCAACCTCGGAGGCAAAATCGCCCGGCTCGGGCACGAGCAGCTCGCTGTATGCGCCCGCGCGGAAAATCACCGCGCCGACCAGACTGCCGATCAGTACGACGATGAGGATCAAGGCCGCCGCGATCAATGGGATCTTACAGTTGGACTTGATGGCGTTTCCGGCCTCGCGCGGGCTGGAGAGTATCGCTGTCAGCCCTGACGAAATCAGCGTCAACACGACGAATACGATGAGAAGTGTGAGAAGAAAACCGTATAGCTCCGAAGCGTGGATATTCAGCGCCGGCAGCGACACATAATAGTAGACGGCGCCGAACACCAACGTGAGTATTATGTTCAGAACCGTGCGCTTCCATCCGGGGCGGCGGATAAAACCCGCATCAATGATGTTCTTTTCCATGGAGTCTCCTTATTTTTGTTTAAAATAGAAATCCGTATTTTTCCTTAAGGTCTTCCTTTTTTTCGCCAAGACCCATCTGCTCGCGCAGATGCTCGAGCGACAGGCCGTGCAGGCCGCCTTCAACGCAGCTCTGCGCTGCGTAGATGCCGCCGCCGGCTTGGTCGAGCCTCGTGCCCCAGGTGGACGAGGCCATGGATGAGGTGTAGGTGATCTCCGTCAGGATGTGAGCTGCGATCTGAGCGGGCGGGTAGGCGCGCGCCGTCTCGTCGGCAAGGTTGAAGCCCGCGATCTGGGCGGGCGATTTCACGCCGATGGCGTAGCTGTCCTCATCGCCCGGAATGTAGGCAAACACCTGAAGGTATTCTTCCGGCTCGCTGTCGTCTGCGAGGCTTTCTGGATCGTCCCCGTCGTCGAAGCAAAAGGCGGCAAATGGATCCTCGGCCATTTTGAGCCAGACGGTCATCTGCGCAGTGTTCTCCTCCGGCTGTACGGTGCACAGCTCGTCAAACATGCTTTTGAAGCTATCGCGGTAGGCTTCAATGTCGCCTGCGTCCGCAGCCAGCTCCTGCCAAACCTGCTCAAACGAAACCTGGCGGAACAGGTTCTGGATCGTTGTCATGGTCAATCCCTCCGTAAAGCGCCGATATGCGAGCGCCGATATGCGCGGGTACAATAGCTATTTATAGCTATTGTACCATCATTTGTACGCCAAGTCAAAAACATTAAGCGGCTGCCTGGGTGGAATAGTATTCGCGGAATCGCCAAAATGATGCAGTGCGGCATCCGCGCGTGTTTACATCGGCGCGAGAATCTGGTATACTAATCTGGTTGTGGAAAGGAGGTGCGGCAGATGCTGCCAAGCATCAAAGCAAGGCTGCAGGAGGCGGAGAACCGCTATTTGGAGATGGAACAGCGCGCCGCGCAGCCTGATTTTTATGCCGACCCCAAGGCCGCGGCGCGGCTGCGCAAGCAGCAGCGGGATCTGGAGCCGATCGTGGAAGCCTGGCGCGCCTGGCGCGCGGCGGAAACACAGATGGCGGACGCGCGCGAGCTGAGCGAGGGCGCAGATCCAGAGCTGAAGGCTCTCTGCCAGGAGGAATTTCAAAGCGCGCGCGGGGAGATGGAGCGGCTGGAGGAAGAATTGAAGGTATTGCTTCTGCCCCGCGACCCGAATGACGAAAAAAACGTCATTGTTGAGATCCGCTGCGGCGTTGGCGGCGAGGAGAGTGCGCTGTTTGCCCACTCGCTCTATCGGATGTATGCCATGTACGCCGAGTCGCGCCGCTGGTCGGTCGAGCTGCTCAGCCTGAACGAGACGGAGCTGGGCGGCGTCAAGGAGGTCGTATTCTCCATTACGGGCGAGGGCGCTTACTCGCGTCTGAAGTTTGAATCGGGCGTCCACCGTGTCCAGCGCGTGCCGGAGACAGAGTCCAGCGGCCGCATCCACACCTCGACCGTTACGGTCGCGGTGCTGCCGGAGATGGACGAGGCCTCGGTCGAGCTGCGGACGGAGGATGTGAAAATGGATGTGTTTCGCTCATCCGGCGCCGGCGGTCAGCACATCAACAAGACGTCGTCCGCCGTGCGGCTGACGCACATCCCGACCGGCCTTGTGGTCGAGTGCCAGCAGGAGCGCAGCCAGTTTCAGAACCGCGAAAAGGCGATGGCGATGCTCGCCTCGAAGCTCTACGCCATCGAGGCGGAACGCATTGAGGGCGCGGTCTCGGCCGAGCGCAGGAGCCAGATCGGCACCGGCATGCGCAACGAGCGCATCCGCACCTATAACTTCCCGCAGGGTCGCGTCACGGATCACCGCATCGGCCTGACGCTTTATCAGCTCGACGCGGTGATGGATGGCTTGCTCGACGAGCTGATCGACGCGCTTGTGACAGCGAATCAGGCGGAAAAACTCAAAGACAGCGAGCGTGAGGCCACATGAAAACAGAGCTTCTCCCGGCCGGCGCGCCGGAGACAGCGGCGCGTGCCGCGGCCGTCATCTGCGCGGGCGGGCTTGTCGCCATCCCGACCGAAACGGTCTATGGGCTTGGCGCGAACGGACTCGACGCTGACGCGGTACTGAAGATCTTTGAGGCGAAAGGTCGCCCGCAGGACAATCCGCTGATCCTGCACATCGCCGCAGCGGGCGAGCTGGACGCGGTCTGCCGCAGTATCCCGGCGTCCGCCCGCACGCTTGCCGCGCGCTTCTGGCCGGGGCCGCTCACGATGGTGCTGCCGTGCCGGGATATCGTGCCGCGCCGAACCACGGCGGGGCTTGACACCGTAGCTGTCCGCTGCCCGGACAACGCGGTCACGCGCGAGATCATCCGTGCCGCCGGTGTGCCGATCGCCGCGCCATCGGCCAACACCTCCGGTAAGCCAAGCCCCACGACCGCGCAGCATGTGCTGCACGATATGAATGGAAAGATCGATCTGATCGTCGACGGCGGAGCCTGCCGTGTCGGCGTGGAGTCCACCATTGTCGATCTGACGGGCGACGTGCCGCGCCTGCTTCGCCCGGGCGGCGTTACACCGGAGCAGCTACGCGAGGTACTTGGCGCGCTCGAGGTAGACCCCGCTGTTCTCGGCGAGCTGCCGCCGGATGCGGTCGTCCGCGCGCCGGGCATGAAATATAAGCACTACGCCCCGGCGGGCGAGGTGACGATCGTCTCCGGCTCGGCCGAGGCCGCCGCTCGTTTCGTCCGCCGCCATTTTGCGCCGGGCGACGCAGTGCTCTGCTTTGATGAGGAGCTGCCGCTCTATGGTGGGCTCAACCCGACGGCCTACGGCAGCGCCGCTGCGCCGGAGACGCTTGCGCGCGGCTTGTTCGCGGCGCTGCGTTCGTTTGACGACGCCGGCGCGGGTCATATCTACGCGCGCTGTCCAGAGGGCGGCGGCGTGGCATACGCTGTGCAGAACCGTCTGAAAAAAGCGGCCGGCTTCCACATTGTGTCCGGGGAGGAAGAGACATGAAGATCGTCGGCATCACGGGCGGCACCGGCTGCGGAAAGACGACGGCGCTGCTCCGGCTCGAAGCGCTTGGCGGCGCGGTCATCGACTGTGACGCGGTCTACCATGAACTGCTCGAGACCGACAAAGAGCTGATCGGCGCGCTGGATGCGTGCTTTCCCGGCGTCGTGACGGACGGAAGCCTCGACCGGAAAAAACTCGGCCAGATCGTCTTTTCCGACCAGAAGGCGCTGCGCGACCTTGATGGTATCATTCTGCGCTTTGTCGACCGCGAGGTTTGGCGGCGCGTCGACCGCGCGCGCGCGGAGGGAAAGACCGCCGTTGCCATCGACGCGATCAATTTGCTCAGCGGCGGCCTGGATAAAAAGTGCGACGTGACCGTCGCCGTCACCGCGCCGGTGGATGATCGTGTACGCCGTCTCATCGCGCGCGAGGGCATCACCGAGGAATATGCCCGCCTTCGTATCGGCGCGCAGAAGCCGAACGAATACTACAGCGAGCGCTGCGACGAAACGCTGGTAAACGACTGCGCCGCGCCGGAGGAATTCGGTGCGCGCTGCGATGAGCTTTTCAGAAGAATTTTAAATTTGGATAAGGAAGGAAACTGATCATGAGTGAAGCAGAACGCGATACCCTGTTTTATGCGCCGAAGAACGGCTATGACCGCATCAGCGAGACCGATGCTGCCGAAATGGAGCGCTATTGCCGCGATTACATGGCGTTTATGGATGCGGCCAAGACCGAGCGCGAAGCCGTCACGGAATCCATCCGTCAGGCGGAGGCCGTGGGCTTCCGCGCCTACGAGCCGGGCATGACGCTTCAGCCGGGCGACAAGGTCTACTGCAACAACCGCGGCAAGTCCATTATCTTCGCGGTGATCGGCAGCAAGAGCCTTGCTGAGGGCGCGCACATCGCCGCGGCGCATGTCGATTCGCCGCGTCTCGACCTCAAGCCGAACCCGCTCTATGAGGATGGCGAGCTGGCGCTGCTCAAGACGCACTATTACGGCGGCATCAAGAAATACCAGTGGACGACGGTGCCGCTCGCGCTGCACGGCGTCATCGCCATGAAGGACGGTACGACCATCACGGTCAACATCGGCGAGGATGATACTGATCCGATCTTCTATGTCACCGACCTTTTGATCCACCTCGCGGGCGACCAGATGAAAAAGACGCTGGCTGAGGGCGTGACGGCCGAGCAGCTCAACGCGCTGCTCGCAAGTATACCGGACGGCGGTGATGGCTCTGAGCGCATCAAGCTCGCTGCGCTCAAGCTGCTGAACGCAAAATACGGCATGACGGAGGAGGATTTCATCTCCGCCGAGCTGACGCTCGTACCCGCGCTCAAGGCGCGAGAGGTCGGTCTTG